>JAHFRL010000013.1 GCA_023266235.1 Betaproteobacteria bacterium
GCCGGGCGCTGAAGTCGCGTTCACCATCGACATGCACGGCGATGTCGCGCGCATCTATATCCTCACGCCGCAGGAACAGGCGCAACTCGACCAGCGGAAGTAGCCGCGCGTGGCGCACAAACTCTACATCAAGACCTTCGGCTGCCAGATGAACGAGTACGACGCGGGCAAGATGGCCGACGTGCTCAACGCCGCGCACGGCATGGTCGCGACCGCTACGCCTGACGACGCTGACGTGATCCTGTTCAATACCTGCTCGGTACGCGAAAAAGCACAGGAAAAAGTCTTTCACGACCTGGGCCGCGTCAAGCACCTGAAGCAGGCGCGGCCCGACATGATCATCGGCGTCGGTGGCTGCGTGGCCAGCCAGGAAGGCGCGGCGATAGTCGCGCGCGCGCCGTACGTCGACCTGGTATTCGGCCCGCAAACGCTGCACCGGCTGCCGGAGCTGATAGCCGCGCGCCGCGCGAGCGGCGCGCCGCAAATCGACATCTCGTTTCCCGAGATCGAGAAGTTCGACCATCTGCCGCCGGCACGCGTCGACGGCAGCACGGCGTTCGTGTCGACCATGGAAGGCTGCAGCAAATATTGCAGCTTCTGCGTCGTGCCCTACACGCGCGGCGAGGAAGTCTCGCGGCCGCTCGACGACGTGCTGACCGAGGTCGCGGAACTCGCCGCGCAAGGCGTCAGGGAAATCACGCTGCTCGGCCAGAATGTGAACGCCTGGCGTGGAGCGATTCATGAATCCGGTGGGCGCATGGAAGGCGGCGCCGAAGCCGGCGGCGCGCGTGCAGCGGCCGATTTCGCGTCGCTGCTCGAATACGTCGCCGCCATCCCCGGCATCGAGCGCATCCGCTATATGACATCGCACCCGAAGGAATTCACGCCGCGCTTGATCGATATTTATGCGCGCCTGCCGCAGCTGGTGAGCCACGTGCACTTGCCGGTGCAGTCGGGCTCGGACCGCGTGCTCGCCGCGATGAAGCGCGGCTACAGCGCGCTCGAATACAAATCGATCATCCGCCGGTTGCGCAAGGTGCGCCCCGGGGTTTCGATCACGTCTGATTTCATTGTCGGTTTTCCCGGCGAAACCGAGGCCGATTTCGCGGCGACGTTAAAGCTCGTCGAGGACGTCGGCTTCGACGCAAGCTTCAGCTTCGTCTACAGCCCGCGCCCCGGCACGCCGGCGGCCGAGCTGCCCGACGCAACGCCGCCTGCAATGAAGCTCGCGCGGCTGCAGCGTCTGCAGGCGTTGATCGAAGGCCAGGCGCAGGCGATCAGCCAAGCGATGGTCGGCACGACGCAGCGCATCCTGGTCGAGGGCGCCTCGCGCAAAGACGCGCGCGAGCTCGCCGGCCGCGCCGACAACAACCGTGTCGTCAACTTCGCCGGCAGCGCGCGGCTGACCGGGCAATTTGTCGACGTCATCATCACCGCCGCACTGTCGCATTCGCTGCGCGGCGAGCTCGCACGCGTTCACGCTTGAAGCCGGTCGAAGTTTCCTTTACGCCGGTCGACAACCAGCGGCTCGCCAATCTGTGCGGCGTGCTCGATGAGAACCTGCGCCAGATCGAGACCGCGCTCGACGTGTTGATCGCGCGCCGCGGCGCGCGCTTTGCGCTGACCGGCAGACCCGATCAGACGCGGCTCGCGGCGCAGGCGCTCGAGAAATTCTATGCCAAAACCAAACGCACCCTGTCGGTCGAAGACGTGCAGTTGGGACTGATCGAAGTGACGCGCGCCAGGCCCGCGGCGCCGGCCGAAGACGTGCCGCAGCTGAAAACCCGGCGCCCTGATCTGCACGGCCGCACGCCGCGCCAGGTGCAGTACTTGAAGCAGATCCAGGGCCACGACATCACGTTCTCGATCGGCCCTGCCGGCACCGGCAAGACCTATCTCGCGGTCGCATGCGCCGTGGATGCGCTCGAGCGCGACCATGTCAAGCGCATCGTGCTGGTGCGCCCGGCAGTCGAGGCCGGCGAACGGCTCGGGTTTCTGCCCGGCGACATGGCGCAGAAAGTCGATCCCTATCTGCGCCCGCTTTACGACGCGCTCTACGAACTGCTGGGTTTCGACAAGGTCGCCAAGCTGTTCGAGCGCAACGCGATCGAGGTTGCGCCGCTTGCGTTCATGCGCGGCCGCACGCTCAACCACTCGTTCGTGATTCTTGACGAGGCACAAAATACGACCCCGGAGCAGATGAAAATGTTCCTCACGCGCATCGGCTTCGGCAGCAAGGCGGTGGTCACCGGCGACGTCACCCAGACCGACCTGCCGCGCGGCCACAAGAGCGGGCTGATCGAGGCGCGCGCGGTGCTGAAACGCGTGCGCGGCATCGCATTCACGCATTTCCAATCAAGCGACGTCGTGCGGCATCCGCTGGTGCAGCGTATCGTCAATGCCTACGAGCGGCACACCAAAGCGCAAACCGAGCCGGGCGCCTGAGCTCGCGTTGACGGTCCAGTATGGCACCCGCTGCGCTCAGTTGCCGTCACGCGCCAGGTTCAAGCGATGGGCGCGCGCCGCGCTCAGGAAGAGCGCCCGCGTTACGCTGCGCATCGTCGGCGCACGGGAAGCGCGTCGCCTCAATCAGCATTACCGCAAGCGCGACTACGCGACCAATGTGCTGACCTTCGTTTATTCGGAGCGGCGCCCGCTTGCGGGCGACATCGCGATCTGCGCGCCGGTCGTGGCGCGCGAAGCGCGCACGCGCGGGGTGAGCCGCGATGCGCATTACGCCCACCTGACGGTGCACGGCGTGCTGCATCTGCAGGGCTACGATCACGGACGCGCGAGCGAGGCTCGCCGCATGGAGCGACTTGAAGTACGTATCCTCGCCAAGCTCGGCTACCCCGATCCGTATGGGAGAGAGGAGAGAGTCGGTGAAAAACCGCCCGCGCGCCTTACGCCTCACGCCTCACGCAAACATGGACGATAGTCACCCCAAACCCACCTGGCTCGAGCGCCTCCACGCGCTCCTGATGCGCGAGCCGGAGGACCACGAGCAGCTGATCGAGCTGCTGCGCTCGTCCTACGACCGCAACCTGCTCGACAGCGATGCGCTGTCGATGATCGAGGGCGTGCTGCAGGTGTCGGAGATGCAGGCGCGCGACATCATGGTTCCGCGCGCGCAGATGGACGTGATCGACATAGCCGAGCCACCCGATAAATTCATTCCGCTCGTGATCCAGACCAACCACTCGCGCTTCCCGGTGATCGAGGACAACAAGGACGACGTGGTCGGCATCCTGCTCGCCAAGGACCTGCTGCGCTATTACGCCGGCGAGGAGGAGTTCAACGTGCGCGACATGCTGCGCCCGGCGGTATTCATCCCCGAATCGAAACGGCTCAATGTGCTGCTCAAGGACTTCCGCGCCAACCGCAATCACATGGCGATCGTGGTCGACGAGTACGGCGGTGTGGCCGGGCTGGTGACGATCGAGGACGTGCTCGAGCAGATCGTCGGCGACATCGAGGATGAATACGACTTCGACGAAACCGAGGACGACATCATCGCCGACAAGGGCGGCGCCTTCCGCGTCAAGGCAGTGACCGAAATCGTCAAATTCAACACTGTATTCGGCACCGCTTTCAGCGACGAGGACAATGACACCATCGGCGGCCTGGTGTTGAGCCGTTTCGGCCGCATGCCCAAGCGCGGCGAAGTTTTGAGCTTCGACAATCTGAATTTCAAAGTGCTGCGCGCCGACAGCCGCCGGTTGCATCTCCTGCTGGTGGAAAAAAAGGCCGGCGCGAAGTAGCGCATGTCCGCCGGCGTGACCACGACCCCGGGCCACGGCGCGCTGCCTCGCGTCCAGACGCTGCCGCTCGCCGCACTCGCCGGCGCGGTGACGGTGCCGGGTTTCGCGCCGTTCTATCTGTTCCCATTGCCGGTAGCGACACTCGCGCTGCTGATCGTACTGTGGCGCCGCGCAGCCAGCCGCCGCGATGCGGCGCTCACCGGCTTCAGCTTCGGCCTCGGCTACTTTCTCACCGGCGTGAGCTGGGTTTACGTCAGCCTGCACGACTTCGGCGCCATGCCGGCGTTGCTGGCGGCGGCCGTCACGCTGCTGTTCTGCGCTTATCTCGCGCTCTACCCGGCGGTGACGGGCTGGATTTACTACGTGCTCGGACCACGTTCGGCGCTCGCTACATTGGCGGTGTTGCCGGCGTTGTGGACGCTCGCCGACTGGCTGCGCGGCTGGCTGTTCACGGGCTTTCCGTGGATCGCGCTCGGTTATGCCCAGGTTCCCGACAGTCCGCTCGCAGGTTATCTGCCGCTGCTGGGCGTATATGGCGCGACCCTGGCCACGGCCGTCAGCGCCGGAGCGATCGTCACGCTATGGGCGCACTGGAAGGATGTAGCCGGACCGGGAAGCGACAAAAGTCGTAAATATTGGCTTTCCCTCATCCTTCATCCCTCACCCCTCATCCTTGCTGTTGTCTGGGCCGGCGGCTACGCGCTGCGATCCATCGACTGGACCACGCCCACCGGCGCCCCGCTCGCGGTCAGCCTGCTGCAGGGCAATATCCCGCAGGAAATGAAATGGCGCAGCGACAGGGTCACATCGACGCTCGAAACCTACCGCAGTCTCGTCAACAGCAGCAACGCACGCCTCATCCTCCTGCCTGAAACCGCGCTGCCGATGTATCTGCACGACGTGCCCAAGGATTACCTCGACAGCCTCGCCAGGCACGCGCGCAGCAACGGCGGCGACGTTCTGATCGGCGTGCCCGAGCGCGGCGACGCGCGCGACTACTACAACAGCGTGCTGTCGTTCGGCGCGGCGCCGACGCAAACTTACCGCAAGTCGCATCTCGTGCCGTTCGGCGAATTCGTGCCGCTCAAACCGGTATTCGGCTGGTTTCTCGAAGTGACGCAGATCCCGCTGCTCGATTTCGCGCGCGGCGCCGAAACGCAGCAACCGCTGGCTGTCGCCGGCCAGCGCATTGCGGTCAATATCTGCTATGAAGACGCATTCGGCGCGGAAATCATCCGCCAGCTGCCGCAGGCGACGCTGCTTGCCAACGTCAGCAATGTCGCCTGGTTCGGCCGCTCGGTCGCGCCGCAGCAGCACCTGCAAATCTCCCAGGCGCGCGCGCTCGAGACGGGCCGTTACATGCTGCGCGCGACCAATACCGGCATGACTGCCATCATCGACCAGCACGGCAAAGTCCGGTCGGTAGCGCCCGAGTTCACCGCCGCCGTGGTCAGCGGCGAAGTGCAGGGCTACGCCGGGGCGACGCCCTACGTGCGCTGGGGCAACGCACCGATCAGCGCGCTGGCACTGCTGCTGCTCGCCGGCGGGTGGCTAGGACTGCGTGAAGCCGGTAAAATTCGCGGCTTGCCAAGGCGTTAGCGCGAGCGATCGCGCACCCATGCTGACCTTTCAACAAATCATCCTGCGGCTCCAGGAATACTGGGGCAAGCACGGTTGCGCGCTGCTGCAACCTTACGACATGGAAGTCGGCGCCGGCACTTTTCACACCGCGACCTTCCTGCGCGCGCTCGGGCCCGAACCGTGGCGCGCCGCTTACGTGCAGCCGTCGCGGCGGCCCAAGGACGGCCGCTACGGCGAGAACCCCAACCGCCTGCAGCATTATTACCAGTATCAGGTCGCACTCAAGCCGTCGCCCGCCGACATCCAGGAACTCTACCTCGAATCGTTGGTCGCGCTCGGCGTCGATTCGCGCGCCAACGACATCCGCTTCGTCGAGGACGACTGGGAATCGCCGACGCTCGGCGCGTGGGGGCTCGGCTGGGAAGTGTGGCTGAACGGGATGGAGATCACCCAGTTCACTTATTTCCAGCAGGTCGGCGGGCTCGACTGCAAGCCGGTGCTGGGCGAGCTCACTTATGGGCTGGAGCGGCTCGCGATGTATCTGCAGGGCAGGGAAAGCGTGTTCGATCTGGTGTGGACCGACGGCATGACCTACGGCGACGTCTATCACCAGAACGAAGTCGAGCAGTCGAAATACAATTTCGAGCTCGCCAACGTTGAAATGCTGTTCGGGCATTTCAGTCAATTCGAGGCCGAAGCCGGGCGCCTGATCGAAGCCGGTCTGCCGCTGCCGGGCTATGAAATGGTGTTGAAGTGCTCGCACACGTTCAATCTGCTCGATGCGCGCGGCGCGATCTCGGTGACGGAGCGCGCCGCTTATCTCGGCCGCGTGCGTAACCTCGCGCGGCTGGTGGCGCAGGCCTATTACGACTCGCGCGAGAAGCTCGGCTTCCCGCTGTTGCGGCAGTGAGCCATGGCTGAAACCCTACTCGTCGAGCTGCTGACCGAAGAACTGCCGCCGAAGGCGCTACAGCGCTTGGCGCAGGTCTTCTGTGACGCCTTGGTCGAAGATCTTCGTCAAGACAATCTGCTGGCAGAGAAAAGCACCGCGCAAGCGTATGCGACACCTCGTCGTCTTGCTGTTTCCGTCTCCAATGTTCTGGACAAAGCGCCGGACCAGGCGCTGGAGGTTCCCGGACCGTCGGCCAAAGTCGGGCTGGGCGTCGATGGTAAACCGACCCCGGCGCTCGTCGGTTTTGCGAAAAAGAACGGCGTGACTGTTGATGAGCTTGTACAAATCGACACCCCGAAGGGAAAAGTCTTTGCTTGTCGCAAGGTTGCTGCAGGCACGCACCTTCGAACCAATCTCGAACACAAGGTTGAAGCGGCCTTGAAGCGGCTCCCCGTGCCGAAAATGATGCGATGGGGCTCGGGTGAAGCCGAGTTCGTGCGGCCAGTGCATGGACTGGTGATGATGCACGGCTCGCGCGTCGTTCGGGGCGAGGTTTGGGGCCTCAAGAGCACCAAGCAAACCCGGGGACACCGCTTCCTGAGCAGCGGCTGGATTGAAATTCCCGCCGCCGATCAGTACGAAGCCGTGCTTGAGAAGCAGGGTTCGGTCATTGCCTCGTTTGCCAAGCGCAGGGAACGCATGCGCGCCACGCTGGAAACCGCAGCCGCCGGCGCCAAACCGCTGTGGGACGATGCGCTGCTCGATGAAGTCACCGCGCTGGTCGAGTTTCCGGTGGTTTATCAGGGCAGCTTCAGCGCGGAATTCCTGAGCGTGCCGCAGGAATGCCTGATCCTGTCGATGCAGCAGCACCAGAAATATTTCCCGCTTGCCGACGCCGGCGGCAAGCTGCTGGCGAAGTTCCTGGTCGTCAGCAACCTCAAAACCAGGGACCCTGCAAACATTATCCGCGGCAACGAGCGCGTGCTGCGCGCGCGGCTTGCCGACGCCAGGTTCTTCTTCGACCTGGATCGCAGAACCCGGCTCGAAGAACGCGTGCCCCAACTCGCGAAAGTCGTCTATCACAACAAGCTCGGCACGCAGCTCGATCGCACCGAGCGGGTTCAATTGCTCGCCGGCAAGATCGCACGCATGCTCGGCGCTGATGCCGCTCTGGCCGAGCGCGCGGCCTGGCTTGCCAAGGCGGACTTGCTCACCGGCATGGTCGGCGAGTTTCCGGAGCTGCAGGGCGTCATGGGTCGTTATTACGCCCTGCATGATGGCGAGCCAAATGAGGTCGCCGACGCGATCGAAGCACACTACCGACCTCGCTTTGCCGGCGATCGCCTGCCCGACGGGAACGTTGCCTGCGCGGTCGCGCTCTCCGACAAGCTGGAAGCGCTCGCAGGAATGTTTGGTATTGGTCAGCAGCCTTCCGGTGACAAAGATCCGTTTGCCCTACGGCGCCACGCGTTGGGCGTTGTCCGCATACTCGTTGAGAACAACTTTGCGGTATCTCTCCACGATCTGCTGAATGCCGCTTTTGCAGCATTCCCGCCATTAATACTCGGCGACGCACACACCGATCTGCAAATATTCATACTCGAGCGCTTGCGCGGTCACCTGCGCGGGACTGCGCACCAAACGCGGCAGCACGCAACAACGGGCGCCCTTGTAGGGCAAGGCTCGGTTATTGCCGGGACTGCGGATTACACCGCAAACGAGGTCGAATCGGTGCTTTGCATGGGGCCAACCCGACTCGATCAAGTGCCCCGCCAACTGGCGGCGGTACGCGCTTTCGCCGGCTTACCCGAAGCCGGAAGCCTTGCCGCCGCGAACAAGCGCGTTGCCAACATTCTCAGGCAAGCCGAGGCTAAGGGTGAATCCTTTGTAAATGCCGAAGCCGACAAGTTGAAGGAACCTGCGGAGCGGGCGTTATTCGATGCGCTCAAAACCGCTTCAAGACAAGCCACCCCACTTTTCGAGCAAGGCGATTACACGGGTTACCTCAAAACTTTTGCGGTTTTGAAATCCCCAGTGGATGCGTTTTTCGATGCCGTCATGGTAATGGTGGACGATGCCGTACTGCGACAAAATCGGCTGGCCCTGCTGGCCGACCTGCGGCGTGAAATGAACCGCGTCGCCGACATCTCCAAGCTCGCCTCATGAAACTCGTCATTCTCGACCGCGACGGCGTGATCAACTACGACAGCGCCGAGTTCATCAAGACGCCCGAGGAGTGGAAGCCGATCCCGGGCAGCCTGGAAGCGATCGCGCGGCTCAACCAGGCCGGCTGGCGCGTGGTGATCGCGACCAACCAGTCCGGCGTCGGCCGCGGGCTGCTCGACATGGCGATGCTCAACGCGATCCACGACAAGATGCACAAGGCGCTTGCCCAGGCGGGCGGGCGCATCGATGCGGTGTTCTACTGCCCCCACGCGCAGGATGCCAATTGCAGCTGCCGCAAGCCCAAGCCCGGGTTGCTCGAAGATATCGCGCTCCGCTTCAACGTCGATCTGGCCGGCGTGCCGTGCATCGGCGATTCGCCGCGCGATCTGCAGGCGGCGGCGCAAGTCGCAGCGCAGCCGATACTGGTGCTGACCGGTAAGGGCAAACAGACCGCGGCGGCGGGCGGGTTGCCGGCGAACACCCAGGTGTATGCCGACCTCGATGCGGCCGTGCAGTCGATCGCACCATGAGCGTCGTCCTGCGCTCGTGCCTGTTCGCCGCCGTCCAGCTCCTGCTTACGCCACTGTTTACGTTTATCGCGCTGCTCACGTTTCCGCTCAAGCCCGTCACCCGTTATCGCATCATCTCCCTCTGGGCGCGGCTGATCGTGCTGGCCGCCGAGGCCATCTGCGGCATCCGCTACCGCGTAATCGGCGCCGAGCACATCCCGCGCGAACCGTGTGTCGTGCTGTCCAAGCATCAATCGGCATGGGAAACGGTTGCCTTCCAGGTGATTTTTCCGCCCCAGGTGTACGTGATCAAGCGCGAGCTGTTGTGGATCCCGTTTTTCGGCTGGGGGCTCGCCATGGTGTCGCCGATCGCGATCGACCGCAGCTCCGGCACGCGCGCGCTGAAGCAGATGCTCAAGCAGGGCAAGGACCGCCTCGCGCGCGGCTTCTGGGTGATCGTATTTCCCGAGGGTACGCGCATTCCCCCCGGGAAACGCGGCAGATACCAGACCGGCGGCGCGGCGCTGGCGGCGCGCGCCGGCGCGCCGGTGCTGCCGATTGCGCATAACGCCGGGTACAGCTGGCGCCGCCACGCGTTTCTCAAATACCCGGGCACGGTGACCGTCAGCATCGGTGAGGCCATCGACAGCCGCGGCGCGAAAGCCGGGGCGCTGACGCGCCGGGTCGAGGACTGGATTGAAGCGGAAATGCGGCGTCTGGGGCGCCCGGATGGCCAGGCGTAAACCCCCGCAGCTTGAATTCGTGCCCGGCCGTGCGCCGGCGCAGATCGCCACCCGCCACCCATTCAGGCTCGACGGGCAGCCGATCGAATACACGCTCAAACGCAGCCTGCGCCGCCGCCGCATCACGTTCACGATAGATGAAGACGGTTTGCGCGTCGGCGCGCCGTGGAGTGCGTCGCAAGGCCGCATCGAGTCCCTGCTCGGCGCGCATGCGCGCTGGGTGAGCCGCAAACTGGCCGAGTGGCAGGCGCGCCGGCCGCCGCGGTTCACCTGGCAAGCGGGCGCGACCGTGATGGCGCTGGGCGAGCCATTAACACTTGCGCTCGATCTCGAGCGCAGCGTCACCGAGCGTGATAACGGCCGCCTGTACATTGCCGCGAATGCGGGCGACCAAGCCATGCTGGCCGAACACGCCGTCGCCTGGCTGCGCACCACCGCACTGGGCTGGTTCGAGCAGCGCGCTTTGCACTTTGCACCAGCGCTCGCTGTGCGAGTGCCCACCATCCGCCTGTCGAACGCCAAGACCCGCTGGGGCACCTGCCACCCTGACGGGCGCGTGCATCTCAACTGGCGGCTGATCCAGATGCCGCCAGCGCTGATCGATTACGTGGTGGTGCACGAGCTCGCGCATTTGCGTGAACCCAATCATTCGCAGCGCTTCTGGCGCCGGGTGGCCGCCGTGCTGCCCGACTACGCACAGCGACGGCTCGCGTTGCGGCACGATGGCCACCGTTATCTGCTGGCGTAAGCAGTCGGCATTTGTCAACCGCAAAGCGGTAACGGCCATTGTGCTAATATTCAGCGGCGCATTACGCGCCATAAATTCTCATGCGCAAATCCGTTCTGCTGCTAGTGCTGGCGGCCGGGCTTCCGGCCTGCGGTCTCAAAGGGCCGCTCTACCTGCCGGAGCCAAAGCCCGCGGCCAGTCCGCCCGCCGCCGCGCCGGCCCCCGGCACGCAGTCCGATGACAAGAAAACCCCCGCTCCACCTGCATCCAAGTGAGCTATTTCACGTATCGCGATCAGCAGTTGTGCGCTGAATCGGTGCCGCTCGCTCGCGTCGCCGAGCAGTTCGGGACTCCTTGCTACGTCTATTCGCGCGCGGCGCTCGAAGCCGCCTATCACGCCTACGACCAGGCGCTGGCGCGCCGCGACCACCTGATCTGCTATGCGGTCAAGGCCAATTCCAGCCTGGCCGTGCTCAATCTGCTGGCGCGGCTCGGCAGCGGTTTCGACATCGTTTCGGGCGGCGAACTCGAGCGTGTCATCGCCGCCGGCGGCGATCCGCGCAAAACCGTGTTTTCGGGCATCGGCAAAAGCACTGCCGAGATGCGCGCCGCGCTGTCCGCCGGCATCCTGTGCTTCAACGTCGAATCCGAAAGCGAACTGAAGCGGCTCGACCGCATCGCCGGTGAACTGGGCAGGACCGCGCCGGTGAGCCTGCGCGTCAATCCCGACGTCGACGCCAAGACCCACCCCTACATCGCGACCGGCCTCAAGGAAAACAAGTTCGGGGTGGCGTTCGAGGACGCGCTGCCGCTGTATCGCAGCGCGGCCGGCATGGCGAACCTGCGCGTCACCGGTATCGATTGCCACATCGGCTCGCAGCTCACTGACATTCCGCCATTCATCGCTGCACTGCAAAAACTGCTCGATCTGGTCGACCGCCTGGCCGCCGAGCGCATCAATGTCACGCATGTCGATATAGGCGGGGGGCTGGGCATCCGCTATCGCGACGAAGTACTGCCGCCGGTCGCCGACTACATCCAGGCGCTGCTGGCCTGTCTCGGCAACCGCCGGCAAAAGATCCTGTTTGAACCCGGTCGTTCGCTGGCCGGCAACACCGGCATCCTGCTCGCGCGCGTCGAATACCTGAAACATGGCGCGCATCGCAACTTTGCCGTGCTCGATGCCGCGATGAATGACCTGATGCGGCCGGCGCTGTATGACGCGTGGCACGATATCCAGCCGGTGCAGCCGCGGCGCGCCCCGGCGCGTCGTTACGAAGTGGTCGGGCCGATATGTGAAACCGGCGACTTTCTCGGCCATGACCGCGAACTAAGCCTGGCCGAGGGCGATCTGGTTGCAATCATGTCAGCGGGCGCTTATGGCATGACGATGAGTTCCAATTACAACACGCGGCCGCGCGCGGCTGAAGTGATGGTCAGCGGGACCGAAATGCATTTGATCCGCGAACGGGAAACGATCGCGCAGTTGATCGCGCCGGAACATTTATTGCCGCAATAACGATTCAAACTGTCGAAATTTCATCGCTTCATCGCATCATCGAAGCGTTATCCGATGTTTGAAACGCGATTCGCGCGACAAAAATCGTGATGATGTTCACGCTCGCGGACAATAATTCCGGCGGCATATGTGCAACATCCATACCACACCATTTCATTTTTTTTAAAAAAGTGTTGCATTTATTTTTGAACGTAGCATAGAATTAGCGCACCAAGCGTCGTAATCCTGCTTTGGAAACAAAACAGGAATCACATGCGGCAACGTGAAGCGATGCATTGGGAGTGCAGAAACAAAAGCTGTTTGCACGTTAAGTCAATCAATAACTCGTAAGGAGATAACAATGGCAGCGAAGAAAAAAGCTAAAAAGAAAACAGCTAAGAAGAAGAAGTAACGGTAGTTGCTTCGAGCGGGAGCTGGGCTCCCCGGCTCCCGTTATTTGCTCCACCAGTAGTCAGCGGCTGCAGCCAGCGCAGCCGGTTCCGGATCACCTTCCCTCGCAGTACCATTCCCAGGGTTAGTCACCATCACTTCGGCGTCCCCGACCCGATCCAAGATATTGCTTCAAGTATTTGATTTATTTATAGAAGTTTTAACATTCCGGCGCGGGTTTTGAGTGCCCCGCGCAGCGCGTCGGCCGTCGCGGCGGCAACGCTGGCCGCAGATTTTTTGCACCGTAAACATCGTCGGCAGTAACGACGGCAGCGCCTGCACCATGCCGTAAATCAACGGCTGCTTGATATTTCTTTCAGCGCTCACTGATCACGCACAACGCCGCCGATTTGCTATCGAATAAACGCAACGACGCGATTGCCGCCGGCGTTGCCGCAGAATTTTTTATTACGTTACCGGTTCAGTTGCGGCAAACGGAATCGGCGGCACGCAGCTCGTGACCCAACGATATTAAACAGCCGCGCGGCCTCTTCCCCGACAACGGCTGCAGGGTCGAAAAACGGGTCAACGGGTTCGGGTGGTAACAAACGGGGCCGCCTGGAAAAACATGAGCAGCCCGGGCAGGCGGCATAGCCGGATCAGGCTGCGGCCCGATCAGGGGTTCAGCTGCTGATAGACCGTCTTGGCGACGCGCAGCAGCTCGGCTTTGTCGATTTCGCCCGATAACGCGTAGCCGAACTTGCCGTCGATCCAGTAAAACACGCCGATACCGCGTTCCTGGGCGTAGCGGAACGCGGTTTCCTTGCTGTCGCTGGCCCCGCTGCGCACGTATAAGGTAAGGCGCTGGCCGTTGCCGTCCTGGAACATGAACTGCGCGACCGGTCCCCGGTTGCCCGGCAGCAGGCGGCCGCCGACCAGTTGATAGCCGACCGCCGTGAGTTGAGGCACCTTGAGACTGGCGCCGAGGCGTTTGGACAACCACGCCACCAGATGCGCTTCCTGGTCAGCGCCGACTTCCACCGGATGGCGCACCTCGGGACTGTAAACGACGTGCGCGATCGCGGCCTGGCGCGCGAACGCAACCGCATCGGCCGGTTTCGCCGCATTGTAGGCCTGCATATACCACCCGGCCACGCCGCCCAGTGCAAACCATGCCACCGCCGCCGCATAACGCAATGCCGGCGGCATGCGGCGCGACCGCGCCGACTTGCGCACGCGTGCCGGCAGCGCTTCGGCGAGCACCGGATCGAACCACTCATGCAACGCCTGATTCTGTTCACGCCAAGCGCGCACGCGCTGCGCGTCTTCGGGGTGGGCTGCGAGATACGCTTCGACCTCGGCACGGCGCGCCTCCGGCAGCAGGGCGTCGACACAGGCGTGCAGTTCGGCTTCGGTTACCGGCAATTGGTTCATTTCACCACCTTCAAGCCGGCAGGCGCGGCGCCGCCGTTCGCAAGCAACGCACGCAACCTCTCGCGCGCCCGCGACAGCCGCGACATCACCGTGCCGATTGGAATCCCGAGCACGCCCGCGGTTTCCTCGTAAGTCATCTGTTCGAGCCCGACCAGCAGCAGCACCTCGCGCTGCTCGTCGGGCAGCTGCAGCAGGCTCGCCTGCAGATCACGCACTTCCAGCCAGTCACTCTGCGTTGGGCGCACCGCCATGGGTAGCGCTTCGTCGTCGAGCCCGACGGTCAAACCGGCGGCCTGAGAGCGCAACTGATTGATAAAGACGTTATGCATGATGGTGAACAGCCAGGCACGCAGATCGCTGCCCGGCTGCCACAAATGAAACTTGACTAACGCCCGCTCGAGCGTGTCCTGGACCAAATCGTCGGCGCGCGATCGCTCCCCCGCCAGCGCCCTCGCATAGCGGCGCAGACGGGGAATGTACTCGATAAAGTCGCGGCCGCGACCGTCCATGGCTCACCGTTCCGTCGGCGGAGGCGCCTCGCGTTTGACCACGTGCCATGAGTTGTTCAGAAAGCCGTCGCCGGTCCTGTCGCCGGGCTTCTGATCCTTGGACCAGAGGTATAGCGGCTTGCCCGAATAGGCCCACTGCTTGCTGCCGTCATCCCGCGTAATGACCGTCCAGTCACCGCCCGACTGATCGCCGGCTCCGTCCGTGAACGGCGGCCAGTTCTTCGCGCACGGGCCAGCGCAGGCGCTCTTGCCCGAGCCCGCCGTGTCTTTGTCAAACGTGTAAAGCGTCATGCCCGAGTTGCTGGTCATGAGGCCATTCGTGTATTTCACCGGGGCGTAGGGCATGCCGGTGCAGGCCGCCAACAGCAGCGCCAGCGCAATGCCGGCAATCGCATGTTTGAAACGGGTCATCATCTGCTCCTAATCCGCAAGCGCAGGGAAGATCCTGCCCCCGGTAAACACCTCGCGGCGTAGTTTATTCCAAACCGATCAGCGCTCGGTCGTCGCCATGAACACGCGTTCGGCGAGCCCCCAACGCGCAGCCAGCGTCTCGACCGCATTGCGGATCTCCTCCGCGCGCGCCGGATGGTTATAAGGCATTGCGGCGAGGCGTTGCAATGCCTGCGGGGCTCCGAACTCGATGCCGAGCAGGTGGATCAATTCGCCTGCTGCGCTGCCTGCAATTTCGGCGCCGAGCAGCTTGCCCGTATCGGCAGCGGACACGATGCGCACGAAGCCGGCCGCATCGTCGTCGACCATGGCGGCGGGGCTGGTCGCAAACGCGGTAAAGCCGGTCGCCGGCTCGTAACCGAGCGCTTCGGCGCGCTCTTCGTCGACGCCGATGCGGGCGAGCTCGAGCGCGGAATAAACGACCTCGGGGACCGCATCCGGGTCGGAGGCGCAGCATCGCGGCTCAATCAGGTTGGCGACCGCGATCCCCGCTTCCGCCAGCGCGTGGTTCGAGGTCATTGCGGGATTGGCGACATCGCCGATCGCGTAAATATGCGGCTGCGAAGTCTGCTGAGAACGGTCGACAACAATGAAACCGCGTGTATCGACGGCGACACCGGCGTTGGCCAATTCGAGCGTCGCGGTATGCGGAGTGCGGCCGGCGCCAAGCAGTACCCAGTCCACCTGCTCGCGCGTGCCATCGGGCAGGATCACCAGCACGCCGTGGTCAGTCGCATTCAGCGACTGCGCGCGGCTGGCGGTGCGCACGCGTATGCCGAAGTCGGCGAACCGCGCATAGAGCGTTTTGCGCGCGGTCGCGCTGAAACCGCGGCCGGCGAGTGGCTCGCGCTGCGCGAGCCACAGCACTTCCAGGCCGAACATCGCAAGAATGAAGGCAAACTCGGTCGCGACCACACCCGAGCCGATGATGGCGACACGCTTGCCGGCAGGCGGCGGCGCGGCAAACAGATCGTCGGTGGTCAGCACCCGCCGTGGAATACGCGGCAGATTGGCGGGCACATACGGCTCGGCGCCGGTGGCGATGATGACATGCGCGCCGGTAAGCGGGGCGCCGTCCACCGCCAACGTGCGGCTGTCGATGAAGCGCGCGGCGCCGCCTACGGCCGTTACGCCCAGCCGCTTGAGATAATCCCGATAGCTCGCGCGGATGCGCGCGACGGCGTCGCGCTGGTGCTGCCACGCGCAGTCGAGGTCGCCGCTCAGTTCGCCGCGTATGCCGCGCTGGCCGAAGCCGCCGCTCGCCGCGATCAGGCGCGCGCTGCGATACCAGTCTTTTTTCGGCACGCAGCCGCGGTTCAAGCAGCAGCCGCCCCAGGCGGCTTTCTCGATGATCGCGACGTTGAGTCCGCGCAGCGCCGCCACCACCGCCGCGCGATAGCCGCCGGGGCCCGAGCCGATCACCACCAGGTCAAACTTTTTCACAGCAATGCGAGGAACCGCCGATAAACGCGGATAAAGTCAGAAACAAAGTCAAAAGGCGTTAGCTACAGAGGGCAAGGAAAATACCGAGAGAAAATTTAAAACCAATACCTTTGCCCAAAAATATATGTACTTTGTTTTTCCATCGGCGTAAATCGGCGTTCATCGGCGGTTGCATTGGTTTAGAGGTCCATCGGCGGTTGCATGTCTTGGGTCAAACGAGGAACAGCGTCGCGAGGCCGAGAAAAATAAAGAACCCGCCGCTGTCGGTAATCGCGGTGATCAGCACGCTCGAGCCCACCGCCGGGTCGCGGCCGAGCTTCTGCATCAGGAGCGGAATCGTGACGCCCATCACCGCGGCGAGCAGCAGATTGAGCAGCATTGCACTCGTCATCACGAGGCCGAGCGGCACGCTGTGGTAAATCAGGAACGCGAACACGCCGACCACGCCGCCCCAGATCAGGCCGTTGATGAAACTGACGCCGATTTCCTTGGCGAACAGCTTGCGCGCGTTGCCGACCGTGATCTGGCCGAGCGCGAGTGCGCGCACGATCATGGTAATGGTCTGGTTGCCGGAATTGCCGCCGATGCCGGCGATGATCGGCATCAATGCCGCCAGCGCGACCAGCTTACCGATCGAGCCCTCGAAGGTGCCGATCACGCGCGATGCGATGAACGCGGTGACGAGATTGACCGCCAGCCACGTCCAGCGGTTCTTGACGCTGCTCCACACCGAGGCGAACAGGTCTTCCTCCTCGCGCAAGCCGCCGGCGGAGAGCTTTTCGCTGTCGGTTTCCTCGCGGATGAAGTCGACCACCGCGTTGACCGTGACGCGGCCGACCAGCTTGCCGTCGCTGTCGACCACCGGCGCCGATACCAGGTCGTAGCGCTCGAACGCGAGCGCCGCATCCTGCGCTTTTTCGTCGGGATGCAATTTGACCGATTCGGCAACCATGATTTTCGACACCGGCACATCGAGATCGGTCACCAGCAGGCGGCTGACCGGCAACAGGCCGCGCAGATGCCCGTCGCGGTCGACCACGAACAGCTGATCGGTGTGATCCGGCATCTCATCGAGCCGGCGCAGATAGCGCGACACGACTTCGACCGTGATGTCGTCGCGCACGGTGATCATGTCAAAATCCATCAGCGCGCCGACCGTGTCTTCGGGATACGACATCGCCGCGCGCAGCTGCTCGCGTTCCCCGACCGACAGCGAGCGGAATACGTCCTGCATGACCTCCCGCGGCAGGTCAGGCGCGAGGTCGGCGATCTCGTCGGTATCGAGCTGCTCGGTCGCCGCGACCAGCTCCCGGGTCTCCATGTGCGCGATCAACGTCTCGCGCACCGCATCGGAAACCTCGAGCAGGATATCGCCGTCGCGCTCGGCCTTGACCAGATCCCACACCACCAGCCGCTCTTCGAGCGGCAGCGCTTCGAGAATGTAGGCGACGTCGGCGGGATGCAGCTGGTCGAGCTTCTTCTGCAGTGCGGCGAGGTCCTGCTTGTGCAGCAGCTCTTCCACCTGCTGCGGGCGCGGCAATCCGTGCTGTTGCAGCAGGTTCTGCTCGTGCTTGCGCAACAGGGCAGTCACCTGCTGCAAGCTGTCCTGCACGCTGGAACGGTTGTCGTCGAGTTCAGCCATCTTGAAGGCGCGGCGATATTAATCGTTTCGAAGCGACGTTCTTCGCGATTTGGCGGCGGCGCCTTGAACGTCAGGCGCTATTGTAGAAGCAGCCTAAGCGAGTGTCTAAGCATTCTTGACGAGACGCACCGGCGCGGAACCGGCATAATTGAGCGATTGAGTAACTGAGTGATTGAGTGTCCGAGTAGCTAAGGTGTGAGGGCTGAGGGCTGTTACCTAATCACCCAATCACTGAATCACCTAGTCACCCGTTTCCGATTCATGTCCGCATCATTGATCCGCAAGCTGAAGCAAGCGCAGGAGCGCCTGCACGATGGCGACCTCGCCGGCGCGCAATTCCTGTGCCAGGAGCTGCTGCAACACGCGCCGCGCAATCCCGATGCGCTCAGTTTGCTCGCGGTCACCCACCTCATGACCGGCCGCGCACGCGCTGCCGTGCCGATTCTGGAACAGGCGCTGGCCGCCGCGCCGCGCCATGGCGCGGCCTTGGAGAACCTCGGTCTCGCGCATCTCATGCTCGGTGAGTTTCCCGCGGCCGAGCGCGCCTTGCGCAGCGCGTCGGCATTGCCCGGCGCACCGGCCTCGGTGTGGATGCGGCTGGGGGTCTCTATCCTTAACCAGGCGCGCTACGCCGAGGCCGTCCAAGCCCTGCAGCGCGCGCTCGCGCTTGAGCCGGATAACGCGGACATCCACCTCAACCTGGGCCAGGCGCTGGGGCAGTCGGGAGACACGGCGGCCGCGCGGCAACATTTCGACACGGTGCTGCGGCTCGCCCCCGGCCACGTCGATGCGATGTTCAATGCAGGCGTGATCTGCCTCGACCATGACCAGCTCGATGACGCCCGCCAGTGGTTCAAGCGCGCCATCGCCCAGTCACCGCAGCACGCCGATGCGCTCGTCAACCTCGGCATCGTGCACGAGCGCCAGCAGCGCCTGGATGAAGCCATCGCCTGCTTCCGGCGCGCGCTCGAACTCAATCCCGCGCTCGCCCAGGCGCGCAACAACCTGGCGCACGCGCTGGCGCGGCAAGGCAAGCACGAAGACGCGCGCGAACACTATCTCGCTACCCTCAAGCTCGCCCCGGACATGATCCTCGCCCACGAAGGCCTCGCCGCCGCCTGCCTCGCTCTCGGCCGGTTCAAGGAGGCAATCACTCACTTGCGCGAAGTCTTGCGCGTAGAGCCCGAGAGCTTCGGCGCCTTGACCGGTCTGGCCGAAGCGTTGTTCCAGGCCGGCGAACTGGGGGAGGCCGAATCCACCGCGCAGCGCGCCAATACGCTCGGTCCGGCGGCGGTCGAGCCATATCGCGTGCTCGCCGACATTTATTCCGCGCGTGGCGAGCTCGATCGCGCGGTCACCCTGCTGGAATCCGGATTCGAGCGCACCAGCGCCGGCGGCCTGCTCGGCTCGCTCACGTTCATGCTGAGACGGCTATGCGAATGGGAGCAATGGCGCAGCGCGTGGAGCAAGCTGTCAGGCGTGCTGGAGGGCAGTCCGGAGCTAGTAAGCCCCTTCTCGCTGCTGTGCGAACCCGTGACCGCTGAACAACAGCTTACGCATGCCCGCCACTGGTCCGCGGCGCGATTCGGGGGAGCCGCACCCAGACGCAGCGCTCGCAGTGCCACGCCGCATGAACGCCTGCGCATCGGCTATCTGTCCTCCGATTTCCATGAGCACGCCACCGCCTACCTGCTCGCCGAGGTGCTCGAGCTGCACGAGCGTGCCCGCTTCGAGATTTACGCTTATTCTTACGGCCCCGAGGACAATAGCGCGCTGCGCACGCGCCTGCGCGCCGCGTGCGAGCATTTCATCGATATCGCCCGCGATCCGGATGACCTCGCCGCTGCCCGCATCAAAGACGACGAACTCGACATCCTCGTCGATCTGAAGGGCTACACGCTGGGCGCGCGCACCGCCATCCTCGCCCGCCGCCCGTGCCCGCTGCAGGTGAGTTGGCTCGGCTATCCGGGCACCATGGGCGCTGACTTCATCGACGGCCTGATCGCCGATCCCTTCATCGTCCCGCCAGGACGGGAATCCGCCTACTCGGAGTGCGTGCTGCGGCTGCCGCATTGCTATCAGCCCAACGACCGCAAGCGCGAAGTCGCAGCCCCGCCCGCCCGCACTGACTACGGGCTGCCAGAGCAAGGTTTCGTGTTCTGCTGCTTCAACCAGGCCTACAAGATCACCCCCGAAGTCTTCGCGTGCTGGATGCGCCTGCTGCAGAGCGTTCCCGGCAGCGTGCTGTGGCTGCTCGAAGACAACCGCTGGGCCACCGCCAACCTGACGCACGTCGCGCGAGCCCACGGCATCGCGCCCGCGCGCCTGCACTTCGCGCCCAGGCTGCCCCTTGCGCAGCACCTCGCGCGCTACCGCGTTGCAGACCTCGCGCTCGATACCTTTCCGTACACCTCGCACACCACGGCGAGTGACGCGCTGTGGGCGGACTGTCTGCTCGTGGGCTTATGCGGGGAGACCTTCGCTTCCCGCGTCTCGGGCAGCATCCTCGCCGCTTGCGGGCTGCCGGAGCTCGTGACGCATACGCTCGAAGATTACGCGCGCCTCGCGCTTCGGTTCGCGAGCGACCGGCCGTTCCGCGACGAGTTGCGCGCGCGGCTCGTCTCGACCAAAGCACGCGCGCCGCTGTTCGACGCCGCCGCCTTCACCCGCGACCTCGAAAACCTTTACCGCGACCTCGCTGGCGAAACCCCTGGCTAACCCATGAAACCGCCGATAAACGCGACCCAGAACGATTCATGAAACCGCCGATAAACGCCGATGGACGCCGATCAGAAATTCGAGACGACGCGTTTGACCTCAAGTTTGGGCTTGCCAAAATTGATCAGCAGACAGACGTTCAAGCCCGTTGCCTTTAGGTAGTTCAGGCACTGCGCACGATGGACCTCGTCCAGCAGGGAAACCGCCTTGAGTTCCACGATCACGCTATTCTCCACTAGCAGGTCTGCCGTATATTGGCCAACGACCTGACTGTCGTAGCGAACCGCAACGTCTCGCTGTTGTTCCGCAAAAAGCCCTGTTTTGCGCAGTTCGATCGCGAGTGCATTCTCGTAGACCTTCTCCAGGAACCCGCAACCGAGGACAGTGCTTACCCTCTGTGCGCAACCGATAATCCTCTCGGTTATCCGATCTAGTTCTTCTCGGCGTTCATCGGCGTTTATCGGCGGTTGTATTAGTTTTCACTCTGCGTCCATCGGCGTTTATCGGCGGTTGCTTTGCTTTAGAGATTCATCGGCGGTTGCGTGAGACGGGGGCAAAAAAACGGGCGCCGAAGCGCCCGTTTTGGTGTTGCTTGTTGCAGTTAGCTTAGAACAGATGCTTCCAGCTCATCCCGAACGCGTTCTGGTTCTCGCCGGCGGCCGGAACAGCGGCGCCGCCCAAGGCGTAACGCGCATTCTGGTCGTTCGACAGGCTTGCGTAGCCTAGCGTCAACTCGGTGCGCTTCGAGGCGTTGAAGACATACTGAATTTGCCAGATGCTGGCGCCCGTGGCACCGATGCCGCCGTTGTAAATGCGGTTACCCATCAGAGCACCCGCAACAACCCCAGCACCCCCCGGATTGAAATTGCCCCCGGTGTTGGCCGCCCTGTGATAGCCGCCGCGCAGCACGTGTGGACCTTGGATAGTCCATTCCGCGCCGAGGCCCCAAGCCTTGGCGTCGGCACCCGTCGAAACACCTGCGATTACGCCCGTATCATAGACTTGCTTGGTGTAAATCGCGGCAGCCACGATCGGGCCAAAACTATACCGGGCGCCAACCTGCCAGCCGTAGTCGTTGGCGTTTGTCAGGGCGCCGGTGGGTGAATAGTTGTCATGGTTCTCATAACCACCCATGACCACCAGCGGGCCGTTGGTGTAGGTCGCGGCAAGGCCCCACATGCGAGGTTTGTTGCCCGACAGGTTCGTCGTCCCAGTGACGTTGGCCGGGGCAATGGTGCTATAGCCGGTCAGTAACTGGAAGCCATTCCATACCGGTGTATCGTAGAAAATCGAGTTGTTCTGGCGATTCGACCACTGGGTCGGCAGACCGTTAGCGATGGTTGAGGCCGAGCCGCCGAACAGCAGCGGGCCGACACCCCACAGGCCGGTGTCGCTGACGAGACGCCCGATACCGCCGGTTTTCTTCATCGGCATATCCCAGTTGCCGCCGTAAACATTGCCGAAGGCGCCCTTCAAGCCGATCGCGCTATTGCGGCCGCAGAAAGTTCTGGCCGCATTGCCCGCGCCCAAGAGCTCCATGGAGCTCGCGCACTGGAACCACACCGAGTAACCGCCGCCGAGGGCTTCTTCGCCCTTGACGCCGAGCTCGGCGCCCGGGTCTTGCATGATGTCGACATTGACCAAATCACTACCGGTGGCGAGAGGGGTTGCGTGGCCCTGCTTGAAATACCCGTACTCCACGTAGGCCGTGCCGAATATCTGCACGCTGCTCGCTTGCGCGAGAGCCGCACCCGGCGCCGCAAGGGCCCCTGCGACCGCCAGTGCCATCACTTTCTTGTTCATGCCTGTCTCCTAGTCAGTTTTTGATGCCGGGCCCCAGTAACACCGCACTGCCTGGAACGCGACGCTCCCCCCAAAGCGAAGGGTTAAACGCAGTATGCCAAGTCGCCATTCGGCAACTCAACAAAAAGATGCTTTTCCGAGGGTAATCGACATTTATCTGTTGCGCGGATGCAACAGGCGATTTAAGACCGTAAGCGGTAAACGGTAAGCGGTAAACGGTAAAGAGCAACATATCCGTCGCGGATGACCAAAAAACATCCAACTATTCAAACTGTTATAATGCCACCCCATGGCCATACCCGACTTGCTGCGATCCTGTCTCGAGGCCGGTTTGCAGGCCCATAATCAGGGCAATATCGAAGCCGCCAAAGCGGCCTATCAGCGGGCGCTGGCACTGGCGCCCGACCACCCGGACGCGCTGCACCTGCTGGGGGTCGCACTGCTCCAGCTCGGCCAACTGGAACCAGCAGTGGATTATCTGGCGCGCGCCGCACGCAAGCTGCGCGATAACCCCGCAGTTGCCGGCAATCTGGCGCAGGCGTATTTCGCGGTCGGCCGTTACGCGGAAGCGCAAGCGGCCTTCCGCAAGGCAAGCCGCCTCAATCCGCGCGAAGCGCAGTACCCATTGGGCATCGCCAATGCGCTCGCCATGCAAGGCCGGCACGCCGACGCCGAAACCCTGCTGCGCAAACTGATCACGCGCTTTCCGCAAGCGCCGCTCGCGTGGTTCAACCTCGGCAATGTGCTGCGCGACCAGGGCCGCGTGGCGGAAGCGATCGACAGCTACCGCAGGGCGGTGCAACTCGATCCGCAACAGGTCGATGCGCGCAACAATCTCGCCGACGTATTGCACAAGTCGCTGCGCTTCGAGGAAGCGGAGCGTGAATATCGCGCCTGCATCCGGATGGCGCCTGACTACCTGCTCGCGCGCTGCAACCTCGCGTCCGTCGTAATCGATCTCGGACGTTTCAGCGAAGCCGAAGCCATCTGCCGCGAGATTATCGGGCGTGTTCCCGACCTCGCGCTGGCCCATACCTTTCTCGGCGCGGCGCTCGAGCACCAGGGGCGGATGATCGAGGCATTGGCATGCCACCGTGTTGCGCTGGGGCTGGCGCCGCACGACCCGAAAGTGGTCCAGAACTATGCTTCCATGCTGATCGATAGCGGTCAGTTCAGCGCCGGATTGCGCTGGCTGGCGCGTGCGCTGGCGGCAAATCCGCATGCGTCTTCGCTGCACCAGCTGCTCGGATTGGCCTTGCTCGGCCGCGGCTGCCTCGCCGAAGGCTGGACCGGGTACGGGTACCGTCCCTGGCCCGACATCTTCCGTGCCAGGTACCCGCACGTTGCGCTGGCGCGGACGCTGCCGGCCGCGCTCGCCGACAAGCACATCTGCGTGATGCGCGAGCAGGGGCTGGGCGACGAAATCTTTTTTCTGCGCTTCGTGCCGCAACTCCATGCGGCAGGCGCGCGCGTCACCTACTGCGCGAGCGACAAGATCGGGAGCCTGCTGGCGCGGGTCGCGGGCTTGGCGCAGGTGCTGCCGGAGTCAGCCCCGCCGGCGCCGGCAGACGTGGTAATCCTGGCAGGCGATCTGCCGCATGCGCTCAGCGACTATTCCGCCAGTGCACTGCCATTTACCGACAACGCCGCAGAACTGGCCGGCTTGCGCCAATTCCGCAGCCGCATCGCGGTGTATTGGCCGCCAGTACCGCCGCCGCTCGCGCTGACACCGCTTGCCGGGCGCATCGCGGACATGCGCCAACGTCTCGCGCAAATCGGCAGCCCGCCCTACCTGGGCCTGACCTGGCGGGGCGGGACTCCGCCGCGCGAGCAGCGCATGATCATCTGGAACCTTTACAAGGAGATCGGCCTGCAGCCGCTCGCCGCGGCCCTGCGGCAGTTCCCGGGCACGTTCATCGCGCTGCAGCGCAACCCCGCGCCGGGAGAACTCGGGGCGCTGGCGGACGCTCTCGGGCGGCGCGTGCACGATTTTACTTCCCTGAACGAAGATCTCGAAGGCATGTTGGCGCTGCTCGCGCTGATCGACGAGTACGTCGGGGTCAGCAACACCAACATGCACCTGCGCGCCGGAGTCGGCAAGGCGGTCCGCGTGCTCGTGCCGTGCCCGGCCGACTGGCGCTGGCTGCACGCGGGGCGATCGTCGCCGTGGTTTCCGGGTTCAGCGATCTACCGCCAATCGCCCCGCGGTGACTGGAACGCTGCGCTCGCCGAACTCAAACGGGATCTAAATCTGATGGAACCGCCGATGAACGCAGCGTGAAACCCAAAGCAACCGCCGATGAACGCAGATGAACGCAGATAAGGTCAGGAGCGATAAAAAAATTAGCCACAGCACGCCGCGAGATGCAAAGCAAGCATGTGTGATTTTCCTTCTGGCAACTTCTCTGTGAATCCGTGGTCCGTTGCGGTTTGCATTTAGCTTTTTATCGGCGTGTATCGGTGTTCATCGGCGGTTGCATTGATTTAGCGGCGGTTGCATTGGTTTGCAAAGGTCAACCTTGTTTGCGCTCGACGACCACCCAGAAACCCATCTCCATCCGCTCGAACTTTGCGAGTTCGAAGCGGTCGAGAAGCTTGGGCAGCCACCACGCCGGGGGCTGTTGGATCAAATGCGCGTTGCGCCCGTCGGGCAGGAACCTGACTGCGGCGCCGATATGCACGGTGAATACGCCGACGCCCGCGGTAACCCGTTGCAGATCGTCGAGCACGTTATCGAGCAGCACGGGTTCGATATGCTCGAGCACGTCGATGCAGGCGACAAAAGGGCACGGCTCAGGCGGCGCCGACCACTCGGGAATCGCGGGGTCGTAATGGTGAATCGCTAGCGGGCGCCGGATATGTTGCTTGAGCGTGATACCGAGACGCCCTTTGCCTGCGCCATAGTCGAGCAAATCCTGCGCGCCGACTGCCTCGATCACCTGCGCCACCAGCGGCGCAAGTTGTACCGATGCAACGCCGTAGTCCGGATTTTCATGCAGTTGCTGCTGCATTTTCCGGTACTCTTCGCTGATCAGGCCCGACTCGCTCATATACGCCGAACAAAAGTAAGTACCGTAGGGTGTGCTCCGCACAACGGAGCCGCGCCAACCTTGATGCCTTCGCCGGTGCGCAAGCGCACCCTACCCGGATACAAACCCACGCTGAAGGTAATTTTAACACGGCATACCGCTCGGTCCCGCATATCCGCCGATAAGCTGTGGCGCCTCCTACGGTGTGCGGATGACGACACCGCTGCGAACTTGACCAGCACGCTACAATAGCGCTGACTGACCTGACGCTGCCGCGCGCCGCGCGAACTATCCATGCGTTACCTGCTAAATGTGCTGAACGCCCTGCGCCGCCGCTCGTTCCCTGGCGCCAACGCAACGGACGCAATCGGGCGCGCGACCGCCCCCGACAACGCGCAGGCCTGGTACGACAAAGGCAACGCCCTGCGTGCAGCGGCACAGCCCGAGCCGGCGACGGCCTGCTACCGCCGCGCGCTCGAGCTCGAACCGCGTCACGACGACGCGCGCTTCAATCTCGCCACCACGCTGCTCGCGCTGGAACGCCCTGCCGAAGCCGAAGTGCTGCTGCGGCCGCTGGCGGCACAGCCGACCCCGGCGGTGGACGTGCTGCAGAACCTCGCCATCGCGCTGGCGCGCCAGGAACGCTACGCCGAGGCCGAGCCGTGCCTGAGTGCGGCGCTGGCGCGCGGCGCGCCGAGCGTTGCGCTGTTCCGCGATTTGGCGCTGGTGCTGCACCGGCTCTCCCGCAATGCCGAGGCCAGCGCGATGCTCGAACGCGCGCTTACGCTCGCACCCGGCAACGCGCAGTTACACGCCGAGCTTGGCGAGCTGCGTTACCAGCGCGGCGAGTTCGCGCGCGCCAGAGGTCAATTCGAGCAGGCGCTCGCGCGCGAGCCAGGCAACCGCGATGCGCTGATCGGAATCGGCCGCATCGAGTTGCTCCACGGGAATATCCGCGCCGGCTGGGCCGGCTACCGGTCGATCATGCGCGACGCTCTCGTGGCGCAAAACGCGGGCCTCGCGCTAGAGCATGCGTTGCCCGCCGACCTCACGGGCAAAACGGTGTTGCTGCTCGGCGAGCAGGGCATCGGCGACGAACTCACTTTCCTGCGCTACGTGCCCGCACTGACCCGGCGCGGAGCAACGGTGTACTACCGCGCCGAAAGCGGCATCGGCGCGCTGCTGCACTTACGCAATACCGGCATCGCGCGTGTCTATGCGTTGAACGAGCAAGCGTTGCCGCGCTGCGATTGCACGCTGCTGAGCGGCGATCTGCCGCTGGCGCTCGCCACCAACGAAATACCGCCGGCGCTGCCGCTGGCGGCGCAACCACAGCGCGTCGCCGCGATGCGCGTGCGCCTGACCGCGCTCGGCGCGCCGCCGTACATCGGTTTGACCTGGCGCGCCGGCAGCGCGACGGACGCCACGCACACCGCGCGCCTGCCGCTGCCGTTATTCAAGCAGATTGTGCTGCCGCAGTTCGCGGCGGCAGTGCAACCGGTGCCGGGCACGCTGCTCGCCTTGCAGCGCCAACCCGAGCCCGGAGAAATCGCTCAACTCGCGGCGCTGAGCCAGCGCCCGGTGCATGATTTCGCGGCCGCCAACGAGGATCTCGAGGACATGCTCGCGCTGCTGGCCGCGCTGGATGATTATGTCGGCGTCAGCAACACCAACATGCACCTCATGGCGAGCCTCGGCAAAACCGCGCGCGTGCTGATGCCGTGCCCGCCCGACTGGCGCTGGCTGGCGGGCGGCAAAGAATCACCGTGGTTTCCCGGGTTCGCGATTTACCGGCAAAATGGCGATGGCGACTGGGGCGCCGCGCTGCAGGAATTGCAACGCGATTTAATGAGTAAGGGTAATTGAGTGATTGAGTCACTGAATCACCGAATCACTGAATCACTGATTTTTTACCGGGAGGAGCAATGCTCAAGATTCTGGGACGCAAGAGTTCGAGCAACGTGCAGAAAGTTCTGTGGTGCTGCGGCGAGATCGGCCTGCCGTTCGAGCGCGACGACATCGGCGGCGAATTTGGCAGGAACAAGACGCCGGAATACCTCGCGCTCAATCCCAACGGACTGGTGCCGACCATCAACGATGACGGCTTCATCCTGTGGGAATCGAATTCCTGCGTGCGCTACCTCGCCGCCAAGTACGGCAAAGGCAAGCTGTGGCCGGCCGACCCGCAACTGGCGGCGAGCGCGAGCCGGTGGATGGACTGGCAACTCTCGACGGTGAACGGCCCGATCGGCACGCTCTTCCGTGCGTATCTCAAGAAACCCAAGGACGATTTCCCCGCCGCCGAGCTCGAGGCCGCCGCCAGGCGCGGCGGCGAAGTCTGGAAAATGCTCGATGCGCAACTGGCGAAAACACCATTTGTTGCGGGCACGGACCTCACGGTCGGCGATATCGCGCTGGGGAACGCGATCTACCGCTGGTTCAAATTCCCAATCGAGCGCCCGCCGCTGCAACATCTGCAAGCGTGGTACGCGCGACTGTGCCAGCGCCCGGCGTATCAGCAGCACATCGCCGGGCAGTGAAGTTTAGCGTGAAAATCTCGCCCCTTCGCATACCGGAAGTTTTGCTGCTTGAACCGCGCGTGTTCGAGGACGAGCGGGGATTTTTCTTCGAGAGCTTCAACGAAAAAACCTTTGCGCAGGAGACCGGCGTAAATGCCCATTTCGTGCAGGACAACGTTTCCCGCTCGATCAAACAGGTGCTCAGGGGCCTGCATTACCAGCTCGCCCAGCCGCAGGGAAAACTGATCAGGGTCACCGCGGGTGAGATATACGATGTCGCCGTGGATATCCGCAGAAGCTCGCCGAGCTTCGGCCAGTGGGCCGGCACCAGCCTGCGCGCGGAGACCAGGCAATCGATCTGGATACCCGCCGGCTTTGCCCACGGATTCCTGGTGGTGTCCGCTGCCGCCGAAATTTTCTACAAAGTCACCGCTTACTGGCACCCCGCGTCCGAACGCCGGATCATCTGGAACGACCCGGATTTGAAAATTCGATGGCCGCTCGAGGGCGACCCCATCTTGTCGCCGGCGGACCTCGCGGCAAACCGGTTTTGCGCTGCCGAGCTGTTCGCATGACAGGAATTCTGGTGCTTGGAAAAAACGGCCAGGTTGGGCAGGAACTTGTGCGGGTCTTTCGCGACACGCGCGATGTGACCGCAATGGGCAGAGCGGAGCTCGATCTGGCCAATCAAGACGCCATTCGCAAAGTGCTGCGCGCCCTGAAACCCCGGATCGTAATCAATGCCGCGG
This sequence comes from Betaproteobacteria bacterium, assembly GCA_023266235.1. Classification (GTDB taxonomy): domain Bacteria; phylum Pseudomonadota; class Gammaproteobacteria; order Burkholderiales; family SG8-41; genus PALSA-1004. Next base: position 28,564 of record JAHFRL010000013.1, read on the forward strand.
CATTCACGGCAGTCGATGACGCCGAACTCAAGCCCGCCGAGGCCATGGCGGTAAATCGTGACGCTCCGGCGGTCATCGCACGCGAGCTTAAAGCCTGGAGTGGCACCATCATTCAGTATTCCACCGATTACGTGTTCGATGGCCGCAAATCGTCACCCTACACCGAGAACGATGTTCCCCAGCCGATCAACCTTTACGGCAAGTCCAAGCTTGATGGCGAGCAGGCCATTATTGAAGTGGGCGGCGCTTACCTGATCCTCAGAACCAGCTGGATATACAGCGCCACCGGATCCAATTTCTGTAGAACCGTATCGCGCCTTGCAAAACAACCGGAAGCATTGAGGATAGTCGATGATCAAACGGGCAGCCCGACCTGGGCAAGAACCGGCGCGCGCGTGACCCGGGCGCTTATCGAGAAATACGGCGAGCAGTTGCGGGACACTCATGACATCTTTCATCTTGCGGGCTCGGGAGCAGTGAGCCGCCATGCGTTCGCAACCGAGCTCCTCCGGTTGCTCGCCATGCGCTATGGCGAAAACGCCGCGCAAGCGAAGCGTATTACGGCGATTTCGTCGGACGAGTTCAAGTCGCCGGCCGCACGCCCGAGATATTCGGCTCTGTCGTCAGATAAACTGCGGTCGGCGTTCGGGATCGTGTTACCGACCTGGCAACACGATCTCGCGAAGTTTGTTTCCTCGACGCCGGATTCAACCTGGGCTTAACCCGCACGCGCGGCTGCCGGCCAATTCAGATCCTCTGCCTCAAAAACCGTAGAGTCGTGCGGGGTTGTCAACCAGGATGCGCTCGCGCGTTGCGTCGTCCGGCGCCCAGGCGAGCAGCAGGTCGAGCAACACTGCGTCGTCGGGCATGGTTTGCCCGCTCGCCAGCGGGTGTGGCCAGTTGGTCGCCCACACCATGCGCTCGGGCGCGTGTTTCACCAGCGCCTTCGCCAGCACGCCGACGTCCTCATAGCGCGGCGGGCCGGAGCGCGACGTTATATAGGCACCCGACAGCTTGACCCAGCAGCGCCCGCCATCGACGAGCCGCAGCAGCGCTTGGAATCCGGGGTGGTCGACGCCGACCGGCTCGAGAAACTTGCCGATGTGCTCGATCACCAGATCGCACGGCAGGCTCTTCAGCAGCGCTTCGCGCGTGTGCAGCTCGCGGCCGTCCATCTGGAACTGGATATGCCAGCCATGCGCGGCGACGCGTGCAGCCATTTTCGGCAGCATTTCCCACGGCAACTCCGGCTCGTCGAGCATGCGAAAGCGCACGCCGCGCATGCCGGCTTTATGCAATGCTGCAAATTCGGCGTCGCTCACTGCGTCATCGATGACGGCCACGCCACGCGCGTTGCTGCCAATCTCAGCGATGGCTTCGAGCGTGCATCGGTTGTCGGTGCCGTAGGCGGTCGGCTGCACCACCACCACGCGCTCGAGCCCGAGCGCGCGCTGCAGCTTGCGGTACTCGGATACCGGCGCAGCGGGTTCCCGGCGGCGTGCTTTCGCGGCGGGCGGAAAGCGCGCGTCAAAAATGTGCATGTGGCAATCGCACGCGCCGGGCGGTAGCGCAATACGTGGTTGCGAGCACAGCGCCGATGCCGGGTGGAGCAAGGGTGGTCTGTCAGTCGGCATGTCCAGCCAGCGACGACGCGCAGATCGACGTCACGAATAACGCAACCACCGTCATGCTGCCGCGTGTTTGGGCACGCAGCACCAGATGTGATACATGCCTGCGAAGGTCTCGGGATGGCGCGCTTCAAAGGCATCCCAATGCGCGAAATTGTTCATGCCATCGTCACCGGGAAACATCTGGCGGTAAGCGGTTACCGCATGTGGTAACAGGTCCGACAGGCCAAGCACCGTCAGCCCGTGGTCATGCAGTATGGCCGCGATCTGCGGCAACTGAAATTGATGTTCCTGCACGTGAAACAAAAGGTCCCTGCACATACTCATCGAATAAAAATCGCTAAAGTTCAACAGCGGTCGCACGGGCGTATCCTGTTGCAAGTCGAACACCTGCTGCCGGAACTCGCGGATCGCCGCTGCGGTCGCCGGCAACTGTTGCTGACGTATCATTGCGCGCGCGGCATTCACGCTCGCGCGCGCCCGCTCGCTGTAGAGACCGATCTTCAGCAGGCCGCCCGGGCGCAACAGCTGCAGCAAAACGCGCAACCCGTCGACCGGATCATGCAGATGGTGCAAGACCCCGGTGGCGCAAATCATGTCAAAGCGCTCCGTCAGGACGCCGAGGTCAAGAATGTTGCCTTGCCGGAACTCAATGTTGGTCAGGCCGAGTTCGTTCGCCATGCGCTGCGCATAGGCAAGACTGGACAGGCTTAAATCCACCCCCAGCACCTGCGCGCCCGCAATGTCGGTTGCAAAGCAGATCGGATCCTTGCCGGTGCCGCAGCCGGCGACCAGGATACGAGGAGCGGCGGGAAATTCGGCGGGCGCATTCGGTATCGGCACCCGGCTCCCGAGCCAATCCGCGAACGCGAGCGGCGGCCAACGGTCGAGGGAAAACCATCGCGGGTAAGGATGCTCTTCGTACATGTCGCGCACCGCGCGCGACACGTCGTCCGTAATCGCGCCGATGACAGTGATGTCCTGCCGCAGCGTGCGCTCCGTCAGCACATTCAGCACTGAGCTCCGCAGCAACTGCCCCAGCGCCGCCGGGCCCGGCCTGCGTGCCGCGAGCCTGTCGGCGCCGCGGACCGCATGCAGCGGGCGATACATCGCCAATACCGCCAGCGGGCGCAACAGCGTGTCCGGCAGGTTGCGCTCCGGCTGCAGTTCGGCGTCGACCTCGCGCAACAACCTGTCCGCGGCGGCGCTTTCGGCCTGACTCTCGGCAAAAATGAATTCGTTATTGAAACACTGCAAGGCCAGCGCGCACAGAAAATCCGGGGGCGCCTGTGCGCGCAACTCGGCATCGAGCAACAAGGCGGCGCGCAGCCGGGTCAGGACAAGCTCGAGCCCGGCATCGATGACCAGCGCGTCTCGCAGCAATATCCGCAACAACTCGTCGCGCATGACTGCGCCCAGCGCCGACGCGTCGGGCTCGAAACGCGCATCCGGTCGCTGCGCCGCGTCCAGCACCGCGCGGAACGCGCCCTTTGTCATGAATATCCGCAGGACAACCTTGGCATAGTGGATGTGGTCTATATCATTGCGCGCGAAAAAACGCGTGATCTCGGTATGCCAGAATTCCGGCACCGATTCAAACTGCAGGTAATTCATGCAATTGATGCAACCGCGACGATCAAGCTCTGCGTTTTGATCCCGCGTGAACGCGGCTTCGTACGCATGCATCGCCTCGACCCAGCGGGCTTCCACCATCAGCGCCTCGGCAAGCTGATAATGGATTTCTGCTACGTCCGGCGCGTAACGCAGCGCGTTGCGATAAGTCATGATCGCATCAGGGATACGCTCCTCGCGATCGTAGCTGAGCGCGAGCCGGAAATGCGCTTCGGCGAATCCGGGATCGAGTTCGATGGCGCGGTTGAAACACGACTGCGCTTCGCGGGTGCCGTGCCGCGCCTGCGCAATATTGCCGCGGGTAAGCCAGTACGGAGGAATCTGCGGCCGCAGCAGCGTGGCGCGCTCCGCCGCCTCCGCAGCTGCCGCGAGCTCACCGCGCTGATACAGCACGAGCGCGAGCATGTTCCACGCATCCGGCACTGCCGCGTCGGCAGCGAGCACCTGGCGGTAGATTTGCTCGGCCTGCGTCAGCGCGCCGGCCTGGCAAAGCTGCAACGCCTCATCGAGCAGCGCGCCGATCTCCGCGCTTTCCATTTGCTTATCCCTCGCCGCTTCCAGCCCGGGGCGTCCCGGCGCAGTGGAAAATCTAAATGCCGAGCGCCTTCATCTGCTTCTCGGGATAACGTGTGCCGGCGGTTACGCCGAGCGGGAACGCCTGTTTGAGTTTCGCGATGTCGTCGGCGGAAAGTCTTACGTCGAGCGCGGCGACATTCTGCTCGAGATATGTGCGGCGCTTGGTGCCGGGGATCGGCACGATGTCATTGCCCTGCGCGAGCACCCATGCCAGCGCGACCTGCGCCGGCGTGCATTTCCGGGCGGCCGCGATTTTTTCGATTGGCGCGAGCAACTCGGCATTGTGCTTGATGTTGTCGGGATTGAAACGCGGGTGATCGCGGCGGCGGTCTTTCGGCAGCAGCGCATCGAGCGTCTTGATGGTCGCGGTCAGGAAACCGCGCCCGAGCGGCGCGTACGCCATGAAGCCGATGCCGAGCTCGCGGCACGCCGGCAGCACGTCTTTCTCGACATCGCGGCTCCACAGCGAATACTCGGTTTCGACCGCGATGATCGGATGCACTTTGTGCGCGCGGCGTATCGTCTGCGGTCCCGCTTCCGACAAAGCGAGATAACGCACCTTGCCCTGCTCGACCAGCTTTTTCATCGCGCCAACGGTGTCTTCGATCGGCACCGCCGGATCGACGCGGTGCAGGCCGTAGATGTCGATCACATCGACGCCCAGGCGCTTGAGGGACTTGTCGCACGCCTGCGGCACGTAGCCGGGATGGCCGCCGCTCAATCCCCCCGGCGCGCCGCCGCCGGCCAGCGCGAGATTGCCGAATTTGGTCGCCAGCAGGAACTTGTCGCGCCTGCCCTTGATCGCGCGCCCGACCAGCTCTTCGTTGACGCCGTTGCCGTACGCGTCGGAAGTGACGAGCAGATTGACGCCGAGCTCGAGCGCGCGGTGCATCGTCGCGATCGACTCCTCGTCGTTGGGCTCGCCGTAGCTGATCGACATGCCCATGCAACCGAGGCCCTGCGCTGATACGAGGGGCCCGTTCGTGCCGAGTTTGCGTTGCTGCATTAGCTCCTCCTGTCAATAACCGGAAACAACGTCAACCGCGGGATGAAACCGCCGATGAACGATAAACGCGGATAAGATCAAAAACAAAGTACTCATGGACAGTATCAACGAAATTATTGAAACGATTTTATCGCGCCAATCCTGAACGGTCTTGCGACTTTTGCCCAATGTTCACTTGACTCTCATCGGCGTCCATCTGCGTTCATCGGCGGTTGCGCTTATGCCCTAGTTCGCGTACGTGACCGTCAAATCGCCGACGCCGTCGACATGCCCTTCGAGCTTGTCGCCGGGCTTGACCGGGCCGACACCCGCGGGTGTGCCGGAATAAATCAGATCGCCCGGCTGCAGCGTAACGAGCCCGGACAGATAGGAGATGGTCTCGGGCACGTTCCAGATCATCTCGGCAAGATCGCCCTTCTGCTTGACGGTGCCGTTGACCTTGAGCCAGATCGCACCTTTCGCCGGATGCGCGATCTTGGATGCCGGCAGCAGCGCGGTGCACGGCGCCGAATGGTCGAAGCCCTTGCCCATCTCCCACGGCCGGCCCATTTTCTTGGCTTCGCCCTGCAGATCGCGCCGCGTCATGTCGAGCCCGACGCCGTAACCCCACACGTGATCGAGCGCCTTCGCAACCGGAATATCGGCGCCGCCCTTGCCGAGCGCGACCACCAGCTCGATTTCGTGATGCAGGTCCTTGGTCGCCTGCGGATACGGGATCGTCGCGCCATTGGGCACGATGGCGTTCGCGGGTTTCATGAAGAAAAACGGCGGCTCGCGGTCGGGATCGTGTCCCATTTCGCGCGCATGCCCGGCATAGTTGCGGCCGACACAGTAGATGCGCCCGACCGGGAACCGGTCGGAGCCGCCCACCACCGGCAGCGCGGGTAGCGGTCCGAAATCGATCACGTATTTCATGGATTGCCTTTCTATGGGGTTCACCGCAAGCGCCAACGAGCAGGCGAAAAATGCCTTGCGCGCGACGAACCGGATTTGCGGATAGCTCGGGACAATGGCTGCGCGGCGCTCATGCGCCGGCGCGCCGTGAATTATCCGCGATAGCCGCGCAACGCGTCAAACTGCAAGCGATTACCGTTGCCGTGTAACAATCACGAGCATGGACGAATCGTTGAGCCTCGGCGCGCTGTTCGCGAGCAGCTTCCTGGCGGCGACGCTGCTGCCCGGCGGCTCGGAAGCGGTGTTGTTCGGCGTGCTGAAACTGAATCCGCAGCAATACTGGCCGGCGCTGGGCGTCGCAACGCTGGGGAACACCCTCGGCGGCATGTCGTCGTATCTGATCGGTCGCATCATTCCACAGCATGCGGAAATCAAAGGTCTGGACTTGATCAAGCGTTACGGCAGTCCCGCGCTGCTGCTCGCGTGGGTGCCGATCATCGGCGACCCGCTGTGCGTCGCCGCCGGCTGGCTGCGCGTCAACCCGTGGCTGTCGGCATTATTCATGGCGCTCGGTAAATTCGCGCGCTACCTGCTCATCGCGACGGCTGCCGCTTGATCCGAGCAGCTGGCGACTGACAGGAGTTGTTCGCCTCTCGCCTTACCCTCTGCTTGCTGCGTTGCAGTAGAATGATTCGCTTTCGGCGCCACCTCTGCCATGACCGCCCACCTGCGGGAAATTTCCCATAACTACACGTCGTTTTCCGATCGCGAGATCGTGATCCGGCTGCTCGGGCCGGCGCTGTGGGACCTGCTCAACGAGCTCAGGAGCCGGCGCCGCACCGGTAGCTCGGCGCGCATGCTGAACGAAGTGCTTGGCGACATCTGGGTGGTGTCGCGCAATCCGTATCTGCAGGACGATCTGCTCGCCAACCGCAAGCGGCGCGCGGCGTTTATCGAGTCGATGCGGCATCGAGCGGGTGCTGCTATAAAGAACGTGACGGGTGAAAGGTGAAGAGTAAGAAGAAAAAGCCTGGAGCGTCCACCTCCCGCCTCTCGCCTCTCGCCTCTCCCACCTGCGAGTTTTGCTCGCAGGTGGGCGGCGAAGTGTTGTGGCAGGACGCCGCATGCCGCGTGGTGCTGGTCGACGATCCGGATTATCCGGGCTTCTGCCGTGTCATCTGGAATGCCCATGTCAAGGAAATGACCGATCTCGCCGCGGCCGAGCAGCAGCACTGCATGCGCGTGGTGTTCGCCGTCGAGCAGGCGCTGCGCGGCGCGCTCAACCCGCACAAAATCAATCTTGCGAGCCTCGGCAACCTGACGCCGCACCTGCATTGGCATGTGATTCCGCGGTTCGCGGATGACGCGCATTTCCCGCACCCGGTCTGGGGCGAACGGCAGCGCACGGCACGCCGGCGCGCCGCACTGGAACCGGCGCCGCAATGGCGCGAATTGCTCGCTGCGGAGCTTTCGAAATCACTCTGAATCCGTGCGCCAAGCGTCTGAACGTGATTTAATTCCATTATTTGCAAGATTGTGCAAAGACGTGAACTCCTGCATATACGCGCACCGCCCGTGTCGGCTAATCTCCCTCTCATCGGATGGGCTTGCCGCAGGCTAACCGGGGCTTTAAGCTCGCGTTAAATCTGATGCGCCCGCGAGCGGGGCGCGCTTCGCTGTTGCGCGTACTTGAACAAGGCCGCGGATGCTGCGCCAAATACCGGATTCATTTTTACTGGAGGTGGGGCTGAGATGGGTACCCAACCAATGTCATTGAACGCAGCGCAATTGCAATTTACGGACGGCACAAGCTGCAGGCAGTGGATAGCAGCGCTGCCGCTCACCAATGTGCAGTCGACACAGCTTTTGTTGACGCAGCAAATCGCGCTGGCCAGACAGGCCGGCATCGACCCGGTTGAGTTGTTGCGCATACTGGAAGCGCTGCGCGAGCCGGTCGCTTACGTGCAGAACGAGCTGGCGCGCAAATACACCGCCAGGCCGCTGCCGCTCGAGGCCCCCGAAACCGCGCTGTGGACGCGCGGGCTCGGGCTGTGGCAGGAACTCATCGACGGCTATCTCGCGTGCCGCGACGCCCACGTGCAAGGCGACCCGGGGCTCAAGGACCATGGCGCGCTGATCATGATGCGCTGCCTGCGCTATATGTTTTATGCGATGTTCGAGCACTCTCGCATTTACCGCCAGGTTCCCGCCGAGTTGTGGGAAAAACTGCACCAGATGTACGTGTTCGCGGAACAAAGTGGCTTTGCGCGCACCACGGTCGCAGACGTGTTCGCCCGGCAGGAAGCGGACTCGAGTTGCTGCGCCGCCTACTGCCAGGCGCTGCTCGCGCAGCTTGCCAATCCGTTTGCGCTGTCCGGGCGGCAAATGGAGTTTCTCGCGCGCTGGATCGAAAAGTGGTCGGGAATGGTGAGCCTCGCGTCGCAGCCATTGCCGCCGTCCGCCATCCCGGCGCTCGCGATCGATCTCGCCGGCCGCACCGGCCCGGTGTTCGCCGAAGGGCGCGAGCCGCTCGCAAGCCTGCGCTATCTCGATCTCGAGCAGATCGGCCGCACGCTGCGGCAGACGATCACTCTGCTCAAGCAGGGCCAGACGCCGGCCCAGCTTGGCCTGGGCGAGGACGCGCGCCAGCCCGGGTGCGAGAACCTGCTGATGCTGCTCTACATCCAGTGGTGCCGTGCCGGCACCAGCCGCGGCGAACAACGCGATCCGAGCGCGGAAAAAGCGCAAGTGTGTCTCGGCATCCACGCCGCGCATTTTTACATCAGCGGCCGCTCATTCCGCGGCCCCGGCGCGAGCCTGTCGCGGCAGGAAGAGCACGACATGCAGCTGTTTGGCCATATCAGCGAACGCACGCAGCGCGCGCTCGTCTCGAGTGAAAGCTCGGCGGTCGAGTCGTGGCAACTCCTGAACCAGAGCAATTCGGGTTTCATGTGCATGCTGCGCGAACCTGACGCGCAACTGCGCATCGGCCACTACCAGCTGGTCGCGGTGCGCCGCAGTTCGAGCAAGTTGTTCTATCTCGGCCTCGTGCAGTGGCTGCGCATCGAGGAAAACAACGAATTGTTTGTCGGCGTGCGCCTGTTCCCGGGCATCGCTCGCGCAGTCGCGGTGCGGCCGGCCAACTTCAACGCGCCCTCGGCCATCAAGGGCTTCGAGCGCGCGCTGTTGTTGCCGGAAATGGCGATACCGTCGACACCCGCGACGCTGATACTGCCGACCGGCTGGTTCCAGCCCGGGCGTTTCGTTGAAGTCCACGGCGATCAGAAACAGGTTGCCAAGCTCGTCAACCTGCTCGAAAAAGGCAGCGATTTCGACCGCTGCACGGTGTCGTTCGCCTAGTCATCGCGCCGCCGCGCGGCAACGCGCGGCGGCGCGGGAAACCCCTGATGCAGCAGTGTTTTTGTTTCGCCCCGCCTCGGTTATGATAGTTGCCCGCTGAATGCCTCTGGGACTGCCGTAACCATGGCCGGACTCGACAAGAACACGCCGCTGCCCACCGAAATCAAGCTGCACCAGAAATCGCGCGTACTCGAAATCGCCTTGCGGAAGCGGCCGCGAATCGCGAGCCGCAGCCCGGTGTCGAGCCGCGGCCCAACCGCAAATGAACGCTAACCGGCAGCCGCTGCTGCGGCCCGCCGGAATAAGCGTACTTGCCGCGCTGTTTACGGTCATACCATGATGACCAAAACGACCGATTTCGGCTTCCGGGCCGTGTCCGATGATGACAAAGCGCGCCGTGTCGCCGGCGTGTTTACATCGGTCGCCGCGCGTTACGACCTGATGAACGACCTGATGTCGGCGGGGCTGCACCGCCTGTGGAAGCGCTTCACGGTCGAGCAAAGCGGGCTGAGGCCGGGGCAACGCGCACTCGACGTCGCCGGCGGCACCGCCGATCTCGCGCTCCAGTTCGCGCGCCGCGTCGGTGCCGGCGGACAGGTCGTGTTGAGCGACATCAATGCTGCGATGCTCGCGCTCGGCCGCGACCGCATGCTCGATGCCGGGATCACGGCGCCCGCGGTGCAATGCGACGCCGAGCATCTGCCGTTTCCTTCCGCCTACTTCGATTGCGTGAGCGTTGCGTTCGGCCTGCGCAACATGACCCGCAAGGAGCACGCGCTCGCCGAAATGCTGCGCGTGCTGCGCCCCGGCGGCAGGCTGCTGGTGCTCGAATTTTCACGCGTGTGGAAACCCCTGCAGCCGCTCTACGACGCGTATTCATTCACAGTGCTGCCGCTGCTCGGCAAGCTGATTGCGGGCGACAGCGACAGTTACCGTTATCTCGCCGAATCGATCCGCGTGCATCCGGACCAGAAACAATTGAAAGAACTGATGCAACAAGCCGGCTTCGAACGGGTCGAATACTTTAACTTGAGCGCGGGCGTCGTCGCGCTGCATCGCGGCTACCGGTTTTGATGCCACTTCTCAGCGCCATCATGACCAGGGAGGCAATCACCATGAGCATTTCGATTTTCACCCCGACAGCACGCCCACGGTGGACACACGTCCTGGCGTCGATTCTCGGCGCGTCGGCAATCGTTGTTGCAATCGGCGGTCGGGCAGCAGCCGCGCCGACCGCCGGCGACACTTATGTCTACCGCGTCTTGAACGGCTACAACAGTGAGGTGCGCGGCCAAATCCAATACCGTGTCGACAAGATCGAGGCCGATCGCGTTGCGGTGGCGGTTACCACGGACACCCCATCCTTGGGCACAGCACGCACGGAGATTTACACCAAGGACGGCAACTGGTTGCGGCGTCCGCTGGTCAATCACGATCAGCTTCGTGAGTACGAGTTCGCTACCGCCTATCCCGCCTATGTGTTTCCACTCGATGTCGGCAAGTCGTGGTCGACGCGGGTGGACGCCGTTGATCCAGCCAGCGGACGACGTAACAGCGTACGCGTGGACGGTGAAGTGATGGGGAGCGAGCGTATCAGCACGCCGGCTGGGGCGTTCGATACGATCAAGGTCAAGCGTCGCGTTTATGCGGGCGATTGGGATGGCTTCCGCCGCGAGACCAACATCACCGAAATTGATTGGTATGCGCTTGCGCTCGGCCGTCCGGTGCGCACCGAGAGCAACTCCGGCTATCTCGATTTAAGCCGCTGCGGACGCGGCGTCTGCCGGCCAATACGTGGCGACTGGAACGTGACCGAACTGGTCGAAGCAAAGACGGCTAAACCCTGAGAACTTCGGCTTGCATGGAGGCCATCATGATGAATACATCGAGTTTCCCCGTCACGGCGCGCCCCGCCTGGACACGTGTCCTGTCGTCGGTTGTCACCGCGTCAGCGTTCGTTGCTGCAATCATCGGTCCGGCCGTTGCCGCAGCCGTATCCCCCGCAGTGGGTGACACCTACGTGTATCGCCTCGCCAACGGCTACAACCACGAAGTGCGCGGACAAATCCATTACCGCATCGACAAAATCGACGCCGAGCGCATAACGGTGGCGGTCACCACGGATACCCCGAGCCTGGGAGCGGCACGCACCGAGGTTTACACCAAAGACGGCAACTGGCTGCGCCATCCGCTCGTCAATCACGACCAGCCCGTGGAGTACGAGTTCGCGTCAGCTTATCCCGCCTACGTGTTGCCGCTCGATTCTGGCAAATCGTGGTCGGTGCGCGTCAACGCCGTCGATCCGGCCAGCGGCCGGCGCAACAGCGTGCGCGTCGACGGCGAAGTGCTGGGCAGTGAACGCATCACGGTGCCGGCCGGAACGTTCGACACCATCAAGGTCAGGCGTTACGTCTATGCGGGAGACTGGGATGGTTTCCGCCACGAGACCAACATCACTGAAACCGACTGGTATGCGCCTGTCCTGGGCCGCCCGGTGCGCACTGAGAGCAAATCCGAGTACCTCGACACCAGTCGAGCGATAGGCGGGGGCACATTTAGCGGTCCGGTAATTTACGGCGACTGGATCGTGCTCGAGCTCGCCGCAACAAGCACCGCAAAACCCTGAACCATCAATAAGCTGCGTGCCGCAGGGCGCACCCTCCGCGCGCCCCGAATCCGGCCTTGCAGACGCGCTGACTTTATGCATCGGTGGAATAATTTCTGCGCGACCCGGTCACTTGGTAGAATGATGGCCCGGCTTTACCGCCAAGGAGGAATCATGCACAAAACGATAATGATGATAACGGCCCTGCTGAGCCTCGGTTTGCTGGCCACGGACGCGGATGCGCGCCGGCTTGGCGGCGGCTCGAGTCTCGGCACGCAGCGCAGCACAATTACGCAGCCAGCGCCTAAATCGCCGGCGCAGCAGGCACCCTCGGCGACGCCTGCCACTCCGGCACAACAACCGTCGGGCATGAGCAAATGGCTCGGGCCGCTGGCGGGACTCGCCATTGGCGCCGGCCTCGCATCGCTGTTCATGAACAACGGCATGGTGGGCGCATTCGGCGGCATCCTGATGGTGCTGCTGCTCGCCGCGGCCGCGATGTTCGCGTGGCGCATGCTGCGACCGAAGCCGCAAGCCGGGCCGCTGCAATACGCCGGCGCGGGTGCGCCCGGCGCGCAATCCGACATTTCGACCGGGTTCGGTGGCGGCGGCAGTATGCCGGCAGCCATACCCAATCGCTACCCGCCAGGCTTCGACGCGGAGCAGTTTGCGCGTCATGCCAAGCTCAACTTCACGCGGCTGCAGCAGGCCAACGACAAGCGCGACCTGTCGACCATGCACGATTTCATGACGCCCGAACTGTATGCCGAGGTTGTCGCCGACCTCAACGCACGCGACGGCGCGCCGCAGCAGACCGACGTCGTCACGCTCAATGCCGAAGTGATCGAGGTGGTGACCGAGGGCGAGGCTTATATCGCGAGCGTGCGCTTCAGCGGCATGATCCGCGAACGGGCCGACGGTGCGGCCGAGCCGTTCAGCGAGGTGTGGCACCTCGAGAAGCCGATCACCGGCAGCATCGGCTGGCTGATCTGCGGCATCCAGCAGGACTGACCCGCGTTACATGTCGGGGCCGGCACACGATGCGGCGGGCGCCGGTCCCGGGCTTGCCGCACTTTTCACGCCCCCCGTTGCAGCAGCCGTCAACCATCTGCTGCAAGGCGCAGCGTGGGCACGCGAGCGGTTGCAGCCGTTTGCCGGCAAGACCGCCCGCTTCAGTCTCGCGCCGTTCGCGGTAACGCTCGCGATCCGCGCTTCGGGCGAAGTCGACGACTCCATTGCAACCAGCGTTCCCGATGCCAGCTTCACGCTGACGCCGGGCGTCGCGTTGCGCGTGCTCGCCGGCGACAATCATGCATGGCAGGAAACTGAAGTCGTCGGCGATACCGCGCTCGCGCGCGAAATCCTCGCCATCGCGCAAAACCTGCGCTGGGATGCCGAAGAAGACTTGAGCCGCGTATTTGGCGACATCGCCGCGCACCGCATGGTGCAGGCCGGCAACGAACTCCGACGCTGGCAACGCCAGACCGCCGACAGCTTCGCGCGCTCGGCGGCTGCTTACTGGACCGAGGAGCAGCCGTTGATCGCGACGCGGCAGGACGTCGAGCGCTTCGTGCGCGATGTCGACGCTTTGCGCGACGATGTCGCGCGCTTCGAAAAGCGCATCGCGCAACTGACGGCGAGAGGGGAGAGGCGATAGGCGAGAGGCGAAATTCCTCCACCTCGCTCCTCCTCTCTCCTCTCCCCTCTCTTGTCTTTCGCGGGTACAATCCGCGGATGCTTTTGTTTCGATTGCTGAAAATCATCGGCGTCAGCCTGCGCTTCGGGCTCGACGAGTTTTTCCTCGGCCACGAACGCGTGCGCGCGCTGCGCTGGCTGCTGACGCTGCTGCTGTTCTGGCGCCGGCTGGAAGCGCCGCGCGCCGAACGGCTGCGTCTTGCGCTCGAAGCACTGGGCCCGATTTTCGTCAAATTCGGCCAAGTGCTGTCGACGCGGCGCGACCTGCTGCCGGCGGATATCGCCGACGAACTCGCCAAGCTGCAGGACCAGGTACCGCCGTTCGCGCCCGAGCTGGTGCTGGCCGCGGTCGAGCGCGCCTACCGCAGGCCGGTCAATCAGGTATTCGCCGGATTCGACCCGGTTGCGGTCGCCAGCGCCTCGGTGGCCCAGGTCCATTTCGCGCGGCTGCATGACGGCAGGGAAGTCGCCGTCAAGATCCTGCGCCCCGGCATCGTGCGAGTGATCAACAAGGACGTGGCGCTGCTCGACGCCGGCGCCAGCCTGATCGAGCTGCTGTGGGCGGACGGCAAACGGCTGCGGCCGCACGAGGTCGTCGCCGAATTCGCCAAGCATCTCGAAGACGAGCTCGACCTGATGCGCGAGGCGGCCAACGCGAGCCAGCTGCGCCGCAATTTCGAAAATTCACCGCTGCTGCTGGTGCCGGAGATCCACTGGGACTACTGCTCGACCGAAGTCATGGTGATGCAGCGCATGCATGGCACGCCGGTATCGCACATCGCCAGTCTGCGCGAACAAGGCATCGACATCAAGCAGTTGTCGCGCGCCGGTGTCGAGATATTTTTCACCCAGGTGTTCCGCGACGGCTTCTTTCACGCCGACATGCATCCGGGCAACATCTTTGTGGCGGCGAGCGGGCATTACATTGCGCTCGACTTCGGCATCATGGGCACGCTTACCGCGGTCGACCAGAATTATCTGGCGCAGAATTTTCTCGCGTTTTTCCGCCGCGATTACCGGCGCGTCGCCGAAGCGCATATCGAATCCGGCTGGGCGCCGAAGGAAACCCGCGTCGATGATTTCGAGACCGCGATCCGCGCCGTGTGCGAGCCGATTTTCGCCAAGCCGCTGCACGAAATCTCGTTCGGCCGCGTGCTGCTGCGCCTGTTCCAGACCTCGCGCCGCTTCAACATCGAAGTGCAGCCGCAGCTCGTGCTGCTGCAGAAAACCCTGCTCAACATCGAGGGCCTGGGTCGCGAGCTCGACCCCGAGCTCGACCTGTGGGCGACCGCCAAGCCGTTCCTCGAGCGCTGGATGTCGGAACAGGTCGGCTGGCGCGGGCTGCTGCGGCGCATACGCACCGAAGCGCCCAACTGGAGCACGCTGCTGCCGGAATTACCGCGCCTGGTGCACCGCTTTCTCAACGACCCCGGCGCCGAGCGCCGGCAGCAGCAACTGGAGCAGCTATTGCACGAGCAAGAGCAGCGGGCCACGCTGTTCGCGGGAATTGCGCTGCTGTTAACCGTGATACTGGCCGCGCTGGCCTGGACCAACTTGTTCTGACATGGCGCTACTCGAAATCCGCAACGTCACCCGCCGCTTCGGCGCGCTGACCGCGATCGATGACGTGAGCATCAGCATCGGGGCGGGTGAATTCTTCACGCTGCTCGGACCTTCCGGCTGCGGCAAGACCACGCTCTTACGCATGATCGCCGGTTTCGACGAGCCCGACAGCGGCGCGATCCTGCTCGACGGCAAGGACATGGCCGACACCCCGCCGGAAAGGCGCCCGATCCACACGGTATTTCAGAGCTATGCGCTGTTTCCGCACATGACGGTCGCGGATAACATCGCGTTCCCGCTGCGCATGGCCGGCAAAAGCCCCGGTGAAATCGCGGCCAAGGTGCGCGAAATACTGGACACCGTGCATCTGCCGGACAAGGCGGGGCATTTTCCGCACGAGCTTTCGGGCGGCCAGAAACAGCGCGTGGCGCTCGCCCGCTCGCTGGTCAACCGCCCGCGTCTATTGCTGCTCGACGAACCGCTCGGCGCGCTCGACGCCAAGCTGCGCGAGGAAATGCAGGTCGAGCTGATCAGCCTGCAACGCGATATCGGCATCACCTTCGTGTTCGTCACCCATTCGCAGGCCGAGGCGCTGGCGCTCTCGCATCGCATCGCGGTGATGAACGCAGGCCGCGTCGAACAAATCGGCGAGCCCGACAGGATCTACGGTTTCCCGAACAATCGCTTCGTCGCCGACTTCATCGGCCATTGCAACCTGCTCGACGCGCGGGTGCAGTCGGTCAACGACGACGCGCTGCTGCTCGAAAGCTTCGGGCTCGGCACGTTCTCCGCGCCCGCGCGGGAAGGCATTCGGGCCGGCGCCAAAGGCATGCTCGCGCTGCGTCCGGAAATGGTGCGGATATTCGCGGGCGGCACGCCCGCCGATCCTGGACTCGGCAACCGCTTTCACGGCACCGTGAAGGAACTGGTCTACGTTGGCAATGTGTCGACTTACATCGTGACGCTCGACAACGGCCGGAAAATCGAGGCGCTGCTGCCGAATTCGGGTTCGGGACGCGTGCGTTTTTACGAGATCGGCGATTCGGTGCAGGTCGCGTGGCGCCCCGACGCCGGACATTTTGTGGCGGATTAGCCCCATTGGCGATGAACAAGCCGGGCGCACGGTTCGCAAGATGGGTGGTCGGCGGTCCGCCGTTCGTTTTCCTGCTGCTGTTTTTCGCGCTGCCGGGGCTTATCATGGTGCTCGCTTCGTTGCGCTATCCCGGCGAATTCGGCGGTCTGGCAAACCTTTTTCCGCTGACCGGCAGTGACGAGACCGGGCTGACCGTCGAGAACTATCAGGTATTTTTCGGCGACTGGATTTACTCGCAGATCTTCCTCAAGTCGTTCGGCGTCGCCGCGTTGACCACGCTCGCCTGCCTCGTGATGGCCTACCCGCTGGCACTCTTGATCGCGCGCAGCCCGAAAAAACACCGCGACCTGATGGTGCTGCTCGTGATCCTCCCGTTCGCGAGCAACTTCCTGGTGCGCGTTTACGCCTGGATGATCATCCTCGGTCCCTTCGATCTGCTGTTCTCGCGTTTCGCGGTGATACTCGGCATGATCTACGTGCATCTGCCTTTCATGATCCTGCCGCTTTATACCAATCTCGAAAAACACGACCCGACGCTGCTCGACGCTGCCCAGGATCTCGGCGCCAACGTCTGGCACCGCTTCTGGAAGGTCACGTTTCCGCTGTCGCTGCCCGGCGTATTCTCGGGTTCGGCGCTCGTCTTCATCCCGGTGCTCGGCATGTTCGCGATCCCGGAAATTCTCGGCGGCAAGAACGACTGGCTGGTGGGCAACATGATCAAGGAATCGTTCCTCAGCACGCGCGACTGGCCTTTCGGCTCGATGTTGTCGCTGATGCTCACCATCGCAGTGCTGGCGGTAGCCGGCATCGCCATGTGGTTTGCGCGCAGGGGTACGCGCTATGCGTAGATCGTGGTGGTTGTGGGCTATTTCGATTGCGGTATATGCGTTTCTCTACGTGCCGCTCGCCATCGTCGTCATCTTCTCGTTCAACGATTCCAGGCTCAACGCCGAGTGGGTCGGGTTCACGTTCAATTGGTACCACACGCTGTTCCGTGACGAGGACATGCTGCACGCAGCGGCAAATTCGGTGTTCATCGCCGTGACGGCAAGCGCGATCGCCACGGTGCTCGGTACCATGGCGGGTATCGCGATGCACCGCTACCAACCTAAACTGCTGCCATTCATGGTGCTCACCCCGGTGGCGATGCCGGAAATTCTGCTCGGCGTCAGCCTGCTGATTTTTTTCGTGCAAGGGCTGAATCTCACGCTCGGGCTGATTTCCGTCATCATCGCGCACATCACGTTCTGCATCGGTTTCGTCGCGATCATCGTGCGCGCCCGGCTGGCCGGCATGGACGACAGCATCTTCGAGGCCGCGCGCGATCTAGGCGCGACACCCTGGGAAACATTCAAGCGCGTGACGCTGCCGCTGATCATGCCGGGCGTGATCGCCGGTGCACTGATGGCGTTCACGCTGTCGATCGATGATTTCGTGATCACCTTCTTCACCGTCGGCGTGGGCGTATCGACGCTGCCGCTGCAGATCTATTCGATGATCAAGATCGCCGTGACGCCGGAAGTCAACGCGGTGTCAACGCTGCTGATGCTGCTCACCCTGGCGATGATCACGCTTGCTGGCAGGATTGCGCCCGATGCATTGCGTGGAAAAGGTTAGCCGCGTGCGCCGACTGCTGATCGTTGTTTTTTTTGCCGCACTCGCCGCCGGCTGTGGCGAACCGCAGCGTGAAACCGCATCCGGCGCGCCGGGCGAAGCCAAGGCGGACACGGGCGCCGCCAACATGCTGCACCTCTACAACTGGAACAACTACATCTCCGAGGACACGGTCAAGCGCTTCGAGGCCTATTGCAAATGCAAGCTCGCGCAGGATTATTACTCGGATAACGAGGAAATGCTCGCGAAGCTCGCCGCCGGAGCGAGCGGCTACGACGTGCTGGTGCCGACCGGCAACACCGTCGAGACGCTGATCAAATCGAACCAGCTGCGCCCGCTCGACAGGTCGCTGCTGCCCAATCTCACGAACATCAAGCCCGAATATCTCGATCCTTGGTACGATCCCGGCAACCAGTACTCGGTGCCATACGCGTACTCGGTGACGCTGATCGGCTACAACGTCGAGAAAATGCGCGAGCTCGGCCTGCCGACCGATACCTGGGCGGTCATTTTCGAGCCGAAGTATCTCGCGAAGGTCAAAGACAAGGTCACCGTCCTCGACAGCCAGCGCGAGTTGACGGCGGCCGCGCTCAAATACCTCGGCTACTCGATCAACGAGGGCGGCGAAGAAAAACTCAAGCAGGCACGCGACCTGATCCTGCGCGCCAAGCCGTACTGGGCGGCATTCAACGCCTCTTCATATATCAAGGAGCTCACGATCGGCAATATCTGGCTCGCGCACGGCTACTCGAACGACATGTTCCAGGCGCAGCAGGACGCCGCCAAGGCGGGGCGTAAATTCACGATCGGCTATTCGACACCGCAAGAAGGCGCGGTGATCGCCGTCGACAACATGGTGCTGCACAGGAGCGGCAAGCGTCCCGACCTCGCGCACATGTTCATCAATTTCATGCTCGAGGGCAAAAACTCGGCGGAACTCACCAACCAGATCGGCGCCGGCAATCCGAACGCCGACGCAATGCAGTACATCAACCCCGGGATCGCGGCCAATGCCGCGGTCTTCCCCGACAAGGAAGGCCTGAAACGCATGGAAATGATGCGCGATCTCGACCGCAGGCAGCGCCGCGTGCTGGCGCGCATCTGGATCGAAATCAAGGTCCGCTGAAACCCATGGGTTCTGATGGCTGACCGGCCTCCGATCAAATCGAACGCCTTCCTGAACGCGCTCGAGCGGCCTGCCGGATCGTTGGCGCCGCTGCATCGTGCCGCTGCGAACTGAATCCGCGCGCAGGATCTTCGGGTAGTATTACCATAGCGCAACATCCCACTTAAACCGGGAGTACCTTCATGCCTCTCAGCCTGCGTTGGCTCGCCGCGCTTGCCCTCGTGGCCGCCGGCGCCGTTCACGCCCAAAGCTACCCCGCGAAAGCGGTCCGCATCATCGTCCCCTTCCCCGCCGGCGGTGGCCTCGACACCACGGCGCGCACCTTCGGCCAGAAACTCAGCGAATACTGGGGCCAGACGGTGGTGATCGAAAACCGGCCCGGCGCGAGCGGCATGATCGGCGCCGAATCGGTGGTGCGGGCGCCGAAAGACGGCTATACGCTGCTCATCTGCTCGCCGGCGGAGGTGGCGCTCAATCCGGCGCTTTATACGAGGATGAACTACGACCCGTTCAAGGAACTGGCGCCGATTTCGCTCGCGGCGATCTACCCCAACATGATCGTGGTGCACACCTCCGTGCCGGCGAAGACGCTCAAGGAACTCGTCACGCTCGCGAAGAAAACGCCCGGGGGGCTGCCCTTCGGCTCGAGCGGCACCGGCAGCACTCAGCATCTGGGCGGCGAGTGGCTGAAGCGCAACGCCGGCATCAATTTCCTGCACGTGCCCTACAAGGGCGCCGCTCCCGCCACCACCGATCTCCTCGGCGGCCAGATCCCGACCGCGATACTCGGCCTTGCGCCCATCATCCCGCACATCAAATCGGGCCGTATCCGCGGACTCGCGGTGACCTCGGCGCAACGCAGCGCCGCCGCGCCGGACATCCCGACCCTGCACGAAGCGGGCATCCAGTTCGAGTCCACGCAGTGGTTCGGTTTTCTCGCGCCCGCCGGCACGCCCGCCGAGGTTATCGACAGGATCCAGGCCGACGTCAAACGCGCGGCCGCCGATGCCGGCGTGAAGGAAAAGCTGGTCGTGCTGGGCGGGGATACCACCAGCTCGATGCCCAACGAGTTCGCCGCCTTCATCCGGGCCGAGAACGCGAAGTACGCGAAGGTCATCAAGGACGCCGGCATCAAGACGGAATGACGTTGCCGACCGGCGTGGCCGGAAAAAAAGCATAATTCTTTCCCGGATTCGTCAACGGTAAATTGGCAAAAAACTAACCGAACGCCTGCCGGAACGCCGCAACAAAACGCGCGTACTCCTGTTCCGGCAACAGATCCACGCCCCCCGCGCCGGCGCGGCCGCCACCGCCGAATGCGCGACACACTTCGGCGGCACCACGCGGATCCGCGAGCGGCGCCCGCACGCTGATCGAGAACCCGTCCGCCTTCGCCGTCAGCACCGCATGCGCGCGCCGTGGATGCTGCTGCGCGAGGCGATTCGCGAACGGCCCGCTTACGCGCCGGCTCCATGCCGCGTCGGGCAGCACGTAGAGCGCGCATGCCGCAGTCGCGATCCGCGGCGCGGTTTCACCTGCGCTATACAAGTCGTCGGCGCGTGCGCTGCGCAGAATGTCGAACACCGGCTCGCCGCCGATGAATTGAAACGGATCGGCGTAGCGCGCGAGCGTCTGATACAGATCGGCCGGATGGTAATTCAGGTCATCGACGCTGTCGCCGTAGGCGTTGTAGTTGATGGCTTCGCCGAGCTCCCGCAGTTGCGCGAGCTGCCGTTCGTTCAGCTTGAGCGGCGTCGCCGCCTGGCGCGCGGACGCGGCAAGATTGTCGCCGAACGCCGCGACCACCGCCCAGATGCGCTGGCGGCCGTCGAGGTAGCGGTCGACGATGAGACTCGTGCAGACATCGGGCGCGGTGTCGATAAAGACCTTGAGGTTGGGATGCGACGGCGTCTCGCCCGCGCAATGATGATCGAAGTAGCGACACGTCGCGCCGCGCTCGAGCTGCTTGCGCAATGCCTCGGCATTGCGCGCCAGCGATATGTCGAGCACCGTGAGCTCGTCGCCAGCCTGCGCTTCGATGTGCTCGAGCAGCGCGATGTCGCGCTTGACACCGGTGACGAGCACGCTCGCGCGCGGCTCGGTAAGGCGCAACTGATGCAGCGCGCAGATGCCGTCCGCGTCGCCGTTGAAAACGTCATAAAATACCGTCATGACTTCCGGTAAGCCCAGGCTCGCAGGTTTTGTCGCGCTAGCTTACACACTGGTCATCGTGTATGCCAGTTTGCAGCCGTTCGCGGGCTGGCGCATGCCGCCCGAGGAGGTGCTCGGTTTTCTCGGCGCGCCGTGGCCGCGTTACGTTACGCTCGGCGATGTGCTCCTCAATGTCATTGCCTATCTGCCGCTCGGCGCGCTGCTGTTCCTCGCGCTGCGGCCGCGACTGAACGCGGCGGCGGCGGCGTTCAGCGCGACGCTGATGGCCGGGACGCTGAGCCTCGGACTGGAAAGCGCGCAGATGTTCCTGCCGACGCGCATCGCGTCGAATCTCGATTTGCTGGCGAACAGCGCCGGCGCCGGTATCGGTGCGCTTGGCGCATGGATGCTGGCATTGCCGGTGTTCGCGAACAATCCGTTCGCGGCGCTGCGCCAACGCCTGCTGCGCGCCGACGCGCCGGGCGACGCTGCGCTGATCGTGGTCGCGCTGTGGATCGTGATCCAGTTCCAGCAGGCGCCGCTCGTATTCAGCAGCGGCGATCTGCGCGACACGCTGCGGATCGCACCGTTGTTTGCGCACGCACCCCAGACCTATTTGCTCGCCGAGGCCTGCATCGCCGCGCTCGCCATGCTCGTGATCGGGCTGCTGGTTTCGCTGCTGATGCAACCAGGGCAGCGGGTTTCACCCATGGTCGCGGCGGCGCTGTTGCTCGCCTTCGGCGCAAAGTCGATCGCCGCCGCGATGCTGGCGCGCGCCGCGCACTGGCTGCAATGGCTGACGCCGGGCGTGGTATTCGGCATCGCCGCCGGGCTGGCGCTGCTTTGGTTGTTGCTGCGCCTGTCGCCCGCGCTGCGCGCCGCGAGCGCGATTGGATGCGTTATCCTGAACGTGGTGATCGTCAACGTGACGCCGGAAAATCCGTATCAGGCGCCGCCGGTTTTCATGCTCGGCCAGCAAGCCACGCATCTGGTCAATTTCAACCATATCGTGCGCGCCGTGGCGCGGCTGTGGCCGCTGCTCGCGGTGGCGGCGCTGATGGCGCTCGCCCGGCGCTCCCCGCGGCGCGAGATGCCGTAAAACGAACGTCGCTGCTGCGCGTGTGCCGTCGGCAGCACGGTGGCTGCCGGCCGTTCGCGTCAAGCCGGGCTCAGCAGCGCACGAACCTTGCTCCATTCGTTTGGGAACAGGTTAAGAAGTTCGGCTTTGCGACTTTCGATTGCCGCGAAAGGCATGGGGATGAACTCGTCGCAGATCTCCCGCAGGCGCTCCGGTAAAAGGGCCGACGCGGGATCGAGGTTTCTGATGACGGCAAGCCCGGTCGGCGCGCAGCCTATGGTATGGATGCTCAGGTCGGGCCGGTACTTTTTCAGGCACACCACCAGCTTCCAGACATCGCCACTCCAGAAATCGTACATCCGCTCACGCATCGCAGTTGCTGCGTCCAGCGGGTAGCAGTCGTGGACCAGGATCGTCGCATGCCGCGAACAGTGTCTTTCGAGATTGATGAAGTCGCGCAAAGCGAACTCGAAGCGATGTAATCCGTCGATGAACGCGAGCTCGACCGGAAGCCCGCCGAGTTCCATGCCAAGATCGTGCCGCGCGAAAAAGTCGTCGCTGGTTTCCGCGAATATCCGCGTGCGCGCGGTCAGCGGGCGCTCGATTTTCGGCGCCGGGTCGATGCCGAGCGCCAGGGTCTCCGGGCATGCCATCGCGATCGTGTCGCCTTTGTCGACCCCGATTTCGACGTACGTGCGCGGCCGCACATGCTCATGTATCCGGCGCAACACCTGGCGGTAGATTTCGCCGGGCATCCGGGCGCGCACCAAAGTCAGCCGCGCGTATGCATTGCCCGGCTCCTGTGCCAGCGCCTGCTGGCAAAGCGCTATCGCCTCGCTCATTTCGCCAGCGGCATAGCAGGTCTTGGCCCGCTGCAACAACGCGGCGACCCCGGGGTCGGCCGCGAGCGGCGGGGGCTTCCTCGTCGCCGGCGCGCGCCGCAACAGATTGCCGAGTAAGCGCAGCAGCATGGTTCGAGTTCCTCACTAAGATCCCGCCTGGCGCCGCGTTGGCGACGCGAAACGACCCGCTAATGTGAGATGATATATTCATCCGCGCGTATCCGCATATCCTGGCGCCTGAGCCACGATCCGCGCCAATGCGTGCCAGCGGTCCGGTAACGGGCGCGCGGATGCTCAAGGACCTTAGTTAGGCACTCTTAGCCATGGCACATCGAGACAAATCGCTGGTCGCGTTGCGCGACGCATTGCGCCGATTCGCCGCCGCCCGCGACTGGCAGCAATTTCATACGCCCAAGAACCTGGCAACGGCGTTGTGCGTCGAGGCCGCCGAACTGCTCGAACACTTTCAGTGGTTGACCGCCGGTCAGAGCGCGCGGCTGGACGCCAGGCGCAAGCGCGCCGTCGCGGCTGAAATCGCCGACGTTCTGCTCTACCTGACGCGGCTGGCTGACGTATTGCAAATCGATCCGCTCGCCGCAGCGCAGCGCAAGCTGCGGCAAAATGCCAGAAAATATCCGGTTGCCAAAGCCAGAGGCAATGCGCGCAAATACAATGAACTGTGACGGCCGGTATAATTCAAGGTGGCCTATGGACAGGTCGACGGGCGACGCCAGGATCGAAGCGGACGCCTGAACGCGCCGTTCATTTTGGCCCAAACTGCAAGATGATTGACGTGAGTTACTACCAACGGCACGTTTTTTTCTGCTGCAACCAGCGGCCACCGGGCGAGGCATGCTGCAACAACCACGGCGCGCAGCAGGTGCGCGAGTACGCCAAGGACCGGATCAAGGCGCTCAAGCTCGACGGGCCAGGCAAAATCCGCGTCAACAACGCCGGCTGTCTCGACCGCTGCAACGAGGGGCCGATTCTCGTGATCTACCCCGAGGCGGTGTGGTACACCTACGTCGACCGCGAGGACGTCGACGAGATCATCCGCGAACACCTGCAGCATGGCCGCGTCGTCGAACGCCTGAAAATTTGAGAACCTCGACGCCCGAGCGGGCCGTGGTCGAAGGTCCGGCCGGGAGAATGGAAGTCGACATCAACGATCCCGGTGACGGCCGCCGCGGCATCGCGCTGATCGCGCATCCGCACCCGTTGATGGGCGGCACCAAGGACAACAAGGTGGTGACCACGCTCGCGCGTGCCCTGTATGCGCTCGGCCACGTCACGCTGCGTCCCAATTTCCGCGGCGTGGGCGGCACGGAAGGAACGCATGACGAGGGCCGCGGCGAAACCGCAGACCTGATCGCGGTCGCGCGCCACGCGCGCGAGCGCTATGGCGACCTGCCGCTCACCTGCGCCGGGTTCTCCTTCGGCGGCTTCGTGCAAACGCGCGTGGCCAGGCAGGTCAAGCCGGACCAGCTGATATTGGTGGCGCCGGCGGTGAGCCGCTTCGAAACGGGAGAAGTGCCCGCGGGAACGCTGGTGATACACGGCGAACTCGACGATGTCGTGCCGCTCGCGGCGGTGCTCGACTGGGCGCGGCCGCAGAACCTGCCGGTGGTGGTGGTTCCCGGCGGCGAACATTTTTTCCACGGCCGGCTGCACCTGCTGCAGCAAATCGTAACGCAGTACTGCCACGGCTGAGATGGTTTACCTGACGGCGCACGGGTTGCGCAAATCGTACGGCGGCCACGAGGTGGTTGCCGGTATCGACCTCGAACTCAAGCCCGGCGAATGTTTCGGCCTGCTCGGCCCCAACGGGGCCGGCAAAACGACCACCTTGCGGCTGTGTCTCGGCTTGACCGATCCCGACGCGGGCACGATCAGGATGTTCGATCTGCCGGTGCCGCGCGCGGCGCGGCAGGCACGCAAGCGCGCTGGCGTCGTGCCGCAAACGGACAATCTCGACCCCGATTTCACGGTGCGCGAGAACCTGCTCGTCTATGGCCGCTATTTCGGGCTCGGCGATGGGCAGATCAACGCACGCATTCCGGCCCTGCTCGACTTCGCCGGGCTCACCCACCGCGCCGGCGACAAGATCAAGGCGTTATCGGGCGGCATGAAGCGGCGGCTCGCGCTGGCGCGCGCGCTGATCAACGACCCCGACCTGATTTTTCTGGATGAACCGACGACCGGCCTCGACCCGCAGGCGCGGCATCTGATCTGGCAGCGGCTGCGGCAGCTGCTCGCGCAGGGCAAAACCATATTCCTGACCACCCACTTCATGGACGAAGCGGAACGCCTGTGCCACCGGGTCGCGATCATGGACCGCGGCCGCATGATCGCCGGCGGTTCGCCGCGCGAGCTCATCGGCGCCCACATCGAGCCGCAAGTGGTGGAGGTGTTCGGCGACGGCGCCGAGGCATGGGCGAGCGCGCACGGCGCCGGCGTGAGCGAGCGCTGCGAGAAAACCGGCGAGACGGTATTCTGCTATGCACGCAACGTCGAGCCGCTGCTGCATGACCTCGAGCAGCGGGCCGAGCTGCGCTACCTGCACCGTCCGGCCAATCTCGAAGATGTGTTCCTGCGGCTGACGGGACGCGATCTGCGGGATTGAAAGCAGTGATGCGCACATGACGACGAATCGCAAATATCTGGCGCTCCCGACTCTCAGCCTGCGCTTCATCCACGTCTGGCGCCGCAACGCGCTGGTGTGGCGCAAGCTTGCGATCCCGTCGATGCTCGGCAATCTCGCCGACCCGATGCTCTACATGCTCGGCTTCGGCTACGGCCTCGGCCGCATGCTGCCCGACGTGTTCGGCACCTCGTACATCGCGTTTCTCGCCGCCGGCACCATATGCTCGAGCACCATGATGAGCGCGTCGTTCGAGGCGATGTACTCGGGGTTCTCGCGCATGCACGTGCAAAGAACGTGGGACGCGATCCTGAACGCGCCGGTCACGCTCGACGACGTACTCGTCGGCGAAGCGGTGTGGGCCGCCAGCAAAAGTTTCATGTCGGGCACCGCGGTGCTGCTGGTCGCCACCGCGCTCGGCCTCGCCCAGTCGTGGCTCGCGCTGTGGGTGCTGCCGGTCATGTTCATCACCGGCCTCGCTTTCGCGAGCCTCGGACTCATCGTGACCGCGCTCTCGCCGAGCTACGACTTCTTCATGTATTACTTCACGCTGTTCATTACGCCGATGATGCTGCTGTGCGGCGTATTCTTCCCCGCCGACCAGTTGCCGCTGGCGCTGCAGCAGGCAGCCGCGGTGCTGCCGCTGACCCACGCCGTGGCGGTGGTGCGGCCGCTGATGAACGACACGGTGCCGTCCGGACTCGCCACGCACGTGAGCGTGTTGCTGGCGTATGCGCTGGCCGGCTTCTATATTGCGCTGGCAATGACCCGGCGCCGGCTGCTCGCGTAACCCGGGTCGATTCCGCATGAGCGTTCATGACAACGATCAGAACTGGTGGGCGCAGCCGCTCGCCGCAACGCTCGCCGCGCTCGACGCCGGCCCCCAGGGACTGAGCGGCGACGCAGCCCGCGCGCGGCTCGCGCGTTTCGGCATCAACCGGTTCCGTGACCGCCCAGAACGGCCGCTGCTCGTCCAGTTCATCACCCGCTTCAAGAATCCGCTGGTGATCATCCTGCTCGCGGCCAGCGTGATTGCGGCGCTGACCGGGGAAGTCACGAGTTTCGTCATCATCAATCTCGTGGTACTGCTGTCGGTGACGATCGACTTTGTGCAGGAACATCGCGCCGGACAAGCCGCGCAGCGCCTGCGCGAATCGGTGGCGGTGCGTGTCGCCGTGTTACGCGATGGCGTTGTGCAGGAGGTTCCCGTTACCGCCGTCGTGCCGGGCGACGTCGTGCGGCTTGCGGCCGGCGATCTGGTGCCGGCCGACGGGCGGGTAATGGAAGCCCACGACTTTTTCGTCAAACAGGCGCTGCTTACCGGCGAGTCGTACCCGGTGGAAAAGCACGCGCGCGAGCTGCCCGATGCGACGACCGACCTCCTCGGCGCGGACAACGCCGTCTTCATGGGCACTTCGGTGATCAGCGGCAGCGCGACCGTCATGGTATGCCGCACCGGCAACCGCACCCAGATCGGCGCCATCGCCGACAGCGTGATGCGCGAGCCGCCGCCCGGCGCGTTCGAGCTCGGCACGCGCCAGTTCGGCCTGTTGATCATGCGCCTCACGGTGCTGTTGGTGCTGTTCGTGCTGCTGGTGAACACGCTGTTCGGCCGGCCGTGGCTCGAGTCCTTCCTGTTCGCGGTCGCGCTCGCCGTCGGGCTCACGCCCGAACTGCTGCCGATGGTCATGTCGATCACGCTGGCGCGCGGGGCGCTGCGCATGGCGCAAAAACGCGTGATCGTGAAGCGCCTGCCGGCGATCCACAACCTCGGCAGCATGGACGTGCTGTGCACCGACAAGACCGGCACGCTGACCGAAGCGCGTATCCGGCTCGAGCGCCATCTCGATGCGCGCGGCCGCGACAGCGAGCGCGTGCTGTGGCTCGCCTATCTCAACAGCTATTTCGAATCCGGCCTGAAAAGCCCCCTCGACGAGGCGATCCTCAATCACCGCCACATCGATGTCACCGCGTGGCGCAAGATCGACGAAGTACCGTTCGATTTCGAGCGCCGCCGCGTGTCAGTGCTGGTGGACGACGGCGCCACCCGGCTGCTGGCCGTGAAAGGCGCCCCCGAGGATATCCTGCGCCTGACGACCCAGTACGAGCACGATGGCCCGCAGGCGCTGCGCGCGCTCGATGCGGCGGCGCTGGCCGACATCGAACGCCAGTATGACGCGCTCGGCAACGAGGGCTTCCGCGTGCTCGCGATCGCGTGGCGCAAGGTTGACGCGGATCACCCGCACGCCGTGGTCGATGACGAGACCGAGCTCGTCTTCGCGGGATACGCGGCGTTTCTCGATCCGCCCAAGGACAGCGCCGCGCAAGCGCTCGCCAGTCTGGCCGTCAGCGGCATCGCGGTGAAGGTCGTGACCGGCGACAATGAGCTCGTTACGCAGCACATCTTCCGGCAGCTCGGCATTCCGGTGCACGGCGTCCTCACCGGCAACGACATCGCCGCGCTCGACGACCCCGCGCTCGGCGCGCGCGCCGAAGCGGTCAACCTCTTCTGCCGCGTCAACCCGGCGCAGAAGAACCGCGTGATCATGGCGCTCAAGAATCGCGGGCACGTCGTCGGCTATCTCGGCGACGGCATCAACGATGCGCCGTCGCTGCACTCGGCGGATGTCGGCTTGTCGGTCGATTCGGCGGCGGACGTCGCCAAGGAGGCCGCCGACATGATCATGCTCGAGCACGACCTGAATGTGCTCTACGAGGGCGTGCTCGAGGGCCGGCGCACCTTCGGCAACATCATGAAGTACATCATGATGGGAACCAGCTCGAACTTCGGCAACATGTTCAGCATGGCCGGCGCAACGTTGTTTCTGCCGTTCCTGCCGATGCTGCCGACGCAGATCCTGCTCAACAACATGCTGTATGACGTGTCGGAAATCCCGATCCCGCTCGACCGCGTTGACGACGAAGAAACACGCAGGCCGCGACAATGGGACATGACGTTCGTGCGCAATTTCATGTTCGTAGTCGGGCCGGTCAGTTCGCTGTTCGATTTTCTGATGTTCTACATCCTGCTGGCGGTGCTGCACGCGGACCAGGCTCTGTTTCAAACCGGCTGGTTCGTGGAATCGCTGGCCACCCAGGTGCTGGTGATTTTCGTGATCCGCACCCGCGGCAACCCGCTGCAAAGCGCTCCCCACCCTCTGCTGCTGGTCACTTCGCTCGCGGTCGTCGCCGCCGCCGCGTGCCTGCCGTTCACGCCGCTCGGCACGTATTTCGGATTCGTGCCGCCGCCCGCAACTTTCTATTACATCCTGACCGGCATGGCGGTCGCCTACCTGGTACTGGTCGAGCTGGTTAAAATGGCGTTCTACTGGCGCCTCGGCGCGCGGCGCTGATCGCTCACCCGGAATCCCGTCGCATGTTGTGGCTCAAGGCGTTGCACATCATTTTCATGGTCACCTGGTTCGCCGGGCTGTTCTATCTGCCGCGGTTGTTCGTCTATCACGCGCTGACGACCGATACCCCGGGCAGCGAGCGGTTCAAGGTGATGGAGCGCAAACTTTACTACGGCATCATGACCCCGGGCGGAGTGCTGACGCTCGTATTCGGCATATGGTTGTGGCTGGGCTACGGCTATTCCGGCGGCTGGCTCACCGTCAAGGTCGCGCTGACGGCGGCGCTCGTCGCCTATCACGTCTGGTGCGGCAGGCTCATGCTCGACTTCAAGCACGACCGCAACCGCAAGAGCCATGTCTGGTTGCGCTGGTTCAATGAAGTCCCGACGCTGATTCTGATCGCGGCCGTGATGCTGGTCGTGGTCAAGCCGTTTTAGCGCGATGCGCCGCGCCGCGCTTGCAATCAGCGCTCTGCTGCTCGCGGCGGCGGCCCCCGTTGTGCACGCGCAAAGCGGCGAAGTGCGGATGCTGGTGCAGAGTTCGCCGCTCGCCGGCTTCCAGTACTATCAAGGCAAGCAGCTGTGGGAGGAGATGAAAGTCGGCGATGCACTGACGCTGGTGCGCGAGCCCGACAATCCGCACGACAGCAACGCGGTGCGCGTCGAGTGGCGCGGCCACAGGTTGGGCTACGTGCCGCGCCGCGAGAACCACAGCGTCGCGCAGCACATGGACCGCGGCGGCGGCGTCGAAGCCCGCGTCAGCCGGCTCACCCGGCACCGCAATCCGTGGCAGCGCATCGAGTTCGAGGTTTTCGTACGGCTCTAAACCCCGATGCAACCGCTTTAAATGGAAAATTTCTTCGCGCCGTGCCCGCGCGGGCTCGAAGCCATCCTCGCGCAGGAGCTCGCCGCGTTCGGCGCAACCGCGGTCAAGGCAACCGACGGCGGGGCGCGCTTCGCCGGCCCGTTCGAGTTGTGTTACCGCGCCAATCTCGAAAGCCGCATCGCCAGCCGCATCCTGTGGCGCGTCGCCGCCGCCTCCTATCGCAACGAAGACGATATCTACCAGGCTACGCTGGCGCTGCCGTGGCCGCGCTGGTTTGATGTCGGCAGCACCATTCGCGTGAATGTTGCGGCGCTGCGCTGCCCGCTCAAAAGCCTCGATTTCGTCACGCTGCGCATCAAGGACGCGGTATGCGACGTGTTTCGCGGGCAGTGCGGCGAGCGCCCGAGCGTGAATACCGGGCAGCCCGGCATTCGTATCCATGCATTCCTCACCGCCGAGCAGCTGACGCTCTATCTCGACACCTCGGGCGAGCCGCTGTTCAAGCGCGGCTACCGCCAGGCCGCCGGCGAGGCGCCGCTGCGCGAGAACCTTGCCGCCGGCATCCTGCGGCTTGCCGGCTGGACGCCCGGCGAGCCGCTGCTCGATCCGATGTGCGGCAGCGGCACGTTTCCGATCGAGGCGGCGTTGATCGCGCTCGACATCGCGCCCGGCGTCCGGCGCAGCTTCGGTTTCGAGAAACTGAAACAGTTCGACCGCAAAGCGTGGGACCGGCTCAAGTCCGGCGCGCAAGCACGCGAGCGGCCGCGCACCGCGCTGCCGATTTACGGCAGCGACCTCTACGGCGAGGAGTTGAAGACCGCGCGCGCCAATCTTGCCGCAGCGGGATTGCAGGACGTGATCACGCTCAAGCAGGCGAACGTGCTCGAGATCTCGCCACCCGCGGCAAGCGGCGTGATCGTCACCAACCC
>JAHFRL010000086.1 GCA_023266235.1 Betaproteobacteria bacterium
AGCACCGGGTCATCTTCAACGATCAGCACGCGCATCTAAGTCCGTGAATCCAATACAGTTACCAACCCCTAGTGTAACGCAGTGGCAAACCGCGCGCGGCATGGTGGATTTCGCATTCCCAACCCGCCGGCCGGAATTTTTTCCGCACAGGTATGGCGAGCGGCCGCTGCTGTCCCGCAGCCACCCGAGAGCCCCCCCGATGTTAGAAATTTTTATTAAAACCTTCCCTTAACTGTTGATTTTTGTTATTTTATTGCCGCTGGTGGCTTGTGGGCGGCGGGATTTGCTTTCAAGACGGGGAGGGTAATGGTGGCAAGACGTATCGCGTGGCGGTCGGTTACGTGTGCATTCAGCGCAGTAGCGCTGCTCGTGCTGGCGCCACCTGCCGCTGCCGACAGCAAGCGGCGCGTAACGGTCAAATATCCAGCGTCGAAGTCCGCGACTAAAGCGCCGGCCCGCAAATACCAGCCGGCCAAACGCGATGCTGCGGAGCTTGCTGCGGCGGGTGCGCCCAATCTCAAGTCAGCCGCCGCGCTGGTCGTCGACCTCAACGACGGCCAGACGATTTACGCCAAGAACACGCAGAGCATCGCGCCGATAGCCTCGATCACCAAGTTGATGACCGCGATGGTGGTGCTCGACGCCAGCCTGCCGCTCGAGGATATGATTTACATCGACTCCGCCGACCTCGATTTCGTGAAGCACACCAACTCGCGCCTCGGCGTCGGCACCGGGCTTCCCCGGCGCGATATGCTGCGTCTGGCGCTGATGTCCTCTGAAAACCGCGCCGCGGCCTCGCTTGGCCGCGCCTACCCCGGCGGAGCCGAGGCGTTCATCGCCGCGATGAACCGCAAAGCCGTCGAGCTCGGCATGTGGAGCACGCGCTTCGTCGACGCGACCGGGCTCTCCAGCGAAAACGTGTCGACCGCTGGTGATCTGGTGAAAATGGTGAAGGGCGCGTATCAATACCCCTTGATCCGGGAATTCACCACCACGCCGGCGCACGAGGTCGAAACCGTCGCCGGGCGCAACCTGCAGTTTCGCAATTCCAACGGGCTGGTCAAGAACCCGGCGTGGGAAATCGGGCTGTCGAAGACCGGCTACATCAGCGAAGCGGGCCGCTGCCTGGTGATGCAGGCGCGTATCGCCTCGCGCCCCGTGGTCATCGTGCTGCTCGATTCGTGGGGCAAGCTCACGCGCGTCGGCGACGCCAACCGCATCAAGAAGTGGATGGAGAGTCATACCGGGCGCAAGCCCATCGGCTGACGCCTGGTCGTGAATGGTGATTAGTGAATAATGAAGGGTGATGGCCGCTGTGCGGCCTTTGGTTTAACGCCATTTACGATTCACCATTCACAATTTACCTCCTTGGCGCAGGATTCTGCCCGTCGCTCCATACCGTCGACGGCAACCATGGGCAACTCCTCCGCGCGCATCACCTTCCACGACTTGCTGCCGCCGCCGCACAACATGCTCGGCGAGGTGCTCGCCGGGCTGGCGCAGCCGCAGAAAACACTCCCACCGAAATACTTTTACGACGCACGCGGCTGCGAGCTGTTCGAGGCGATCTGCAATCTCCCCGAGTATTACCCGACGCGCACCGAGCTTGCGATCATGCGTTTGCACGCGGGGGCCATGGCCGATCTGCTCGGGCCTGACAGCGCGTTGATTGAAATCGGCTGTGGCAACAGCGAGAAGACGCGCCTGCTGCTGGAAGCATCGCAGCCGGCGGTATTCGTAGCGATCGACATCGCGCGTGAGCAGCTCGAAGCATCCTGTCACGCGCTGGCGCAGACGTTTCAGGAGATGGCGATAATCGCACTACGGGCCGATTTCGCGCAGCCGGTTGCCTTGCCGGTTGCCGCGCTGGGGCTGGCTGGCCGTCGCATCCTTTATTTTCCGGGCTCGACCATCGGCAATTTTACCCCCGCCGAAGCGCGCGCATTTCTCGCGCGCTGGGCGCCGTTGCTCGGCGCCGGCGGCGGCGCGCTCATCGGCATCGACCTCAAGAAGGACGCGGTGCGACTCAATGCCGCCTACAACGATGCGCGGGGGGTGACTGCCGAGTTCAATCTCAACCTGCTGCACCACATCAACCGCGTGCTGGAAGCTGATTTTGATCCGGCCGCGTTCCGCCATCACGCGTTCTACCGCGCCGGGCACGGGCGCATCGAAATGCATCTGGTGAGTCTCAGGGCGCAGCGCGTGACGATAAGCGGTCATGGGTTCGAGTTGCGTGAGGGCGAGACAATCCACACCGAAAATTCGTGCAAGTATGGCATCGCCGAATTTCAGGATCTCGGCCGCGCCGCCGGCTTCGAGCCGGTGCAATGCTGGACCGACAGCGCCAATCTCTTCGCGGTGCATTACCTGACCCTGCCGCAATAGCGTTTTGAAGACGCTACTCGGCGCGGATGCCGGCGGTTTTCACGACTTTCGCGTATTTGGCCATCTCCGACTTGATGAACGCGCCGAACTTCTCCGGCGTGTCGCCGGCGGCTTCCAGACCCTGCATGCCCAGTGACTCCGTCATCTGCGGCGATTTGAGCGCTGCGCGCAGATCGCGGTTGAGCCTCTGCACGATCGCTGCCGGCGTTTTGCCCGGCGCGACGATCCCATACCAGTTCAACACCTCGAAGCCGGGTACACCGGCTTCGGCGATGGTCGGCACGTCGGGCGCAGCGGGCGTGCGCCTGGCGCCCGAGACGCCGAGTGCGCGCAGCTTGCCGGTTTTGACGTGCGGCAGGGTCGGCGGCATGGTGCCGAACATGATCTGCACCTGGCCCGCCATCAGATCGGTCAATGCGGGCGCGCTGCCCTTGTAGGCGACGTGCACGAGGTCGGTGCCGGTCGCAAGCTTGAATATCTCCCCCGTCATGTGCAGCGACGAGCCTTGGCCGGACGAACCGTAATTGAGCGCGCCGGGCTTGGCTCTGGCCAGCGCGATCAGGTCTTTGACCGATTTTGCCGGCAGCGACGGATTGACCACCAGGATGAAGGCGGAGGTCGCGAGCAGCGTCACCGGCGCGAAGTCCCTGACCGGATCGTACGGCAGCCTGGCATGCAGCGCCGGAGTGAACGCGAGGTTACCGATGCTGGCGAGGAATATCGTGTATCCGTCCGGCACCGCTTTCGCCGCGAGTTCGGCGCCGATCAGGCCGCCGGCGCCACCGCGGTTGTCGACGATGATCTGCTGGCCGATGATGTCGGACAGGCGCTGACCGACCGCGCGCGCGAGGATGTCGTTGCCGCCGCCGGGCGGGAACGGCACGATCAACCGCAGCGGCTTGTTCGGATACTCTTGTGCCACGGCGCTGCCGGACACCAGACCCGCGAGAGCGAGCGCAGCGAATACAGTGTATGCGGGATGGCCCGCGCGCACGGAATTTTCTCCTTATGTTCGACGTTGAGCGTGGCGTATAGCCGCACTGTGCCGCCTATTATATTCACTGCCACGCCGAAACGGCTTAAAATGCCACGTCCGGCAGGTTACGCGTTCAATCCCCGGACGTCGCCTTGATGACAACTGGAAATCCGCCATGGCATCGCGTATCAAAATGAGCAATCCCAAAGGCCTGGCCAGGCCTCTCGGCACGTATTCGCACGTCGCGCGGGTCAAGCCCGGCGAGTTTCTGTTCATCGCCGGGCAGGTGCCGGTGAATGCCGGCGGCAGACTGGTCGGCGTCGACGATTTCGACGCACAGGCGCGGCAGGTATTCAGGAATCTCGGCGCCGCGCTCAAGTCGGCGGGTGCGGGTTATCGCAACGTCGTCCAGTTCACCACCTATCTGGTCAATTCGCGCGATATCCCCAAATTCAGGAAATTCCGCGAGCGCAACTACCCCAAGTTCTTCCCCGACGGCAAATACCCGCCGAACACCCTGCTCGTCATCGACCGCCTGGCCAGCGAGGATATACTGCTCGAAATTGCCGCGATCGCGGCGCTTGATTGACCTGACTGCAGCGGGGAGCCGCCCCTGATGGCGATCTATCTGATCGCGCTGATGAGCACCCTCTGCAATACCGCATTTGGGGGCAGCCGCGTCGTGATGTCGCTGCTCGCGATCGATCTCGGCGCCGACCCTTTCGGCGTCGGGTTGCTGGCCTCGCTCTATGCGCTGTTCCCGATGCTGCTGGCGATTTACGCCGGCAAGGTGATCGACCGCGTCGGCGCGCGTGGGCCGATGTTTGCCGGCACGCTCATCATCGCGCTCTGCCTGCTGCTGCCGGCCGGATTTCCCAGGCTGCTGGTGCTGTATAGTGCGGCGCCGCTGCTCGGGCTCGGTTTTATGCTGTTTTTCGTGGCGGTGCAGGGCATCACAGGTGCAGTCGGCCGCGAACAGGACCGCGCCCGCAACTACGGCGTGCTCAGCGTCGGCTTTTCGATTTCGGGTTTCCTCGGGCCGCTGATCGCCGGTTTCTCCATCGATCATCTGGGCCATCAGCGCGCGCTGCTGATTCTTGCCGGTTGCGCGCTGGTTCCGCTGTTGCCGTTGTGGCTGAAGCCGAAGATGATCCCGCGCGCCACGCATACCGTGGAAGAGAAAACCGGTCAGAGCGTGCGCGACCTGCTGCGCATCCCGGTATTGCGCCGCACTTTCATCGTCAGCGGGTTCATCTCAGCCGCGTGGGACCTGTATTCGTTTTATATGCCGGTTTACGGTCACCAGGCCGGGCTGTCGGCCTCCGCCATCGGCATGATCCTCGCGACTTTCGCCGCGGCGACCTTCACGATCCGCCTGTTCCTGTCGGCCATGGTCAGGCAGGGAGCCGAGATGCGCATACTGAACCAGGCGCTCTATGTCGCGAGCGCGGCGTTTTTCCTGTTTCCGTTTTTCCAGAACCCGTGGGCGCTCGCCGCGATCTCGTTTCTGCTCGGACTCGGCATCGGCACCGGCCAGCCGCTGTCGATGACGCTGATCTACAACCTGGCGCCGAAGGACCGCACCAGCGAGGCGGCCGGCGTGCGCGTCACCGTCAACCATTTCACCCATGTCACGATTCCGCTCGCGTTCGGCGCCCTCGGCTCGGCATTCGGCGTCGCGCCGGTGTTCGTGACCAATGCGCTGATGCTGCTGGCCGGCGGCATTGTCAACCAGCGCGCCACGCGGCGTTGACCGCGGTTAATTGCTATTTTGGGTTTTTTGGGATAGTTTCCAAAGGTTTTTCACCAACCGGGAACGACACATCATGGGCAAAGGCGACAAAAGAACTCTGCGCGGCAAGATCTTCAAGGGGTCGTACGGCAAGACCCGCCCGCATCACCCCGAAAAGAAGCCGCCCGCCAAGCCGGCGGGCAAGAAAAGCTAGCTTTATTCAAAAGCTAGCTTGTTGTAACAGCCGACGCTGTTTATTTCGCAACGCGGCCGAGAAAGCCGAGCAGCGCCGCGTTGAACGCCTGCGGCTGCTCGATGTTCGACAGGTGCGCCGCCGACGGGATGATCACCAGCTCCGATCCCGGCTTCGCCTCGTGTATCTCGCGCGCCATGGCGACCGGCGTGCCCGGATCCTGCTCGCCGACGATGATGAGCGTCGGGCAGCCGATTTCCTGCAGGCGGTGGGTGAGGTCGATCTGCGGGATCGCGTGGCAGCAACCGACGAATCCCGCGACCGGCGTCGAGCGGATCGAGTTGCCGACCCGCGTCACCGCCGGCGGGTTGGCCTGGCGATACGGCTCGGTGAACCAGCGTGCCAGCGTGCCGTCGACAACCGCTGCCATGCCCTGCGTTTGCGCGAGTTTGATGCGGTCCGCCCAGGCCTGCGCGCTGTCCGCCGGATAGCGGCTGGTCGTGTCAGCCAGCACCATGCTTTTGAACACGCCCGGATACTTGAGCGCGAACGTCTGGCCGATC
This sequence comes from Betaproteobacteria bacterium, assembly GCA_023266235.1. Classification (GTDB taxonomy): domain Bacteria; phylum Pseudomonadota; class Gammaproteobacteria; order Burkholderiales; family SG8-41; genus PALSA-1004. Next base: position 5,853 of record JAHFRL010000086.1, read on the forward strand.
ATGCCGCCCATCGACAACCCGACCCAGTGCGCGTGCTTGATGCCGAGCGCGTTGAACAGGCCATGCGCATCGTCGGCGAGCTGCTCGAGCGTGTAGGCGCCGGCAGGCGCGTCGCTCTGGCCGTGGCCGCGCGTGTCGTAGCGCAGCACGCGGTAATTTTTCGTCAGCGCCGCCATCTGCTCGTCCCACATGTGCAGATTGCACGCGAGCGAGTGGGACAGCGCCACCCACGGGCCGTCGCCCGCGATCTCGTAATTGATGTTGATGCCGTTAGCCTTGATTTTCATCACCGCTCCTCTCATAACGTCTGCTGGTCGAGTGCTATTTCAGGATCTGGAACAGGTTGTTGAAGTCGTCGGTCCACAGCCGCAAGCCGGGAATCTCCGCGAACTCGCTCGTCTTCTGTGCGATGGCCTCGTTTTCGAGCAGCGACTGGTCGCGCGTGACGATCACCCAATCGGTCTTCGAAAAACTGGTTTCTTCCGCGTCGTCGACGATCAGCGCGGCATGCAGCCCAAGATTGTCGGCGATCTGCTTGACCACCGGCGCGAGCTTGAGAAAGCGGTTGGTGACGTGGAACACCACCGCGCCGCCGGGCTTCACGTGTTTCTGGTAAACCGCCATCGCTTCCCGGGTGATCAGGTGCACCGGGATCGAATCGCTCGAAAACGCGTCGACCACCAGCACGTCGAAATTCTGCGGCGCTTCACGCTCGAGGTTGAGCCGCGCATCCCCCAGGCTGGTCTCGATTTTCGCCTTGCTGTCTTGCAGGTAGGTGAATTCGCTTTGCGCGACCTCGATCACCTGCGGGTTGATATCGTAGAAGCGGTAGGTGTCGCCGGGCTTGCCCCACACCGCGAGCGTGCCGGTGCCGAGCCCGATCACGCCGACGCGTTGGTTGTCGGGGTGGGCATTCCTGATCGCGAGCGCCACGCCCGAGTCCGGTCCGTAATAGGTGGTCGGCTCGACGCGGCGCTCGGGCTTCAGGTACTGCTCGCCGTGCAGGATCACGCCGTGGATCAGGCGCCGCACCGCGTCCTCGCTGGTCTCGGGGCCGGTGTCCTTGGTGCGCAGCGTGCCGTAAAAATTGCGCGTCATCACGCGCGTGTCTTCCTTCAACTGCTCGATCTGCTGGTTCCAGAAATAGCCGCATACGCCCGCCATCGCGACCGCGACGATCCACACGAAAAACGGCATCTTGCGCAGCGTCACCGCGGCGAGTATCGCGGTCAGCACGAAACCGAGGCCGAGCTCGTAGTAGGTCGGGAAGATGCGCGGCGCGATCAGGCCCACGAACAGACCGCCGAGCGCGCCGCCGAGCGACACCATCAGGTAGAACAGCGTCAGATAACGCGGCGCCGGCCGCATTTTCGCGAGCTCGCCGTGGAAAAACATGCAACCGATGAACAGCCCGATCAGATACAGCGGGATCGCGACCTTGATTTCGAGCGTGACGTCGCTCGATTGCAGCCCCCACGCGCAGAAGCCGAGGATCACCGCGAGCGGCCCGAGCATGAGCGAGCGCCGGTACCAGCCGTCGCTTTCGAAGCACAGGATGAACGTCAGCAGGTAGAGCGTGAGCGGCGCGAGCCACAGGAACGGGATCGACGCGATGTTCTGCGTGATGTGGTTGGTGATCGCGAGCAGCAGCCACGAGCCCATCGCCGGGAGCGCGAGCCACAATACCAGGTTGAAGCGGCCCGGCGCGGGCGCATCGTCCTGCACGGTTGCCGTGGCCGTGCTTGCCGCTGCAGGCGCACCGGAGCGGCGCAGGCTGTAGATGGCGGAGGCCCCGCACAGCAACGCGAACAGGCCATAGCCCGCCGACCAGCCGTATGCCTGCGTTGCGGTCGTCACCCACGTTTCGAACGCGAACGGGTACGAGATCAGCGCCAGCATGGACGCGAGGTTCGACAGCGCGAACAGGCGGTATACCGTGCCGGAGGGAAAGGTGCGCGCAAACCACGCCTGCACCAGCGGGCCGGTGGTCGCCAGCAGGAAATAGGGCAGGCCGATGGTGATGGACAGCAGGCCGAGTATGCGCGCGCCGGGATCCTCGTCGCCGGCTGGTTTCCAGCTCGCATCGGCGACGATCGGCAGCACGGCAAGGCTCGCCGCGAGCAGCGCGAGGTGCAGGATCACCTGCGCGCGCGGCTTCAATTTGCGCGTCGTCACATCGGAATAGGCGTAGCCCGCGAGCAGCGCGACCTGGAAGAACACCAGGCACGTCGTCCACACCGCGGCCGAACCGCCGAACCACGGCAGGATCTGCTTGGCGATGACCGGTTGGACGAGAAACAGCAGGAACGCGCTGGTGAAAATGGTACACGCGTAAAGCAGCATCAAGTCGCTCGAAGATAAATTGTTGTTTCGTGCAGTGCGCATTATACAGAGATGAGTGATAATTGCTGCTGCACAAAGGGAGAACCAGCGTGAGCCATCCGGATTATGCGCGTGCGGTGCGCCATATCACGCCCGATGCGGTGCGCGATACCCTGATCGAGATGGTCGATATCGCGAGCCCGACCGGGCGCGAAGGTGCGATGGCGCAGTACGTGGTTGCACGACTGAAGCAGGCGGGCTGCGCTGCCTCGCTCCAGGACGTGAGCGAAAACCGTCCCAACGCGGTCGGCGTGCGCGCCGGCACCGGCGACGGCGTGAACCTGCTGTTCACCGGGCACATGGATACCTCCTACGACGGCGACGAGGACTACCTGCAGGGCGAAGGCTTCAAGGCGAAGGGTGTCTATCGCGACGGCTGGATCTGGGGGCTGGGGGCCAACAACATGAAAAGCGGCCTCGCTTCGGCGCTGATCGCACTGGAAGCGATCAACCGCGAAGGGATCGCGCTCGAAGGCGATCTGCTGTTCGGCGGGGTGGTGGGTGAAACCGAGAAAGCGCCGGTCGACGAATTCAAGGGCGGCGGTACCTCGGGTTACGGCATCGGCAGCCGTTATCTGGTGACGCACGGCGTCGCGGCCGATTGCGCGATACTCGCGGAGCCGACCGGACTGAAGGTGTGCATCGCGAACATGGGCTGCCTGTGGGTAAAGATCAGCGTTGGCGGCACCGTCAGTCACTCGGCGCTTGCGCGCAAGCCCGGCGTGGTCAACGCAATCGATGAAATGCACGCGCTGCATGCGCACCTCAAGCAGTGGATTGCCGAATACGAGGCGGCGCACGTCTACATGGGAGAGCGCCCGAACGTTACCGTTGCTGCAATTCGCGGCGGGATGCCGTGGCGCCTCTCACGCAACCCTTTCGAGTGCAGCCTCTATCTCGATATTCGCACTGTGCCAGGCCAGACCGCCGACCAGGTCAAACGCAGTCTGCGGCGCGCGCTGCGTGAGTTTGCAACTGCGCGCGGCACGCCGGAGCCGGTGTTCGAGATTTTCGTCAATGATCCTCCGACCGCGATCGATGCCGAGTTGCCGGTCGTACGGGCGGTGCGCGGCGCGCATCGCTGCGTGACGGGAGCGGATTCGCCGCTCATCATGCGCCGGCCCGGCGCCGATTCGACCCATTTCAACCGCTACGACGTGCCATGCGTGGTGTATGGGCCCGGCGGCCGCATGCATCCCGACGCGAAGGGACAGATGCACGCGGCCGGCGAGCATGTTCACGTCGACGACCTGGTGGTTGCCGCCAAAGTCTATCTCGACGCGGCGCTTGCGATCTGCAGCCAAGCGGCGGTCGAGTGAAGCCGGGAGCGCGGGGTGCGCTGTGCTCGGGGTGTGCAGCGTGAGCCCGTTGACCGAAGCGCCAGCGCGGGCGTGGAATGATCCGGCGCCTGTCCCGCCTCGCCCCGCCGCCGGTGGCGAAGCCGGTCCGGCGATCGTCTGCCGCGACGTGGTCAAGCAATTCGAAACCATCGAGGGGGAGCGCATTCATGCGCTCGACCGCATCAATCTCGCGGTGCGTGAAGGCGAGTTCGTGTCCGTCGTCGGCCCCAGCGGCTGCGGCAAGAGCACGCTGCTGCGATGCATCGCCGGCACGCTGCCGCGCACGGCGGGGGAAATCTTCGTGCGCGGTGCCCCGGTCACCGGGCCGCGCCGCGACATCGGCATCGTGTTTCAGACCGCGACCCTGCTGCCGTGGCGCAACGTGCTGCAGAACGCGCTGCTGCCGGTCGAGGTGCAGGGACTCGATCGCAAGGTCTATACCGAGCGCGCGAAGGAATTGCTGCGCATGGTCGGACTCGAAGGCTTCGAGCGCGAATATCCGTTCGAGCTCTCCGGCGGAATGCAACAGCGGGTTTCCATCACGCGCGCGCTGGTGCACGACCCCGCCGTGCTGCTGATGGACGAGCCGTTCGGCGCGCTCGATGCGTTGACGCGCGAGCAGATGAACCTCGATTTGCAGCGCATCTGGGCGCAGGCCGGAAAAACCGTGTTCCTGATTACGCACAGCATCGCGGAGGCGGTGTTCCTGGGCGACCGCGTGATCGTGATGTCAGCGCGCCCGGGGCGGGTTATCGCCGAATTTGGCGTGGCCTTTGCGCGGCCGCGTTCGCTCGACGTGATGGGTGCTCCCGAATTCGGGCAGCTGGTGACGGAAATCCGGCGCCACCTGGCGGCGAGCGGCGCGCTCGACTGATCAACCGCAGGCGCAGACCTCATCGCAGTTTATTGTTCGAGAGGAGGATGGCAACATGCAAAGGAACGTAGTTCACATCTTGGCGGCGCTCGCGGCCGCACTTGCGGCCGGCATGGCTGGAGCGCAGGGCGCATTGCAGAAAATAACGATGCTGCACTCGCAGCCGGTGATCACCGCGACTTTCGCGTATTCGAGTTCCCTGCCGGTTTATCTCGGCTACTTCCGCGAGGAAGGGCTCGACGTCGAGGTGAGCGCGATGGCGGGCGCCTCGCAGGCGATGCAGATGGTCGTGGGCGGCCGCGCTGATTTCGCGGTCGGCAATCCCTCGGGCGCGATGATCGCGATCCAGAAAGGCGCGGACGTGCGCTTCTACTACACCTCGATCCGCGGCGACATTTTCGGCCTTGGGTTGCCGGGCGACAGCGGTTTTAAGACGCTTGCCGACCTCAAAGGCAAGACGATCGGGGTATCGAGCTTCGCGAGCGGCGGCACCAACTACGCGAGGGGCCTGATGAAGACCATCGGGCTCGAGTCGGGCAAGGACTATGATCTGGTCGAGATCGGTGTGCGGGCGCGCGCGCTCGGCGCCTACCGCTCCCGGCAGGTGCAGGCATTTTCGCTGTGGGACGAAGAATACGCGTCGATGGCGCAAAACGGCGTGCCGATGGCGGGCGTCATCAAAGACCCCCGCGCGAACACGCATATCGCGGGCTCGATCGTCGCCAAGAACGAGGACTACACCAAGCGCCGCGCGGTCCTGATCGGGGTGGCACGCGCGATGGCCAAGGCCCAGGCGTTCCAGGACGCGAATCCGGAAGCGACCGTGCGCATCCACTGGAAGGTCTATCCCAATACCGCGCCCAAGGACGGCATTACCGACGCGGCGGTGAAACGGGAAGCCGAAATCCTGGCGGTGCGCAAGGCGATCACCGTGCGCAACTCCATGGGCACCAACCGCTGGGGCGATGTGCCGAAGGACCTGATGGAAAAGTTCCAGGCCTATCTGGTCCAGACCGACGTGGTGCCGCAGGCAATCGACGTCAACCGCTATTACACCAACGATTTGATCGCCGAGATCAACAAGTTCGACGAAGCCGCCATCATCCGCCAGGCGCGCGAATACAAGTTGCCATGAGCGACAGCTCTCCGGCGCGCAGCGCGCCAGCGACCCTCGCCGCGAGGATCGCCCGGCGCGTGCGGGCGCAGCCCGAGCTGATCTGCGTGCCTTTCATGTTCGTCGTGATTTTCGGCGGCTGGGAGTGGTACGTCACCGCCGCCAAGGTGAGCGAACTCATTTTGCCGTCGCCCTCCAGGATCGTGGCGGCGCTGGCGCGCGGGCTGGCGAGCGGGATCTACGTGAAGGCGTTGTGGGTGACGCTGCAGGAGATCCTGCTCGGCTTCGTGCTTTCCGCGTCGGTGGCGTTCGTGCTCGGCACGCTGATCAGCCAGATCCGCTGGTTCGAAGCGATGATCTATCCGTACGTGGTAGCGCTGCAAACGCTGCCCAAGATCGCGATCGCGCCGCTGATCCTGGTGTGGGCGGGGCTCGGCCTGGAGAGCAAGATCATCATTGCCGCGCTGGTGTCGTTTTTTCCGATGCTGGTCAATACAATCGTCGGGCTCAAGGCCACTTCGGCCGACAAGATCGAACTCATGCGCGCGCTGACCGCTTCGCGCACAAAAATTTTCTTCCTGGTGCGGCTGCCCGAGGCGCTGCCCTATATTTTTGCCGGGCTCAACATCGGCATCGTGCTGGCGGTGCTGGGCGCGATCGTCGGGGAGTTCGTCGGGGCCAAGGCCGGCCTCGGCTACCTCATCATTCAGATGAACTACACGATGGACGTTGCGGGCATGTTCGCGGTGCTGGTGATTCTGGGTGTAATGGGCGTCACACTCAACTTGCTGGTGAGCTGGCTGCGCTGGCGCATCATCTTCTGGCAGCGCGACGGCGTGACGCCCCCGGGCGTGTAGCCGGGCGTCGGAAATCGGGCGAGGAGGAGCGGATGAAGAAGCAATACTACGCAGGGACATGGCAGCAGCAGCGCGCATTTTCACCCGCGGTATCCACCACGGCCGGCCGCATCATTTGGGTTGCCGGCCACGGCGCCACCTTTGATGCGTCCGGCAAGCCGCTCGACGGTGATTTCGACGGCCAGGCGCGGCAAGTGTTCGCGAGCCTGGAGTCAACCTTGGCGCGCGCCGGCGGCAAGCTTTCCGATATCGTTACCATGACGGTATTCATCATCGATGCGCGTTTCGGCGACCGCTTCATCGAGATTCGCAGGCAGGTCTTTCCCGACGGCAACTTCCCGGCCAGCGCGCTCATCACCATCGCCGGCTTCGCCAAGCCCGGCATGCTGATCGAGATCCAGTGTGTGGCGGTGGTGCCGGACTGACGCCGTCAGCGGCCGCCAAACAGCACCCACGCGATAAACAACAGCAAACCCCAGCCCAGCAGGGTAAATACCATCGGCTCGACGTAATGGGCATCAGGGGTGCCGAGCATGCTCGAGCCGCGCCGCGGCATTCCGGCGGCGACAACGCGGCTGAACCAGATCATCGCGACGACTACCGCGACCGCGACGGCAACGCCGATCGCCGCATCGGCGCCTTTGAGCTGGTAGGCTTTCGCGACGCACCCGAAGCCGAGCGCGGCAGAGGTGACGCGGTTCAGATTCAGCAACAATTTCGATGCTCCTGGGGCGGGCGCTTCGTATCCGCGCGATGCTGAAACAGCAGTAATGCGTGCAGGTTGAAGCGCATGGCTCGCGCGTCGCGGTCAGAATTCATTGCCGGCTGGACCGGAATCGGACAGGATAGCGGCCGCGACCGCATTATACGCAATCGTACCCGCTTGGATTCACGATGCATTCACACCCTGTTAGACACTGGATTCTGCTGCTCGCGCTGACCGCGATGTGGGGCTCGGCGTTCATGTTCGTCAAGCTCGGCGTGGCGACGGTGCCGCCGGCGACGCTGGCCGCGAGCCGGCTCGCGCTCGGCGCGGTGCTGCTGTACGCCGTGCTGCGCATGCGCGGGCTCGCGCTGCCGCCGCCCGGACGGCGCTGGCTGCCGTTCACTGTCCTCGCGCTCGTCGGCAACAGCGCGCCGTTTTACCTGATTTCCTGGGGACAGCAGTTCATCGACAGCGCGCTCGCCGGCATCCTGATGGCGGTGATGCCGCTGACCACGCTGTTGCTCGCGCATTTCTGTGTCGCCGGCGAGCGCCTGACGGCCAATCGCGCGCTCGGCTTCTCGGTCGGCTTCGCCGGCATCGTGGTGCTGATGGGACCGGCGGCGCTGGCCGGGTTCGGCGTCAACGTGACCGCGCAGGCGGCGGTGCTCGCCGGCGCGGTATGCTACGCCGCCAACAGCGTTATGTCGCGGCGCCTGATCGCAACCGACTTTCTGGTCGCCTCGACCGCCGTGCTGATCGTCGCGAGCCTCATTACGGTGCCGCTCGCACTGCTGCTCGACCGGCCGTGGACGCTGGCACCGGGCATGGGTTCGACGGCCGCGATCGTGTGGCTCGGCATCGGGCCGACCGCGCTTGCCACCCTGCTGTACTTCAGGCTGATCGCCGCCGCCGGGCCGACTTTCATGTCGCTCGTCAATTACCTGACGCCGGTGGTCGCGCTGCTGGCGGGTGTCACGCTGCTCGGGGAGCAGCCGGGAACCACTGCGGTGGCCGGGCTCACGTTGATTTTGTTCGGTATTGCGTTAAGCCGCCGGGCGCCTGCGCGGCTGGCTTGAAAATTGCTGCTTTACCCCCATCAAAGGGCTAGAGGCCGCGGAATCCGGCCGGGCGGTGTGATTTCGGTCACACCGGCGATTCAACCAAAACGTAACCGGGTCGTTAATGAACTTATGAACATCGTCTACAACAGCGACAACTACTACGTGGTCGAGTACCCGCAACAGCATGGGTACGAGGTGGTCGACAAGCAGGCCGGCCGCGGCACGTACTTCCAGGGTGATGTTGGCGCGAAATTCCGCGAATCGATGATCGGCGCGCTCGGCGAAGACCCGTCGCCCGAACACGTCGACGAATTCCTGTCGGATTTCGGCGTGCTGGTTAATTTCTCGATGACGGTGCATTAGGCCTTTGCCGCAGGCGCGGCGTGGCTAATAGTGACCGGGTGATTCAGTGATTGAGCAATTGCCTTAATCACCAAATCACCAAATCACTGCATTACTCAATCACTTCTGCCGGCGCCCGCCGGCAGCGCGTGCTCGCTGATCAGCGCTGCGAGCGCCTGCGCCAGTGCCTCGTCGGGTATCCCATCGGCAACCACCATGCGTCTGATGTCGTAGCGCCTGCCTTTGCCGCTCGCGTTCCACGCCGGCAGCGTCAGCACGACCAGCCGGAAGTAGGTGTTGCCGCCAAGCCCGCGCGGCGCGGTCGCCGTTTCCTGCTCGAGGACGGCGATGGCCGCGCGCGGCAGCACGCGGTCGCGCACCTTGATGCCGAAAACACGCCGTACCGCGCGGATGCGATGCGCCGCCGCTTCGACCGTGAGTGAAGTCGAGACCGCGAACAGCGCGACCAGCACGAAGACGGCGCCGAACAGCATCAGCGGATAGACGAAAGCTGCGGTCAGCACCAGTGTAAGGATCGCCACCGTATCGTGTTTACCGGCCGGCGCAAACGCGATGCCTGCAATCAGCGCGGGCACCAGCAGCGCGACTCCGCACAGCGCGAGGCGCAACGCGAAGCGCCATGCGCGCAGCGGCGGGAAATAAATCCTCACGCCGTCCGGCGTACGGGTGACGCGCACGATCTCCGGCGGCCATTCTGGCGAAAACTGCTCAGGCTCGCTCATCGTGCAGTCGCGTGACCAGCATGCAGTTTCATGCGTTGTGCCACTCAGTCAAGCCTGACCTTGGCCGCTTTGGCGACCTTGGCCCAGCGCTCCATGTCGGCCTTGAGATACGCGACGAATTCCTCCGGCGAGCTGCCGATGGCGATGCCGCCCATGGCCGTCATGCGTTCCCGGGTTTCCGGCGCGCGCATGAGCTTCGCCAGTTCCCGGTTGATCCTCGTCACGATCTCGCGCGGGGCGCCCGCCGGCATCACTACGGCGTTCCACGAGCTGCCCTCGAATCCCTTCACGCCGGCTTGTTCCATGGTCGGCAGATCGGGCAGCGGCGGGAAGCGCTCCCGGGTGGAAACAGCGAGCGCCCGCACCTTGCCCTGCTGCACGTAGGGCAACGCCGCAATCGCGGTGCTGAACGCGACTTCGACCTGCCCGGAGATCTGGTCGATCATCGCCGGCGCCGCGCCCTTGTAGGGGATGTGCACCATGTTGATGCCGGCCAGCATCTTGAACATTTCCATCAGCATGTGGGGGCTGGTGCCGTTGCCGGTCGAGGCATAACTCAACACGCCGGGCCTGGCCTTGGCGAGCGCGACCAGCTCTTTCACGTTCTTCGCCGGCACCGACGGATGCGTGAGCAGCAGGCTGGGGAGCGTGGCGAGCAGCGTCACGTGCGCAAAATCCTTGAGTGGAGCGTACGGCAATTTCGAATAGATGCTGGGCGCGATGCTCTGGGCGACGGTGAACATGCAGAGCGTGTAGCCGTCGGGCGCGGATTTCGCGCACAGCTCCGCGCCGATGTTGCCGCCGGCGCCGGCGCGGTTGTCGGCCACCACCTGCACGCCCCAGCTCCGCGACAACGTATCCGCAGCCATGCGGCCTACGATGTCGGTCGGCCCGCCGGGCGGGAAATTGATGATGAAGCGGACCGGTTTGCTCGGGTAGGTTTGGGCCAGACACAGCGCGGGACCGCATGCCGACAGCGTAAACAGCGCAATTTTCATGGCTGATCTCATGAGACCTCCCTGGTTGAATCACCCGCTTGCAACGTGGTGCAGCACCGGAATTATGCCCGATGCGCGATGCATAGGTGGCAGTAGCGCAGGCGACCCCGCCTGCCGCCACCTCAATGCAGGCGGGTCGTCTGCGCCGCGAGTGTGCCGTTGTCGCGTCCGGTATCGCCCATCCTGAAACGCGTCCTTAACGCGCAAACTGGACAACTTCGATAGAGTTTTTTGTGCTTGCAAGAAAGCGTTTCAGGATTTTGTAGGTGTCGAGGTCGAACGACGGCTGCGCGTCCAGCGCATCGAGCTCGTGTTCGGAGCGCACCGTGCCGAGGTGGCACCAGTGATCGAGCACGTGCAGCTCGGTGCGTTCGCCGTTCGCTTCGCGCACGCCGATGCGCCCCTTGAACGGCCACGCCGCGAGCTTCAATTCGCGCAACGCTTCCGCGAGCCGCAGATCGTGCTGCGCCCGGCTTTCCTTGCCGGCGCACACGCCGCGGCAGCGCTCGATCTGGTGCGCGAAACACGGGCCGCTGCCTTTTTCGAGGCCGGTTGCGATCAGGCACAGCTCGAACGCCTGCGCCAGGTTGCGCAGCGTGTCGAGCGCCGCGCGCTTGGAGCGAAACACGCCGTAGACATTGGCCGTGTCGCTGAAATCGATGTCAGCTCCGCGGATCAGCCGCGGCGCCTCGCGTTGCGCCGGATCCCATGCAAATGCGCACAAATCGCTGTTGCGCCGCAGTTGCCGGTTCATGGTCGGCAGGAGTTCCTTGACCAAGCGCGCTTCTTCGAGCAGCGCGCCGAGCTCGCCGGCGGTTTCCTTCCAGTCGATGCGCTTGACCTGCCGCACGATGCGCATGTCCTTGGCGAGCCGGTGGTCACCCGCAAAATGCGCCAGCACGCGCGAACGCAGGTTGACGCTCTTGCCGACGTACAGCGGCATCTCGTTCTCGCCATAGAACAGGTAGACGCCGGGCGTCTCGGGTATCTCGTCGAGCACCAGCTCCGACAGTCCCGGCGGCAGCGTCGGCGCCTTGACCTGTGCCGCGGCGGCCGCGGCGAGCGCTTCGGCACCGAGTTCGTCGCGCCATTTCTGCACCAGATCCCACAGCACGCGCGCGTCGCCGAGCGCGCGGTGGCGGGCGCCGCAGGCGACGCCGTGGCGCTGCATCAGGCTATCGAGGTTGTGGCGCGCATGGCCGGGGAAGAGCTTGCGCGAAAGCTTCACCGTGCACACGACGCGGGAATGGTATTTGACGCCGAGGCGGCTGAATTCGTTTTTCAGGAAACCGTAGTCGAAGCGCGCGTTATGCGCCACCAGCAGCTTGCCGTCGAGCCGCGCCTTGAGCTCGCGCGCAACCTCGGCGAAAGTCGGCGCCAGCGCGACCATGTCGTTGCTGATGCCGGTCAGCGCTTCGATGAAGGGCGGAATGCGCGTCTCGGGATTGACGAGCGTGCTCCACTCGCCGGCGAAGCGGCCGCGTTCGACTTCGATCAGCCCGATTTCGGTGATGCGATCATGGGTCGCGGTGGCGCCCGTGGTTTCGAGATCGAGAAATACAAGTCGCTGATCCAGCATCAAATTCCTGTCGCGCCCGCCGGCCGGAGATGGAAGTTGAAATCCGGAAAATTCCGAGTAGGATGGAACATGGCGTTACCACGCGCTGCGCGAAAGGCATGGCGCGTCGATGCGCAACACCTTGGACAGGAGGAAAGCATGGGACGCAAATATATCGATTGTCGCGATTTCCCGAGCGTCGCCAAATGCACGGTCGCGATTTCGGCGGACAGCGAGAAGGAATTGCTGGAAATCGCCGTGCAGCACGCGGTCGCGGTGCACGGCCACAAGGACTCGCCGGAATTCCGCGCGCAGTTGAAGCAGGCGTTCAAAGACGGCATGCCCAAGGCCTGAGCGCGCGGCGGTGCATTCAGGCCCGATGGCCCGCATTGTGCCCAATGGCGCGCGAAATGCGCTCGGCCATCTGCTTGACCTGCGGCGCCCACGCCTTGTCGAAGCGCTCGGACGGCGCCGACACCGATAACCCCGCAATCAGGCGCCCGTCGTCGTCGTAAATTCCGGCACCGACGCACGACACGCCCTTCTCGGCTTCTTCATTGTCGAACGCGTAGCCCTGCTGGCGCGCGCGCTCGATTTCCTTCAGCAGGCTCGCCGGCTCGGTGAGCGTGTTTTCGGTGAACCTGGGCAGCCCGGTGCGCTTCGCGTATTCCTGGCATTTTTCGGAGCCGTCGGCGGCGAGAAAGATTTTGCCGACCGCGGTGATGTGCAGCGGCGCGCGTGCGCCGATAATCTGCATCACGCGCATCATCTGGGTGCCTGATGACGTGCGCTCGACGTAAATGACTTCGTCATCATGGCGTACCGAGAGGTTGACGGTTTCGCCGAGCTGCTGGTGCAGCTGCTGCATGTAGGGCAGCGCTTCCTGCCGGATGCTGATGCGCGATCTGACCAGCGTGCCGAGTTCGAGCAGCCGCATGCCGAGACGGTAAGTGCCGGGCTCGATGCGATCGACGATGCGATTTTGCACCATCACGCTGAGGATACGGTGCGCCGTCGACGGATGGAGCCTGGTTTCCGCCGCGAGCTGTTTCAGATTCACCGGCGCGGAATGGCGTGCCAGCGCATCGAGCAGGCTCAGCATGCGCGCGATCACCTGGATCGACGACTTGGCTTCTTGTTCTGCCACGGCGGGAAAAATTTGGATTTATTTACGGCGGGTTGCGCCAGATTTTACATTATGAAATAACCAGCGGCAACCGGAAACGCACAGCTTACGGGGATTGGACGCCCCGCTGCTTATGGCAAAATGAGCAGTTGAATCAGGAGGACCAAGCATGACCGTGCGTTGGGAAATAACACAAGTCGACGGCAAGGCCATGCGCATCTACCTCGGGGTGCCCGACCGGCCGGGGCCGCATCCCGGGGTCCTCGTGGCGCAGCACGCGGGCGGCATCGATGCGCAGATGCAGGATGCGGTGCACCGGCTGCACCGCGAGGGCTACGTGGTGGCGGCCCCCGAGCTGTTTCATCGCCAGCCGGCGGATGCGGACCCCACTAAACGCACAAGTATGCTGATCGACAAGGAGATCATCGCCGATCTCAACGCCACCATCGCGCACCTCAAGACATTGCGCGTACAGGTTACGCCGCTCGGCATCGTCGGTTTTTGCATGGGCGGGCGCGTGAGCTACCTCGCGGCGACCGCGATTGCCGAGCTCAAGGCGGCGGCGGTGTTTTACGGCGGCAACATCATGAAAGCGCTGGGCGACGGCCCGAGCCCGTTCGAGCGCTCGGCCAGCATCCAATGTCCGGTCATCGGCTTTTTCGGCGCCGAGGACACGAATCCGTCGCCCGACGACGTGAAGAAAATCGACGCCGAGCTGACGCGGCTCGCCAAATGGCACGAGTTCCACACTTATCTCAATGCGGGCCACGCGTTCCAGAACTTCATAGACAAGCGCTACCGCGAGCGGGCGTCGCGCGGCTCATGGCATGAAATGCTGGCGTTTTTCACCGAGCACCTGAAGCGCAGCGCTAACGCCTGATCGGTGTGCGCGCCGGCATTCAGGGTGACCGTGTCTCGAATCTCACCGAGTTCACTTCACGGAAAAGTTACACTGATATTTATTCCTCCGCTGCTACAAAATTGGCTGCGGTGCGCGGCTGACACGTGACTAGCGGTAGACTTCCTTGCGGTCCCCGATGCGCACGACAAACACGGTGCGCGACGCATCGTGAATGTCACAGTTTCTTTACTTCGGCGTGGCTGTAGGTGCGGCCACGCTTTTTGCGAAAGGCAAGCACGGCGCGGTAATCGTCCGCTTCCTGCAAACCGTCAAGGATCAGCTCGCGCACCAGTTCTGCCGGCGATTTCTTTGCGCGGCGCGCAGCGCGGGTTACCGCCTTGACCAGATCGGCGTCGAGAGTCTTCAGATAGCGATGTTCGGATGCCCCGCCCATGGTTTAACCCCACAAAAGGAAACGGGAAATTATTACACCCGGCATGAACGGGTTGCCCCCTGGGTGCCCGGAATAGATAGGGTAACTTTTCCTCAGCCATTCAACCCACGGACCA
>JAHFRL010000087.1 GCA_023266235.1 Betaproteobacteria bacterium
CTGTTGCTCGTGGGCGGGATGTATCTCATGGGGCGGCAATGATCAGACAAGACAAAACCCAGGGCGCATCCACCGACCGCCGGCCGCTGCGGCTGCGCGAGGTCGGCGTCTGGGTGCCGCTTGCGTTTGCACTTGCGCGGCGCGGCGCGACCCCAAACGCCATCTCCGTGGCCGGCCTCGCAGCCGGGCTCGCCTCGGGTGCGCTGCTCGCGTGCACGCCGCACGTCACGGGCGAAGCGCTCGTGCGCGGCGTATGGCTGCTCGCGGTCGCTTTCATCATGCTGCGCGGCGCATGCAACATCCTCGACGGCGTGATGGCGGTCGAGACAGGCCAGTCCACCCCGGTGGGGCTCCTGTGGAACGAGGTGCCCGACCGGATTACCGACGCCGCCACGCTCATCGGCGCGGGCTATGCGCTCGGTGCCGACCCGACGCTAGGATGGGCCGCCGCTCTCACGGCGACGCTCGTGAGCTACGTCCGCGTGCAGTGCCGCCTCGCCGGTGCGCCGATGGACTACTGCGGGCCGATGGCCAAGCCCATGCGCATGGTCGTCGTCGCTCTCGCCGCGCTGTGGATGGCGGCGACACCAGCCGCATGGCAGCGGTCATCGGATATGAGTGGGCGCGGAACGATGGCGCTCGCGCTTGCCATCGTCGTCGCCGGTGGCGCTGTCACGCTGGTGCGCCGCCTGCGGCGGGCGGTGCAGGCGCTGCGTGGCGGGTGAGAGAGGGTTAAGCGGAGGGTCAGGCTCATGATTGCCACTGAACAATTCCCACACCGGGCGAATCACGGATCGTCACGCCATGCGCAGAACCTGCTGTCGCAGCTGCGCACGTTGGCGACGTGGTTTGCATGTGCGCTGATGCTACTGCTACCAGGCTCGTTCGTCGTTCTTGCGTTGCTGTGGCTTTACCGGTGCCGCGCGCGGGCTTCCATTCCGCCGCACACGTGAGCGCCACTCGCGATACGGCGTCGATTCGCAGAGTGGCCGCCGCAATGCTCTGGCAAGCGGCCTGGATTGATCGTTGTGGCGGCTTCAGTGGGGATTATGGGTGAAGCAACAGTTCGGCAACATAAGGAACCCCCGTGAACGCGTGAGATCGGGAGGTCGTGAGAGGGAGAAACCAAGGGCGTCCATCTCCCGCTCTCGCGCCCGCACGCTCTAACGGCCGTCAGCCCAGCACCGGCGGCAGCTGTTTGGTCAACGCCGCGCGTTCTTCAGTGGCCTTGCCATTCAATGCAAAGCCGAGCAATTTTCCCTTGGCATCCAGGAACAACGATTTCACGCTGTCTTCCGCTGCGGTAACTTCCCACGTACCCGCCGCCGGGTCTGCCGGCGGTGAAACGATGGTCGGGCACGCCGGTGTTTTCACCAGCACCGGCATCGCCGGATAGGTCACGGCCGTCGGCTTGCCGGCAAGCGTGGCGCCGAGCGCGCGTGACGCGTGCATGATCGGCATCACGAACGGCAGCACCAGGCCTTCGACTTCGGCGCAATCGCCGAGCGCGCAAACGTCTGGCGCGCTCGCTTCGAGATGGCGATTGACGACGATGCCGCGGTTTATCTTGAGTCCGGCCGCCCGTGCGAGCGCCGTAAGCGGTTTCAATCCGACCGCCGACAGCACGACGTCCGCGTCGAACGCGTCGCCGTTCGCGAGTGTCACGCGCACGCCGTCACCCCGCGTGTCGATCGCTGCAACGCTGGTGCCAAGATGCCACGTTACGCCGATTGATTCGAGCTTGCGCTTCAAGAGCGCGCCGCCTTCCGGCGGCAGCAGCCGCGGCAGCGGCTGGCTGGCGATGTCGATCACGCTGACCTTGTATCCCGCGCCAGACAGATCGTTTGCGAACTCGCAGCCGATGAGCCCCGCGCCGATCACGGCGATCGAATGTTTGCCGTCGACCGTCGCCCGGAAACGCGCGTAGTCGTCGAGACTGTTGACGCTCAGCACGCGGTCCGCCGCGCTGCCGGTGAGCGGCAGCCGGATCTGCTCAGCGCCGAGGGCGAGTACGAGCTTCGAGTAGGTGACGGTCTCATCGCCGATGCGGATTTGATGCGCGGCCGGATCGATCGCGGTCACGCGCGTGTGCGGGCGCACGGTCGCACTGAGCTGGCCCGGCATCTGCTCAGCCTTGTTCATCGGGAGAGTCTCGGGAGTCTTCTTCGTCGTGAACGCGTTCGACAGCATCGGTTTCGAATAGTAATGCCCGCTGTCGGCGGAGATCACCAGCAAAGGAGCCTGCTTGTCGAGCTTGCGCAGCTCGCGCGCGACGTTGTAACCCGCGAGGCCGCTGCCGATGATGACGATGGGGTGCATTTATTCGACGCGCACGCCCGCTTCCTTGATGACCTTGCCCCAGCGCACGATTTCGGACTTCACAAACGCTGCGTGAGCTTCGGGCGTGGTGGCCGTGCCCTGATCGATTCCCTGGCTCAGCATGCGTTGCCGGACTTCGGGCAGATTGAGCGCTTTATTGACGTCGGCGTTCACGCGCATGATGAGTTCTCGGGGCGTCGCGGCCGGCACGTAGAGGCCGCTCCAGGTGGCTGTGTCGAAATCCGGAATTCCGGACTCGACGACGGTCGGATATTCGGGCGCGATCTGCGAGCGCTGCAGGCTCGTGACGGCGAGCGCACGCAGCTTCCCCGCCTTGGCGTGCGGCATCGAGACCGGCAGATTGGAGAACATCAACGGCAACTGCCCGCCGAGCACGTCGGCAAGCGCCGGATTCTCGCCTTTGTACGGCACGTGCACCATCTTGATCTTGAGCGAGAGGTTCAAGAGCTCGCCCGCGAGATGGGGTGTCGAGCCGATGCCGCCCGAGCCGAAGGACAACTGTTTCGCGTTGGCCCTGGCGAACGCGGCGAATTCCCTGAAGTTCTTCGGCGGCAGCGACGGGTGGATCACGAGCAGCTGCGGTGACGAGCCGACGACCGCGACGGTCGCAAAGTCCTTGATCGGGTCATAGGCCATTTTCTGGAACAGCAGCGGCGCGACCACGATGCTGGTCTGCGGCGATACCAGCAGCGTATAGCCGTCGGGCGGCGCTTTCGCCGCGAGCTCGGCGCCGATCATGCCGCTCGCGCCCGGGCGGTTGTCGACGACGACCTGCTGGTTCCAGAGCTTGGTGAGCTCCTGCGCCATGATGCGCGCGGTGACGTCGGTCGAGCCGCCCGGCGCGAAGCCGACCACGATGCGCACGGTCTTGGCGGGATACGCTTGCGCGTGAACCTGCACGGCCGCGCACAGCAGCAACAATGCAATGAGACGCAGTGTTTTCATAAGGGCCCGTGAATGGGTGATGGGAAATGGGGAATAGGGTAACCCATCGCGCCTCACCATTCACTATTCACCATTTCCTATTTACCGCTTTTTCAGCGCTTGCCTATTGTGGCCGGGCAATCTAAATTGTCAACACTCAACGTCCCGAAGGGAGCGATCATGGTCATCATTCCGAATCACACCAAGCGTCAACTCATCGCGGGCAAACTCGCGCTCGGCATGGGCGTGCGCCAGGCGCGCACCGTCGACATCGCGGCAGTCGCCAAAACTTGCGGCTACGACTGGCTGTTCATCGACATGGAGCACGGCTCGATGGACGTCGATCTGGCGGCGCAGCTGGCGTCCGCGGCGCTTACGACCGGGGTCACTCCGCTCGTGCGCGTGCCGGGCAAGGAGCATTACCATGCGTCGCGGGTGCTCGATTCCGGCGCGCAGGGCATCGTGGTGCCGCACGTCGATACCGTCGCCGAAGCGCAGCGCGTCGTGGCGAACTGCAAGTATCCGCCGCTCGGCCACCGTTCGGTCGCGGGCGGGCAGCCGCAGCTCGGTTTCAAAAGCCTCCCGGTCGGCGAGACGATGAAGCTCATCAATCAGGAGACGCTGCTCATCGTCATGCTCGAGACGCCGGCCGCGATCAAAAACGCCGATGCAATCGCGGCGGTGAAAGGCGTTGACGTGCTGCTGATCGGCACCAACGACTTGTGCGCCGAGATGGGCATTCCCGGGCAGTTCACGCACAAAAAGGTGGAGGAAGCGTATGCCACGGTGATCGCCGCGGCGCGCAAGCACCGCAAGTTTCCGGGCATGGGCGGCGTCTACGATCCGCCGCTGATGCAGAAATACATCGGCATGGGCATGCGATTCATACTGGCGGGCTCCGATCTTTCGTTCATGATGGCGGGCGCCGCGGCGCGCGCGAGCGTGCTGCGCTCGACCCGGCTCGCGAAGCGCAAATAAGGCGGCGCAGATGACCAATATAGTGACGACATCGACGCCGCTCGGCTTCGTCGGCCTCGGCATCATGGGCGCCGCGATGGCGCGCAACCTGCTCAAGGCCGGATTCAAGGTCACGGTGCACAACCGCAGCAAGGCCAAGATGGAGGAGCTGGTGCGCGATGGCGCGCGACCCGCGGCAACGCCCGCCGGCGTCGCGGGCGTCACCGAAATCGTGCTGCTGTGCGTGCCCGACACGCCGGACGTCGAGAAAGTGATCTTCGGCGACGACGGCCTGATTCACGGTTTGAAGCGCAACGCGGTGGTGATCGATTGCAGCACCATCTCGGCAACCGCGACGGTTGATTTCGCCAGGCGCCTGCGTGAAAAGGGCGTGCACATGCTCGACTCGCCGATCAGCGGCGGACCCAAGGGCGCGCTCGACGGCACGCTGTCGTGCATGATCGGCGGCGACGCGGCAGTGCTCGAGCGCTGCATGCCGGTGTTCAAGGCGATCGGCAAGACGTTTACGCACATCGGCGGCAGCGGCGCCGGTCAGTTGTGCAAGTCGTGCAACCAGCTCGTCATCGTCGGCACGCTGATGGCGGTGTCGGAAGCGTTCGCGCTGGCGAAGAAAATGAACATCGATCCCTACAAGGTGCGCGATGCACTGCTCGGCGGATCGGCCAGAAGCTTCGTGCTGGAGAACCAGGGCAAGCGCCTGCTCGACGGCGCGCTCGCGCCGGGATTCCGCGCTAATCTGATGCTGAAGGACATCAAGCTCGCGCTCGGCGCCGGCACCGCAAGCGGTTGTTACATGCCGGTGACCGCGCTCGGCGCGCAGATGTTCGCCGCGCTGTGCGCGACCGGCCGCGACGGGCTCGACAACGCTGCGTTAGGATTGCTGTTCGAGGAGCTGTCGGGCGTTAAACGCTAGCGCGGGAACAGGTTAAATCTATTTGACGGGCTATGCCCGGCAATGTCTGCTCGCGGCCGAGCCTGTGTAAAAACTCCGGAAAACCTCGCGCTTGGTGCCGCTATTCCGAGTCCTCTGAATTGCGCCGAAGAGTTCTCAAGCTTCGCCCAGCAAATCCTTGGCGGTCTTCTCGCAAACGGCTTCGCGCTCGCTCGTCGTGAGACCCGGAATCGCATCAATCGAAGCAATGGGTTCGTCCGGACCCATATCAAAGGGATGGTCTGTTCCTATCACCACACGGTCCTGTCCTGCGATATTGATCAGATGCCGTGCTGCCTGTGGATCGTGCGTGAGCGCGTCGAAATAAAATCGGCGCAACAAGTCACGCGGCGAAGTTTGCGTATTCTTTTTTGGTTCGGGGCGCACGCGATGACCGTGTGCAAAACGGCCGATCTGGTAAGGCACGAAGCCGCCGCCGTGCGCCAGCAAAATGCGCAGTTTCTTCAGCTCGTCGAGCGCGCCGCTGAACATGAGATGCGCCACCATCAGTGTCGTATCGAGAGGGAATCCAACGAAGTTGCCCAGGTAATAGTCTTCCAGAACTTCGCCCCGCGCCAGGCAGTGATACGGATGCGTGAAAATGAAACAACCCGATTGTTCTATGGCCTTCAGCACCTTGCGAAATTTGGGATGAGCGAGCGGGTCGTTTTCGATCGACGTCCCCATTTCAATGCCCTTGAATTCATGTTCCTTCACGACGCGTTCGAGTTCGGTAATCGCCGCGTCAGGATCCTGCATTGGTAAATGGGCCAGGCCGCGCAAGCGATCCGGTCGCTGGGCGACCATCTGGGCGATGCCGTCGTTCGCAAGCCGCGCCGCCTCCAGCCCGATTTCCGGACTCAGCGAATAAAAAAAGATCGGCGGCGCGACCGAGATGCCGGCAACATCCATGCCGACACGGTCCATCCATTCGACCTTGGCATCGACGTCGTAAAAAGCGGGCTTGAGCTCCGCCATCGGGCCATGCGCGTTGAAGTAGCGTTTGCCATCCCTGATCTCGATTTTCGTGCCGTAGCGGTCGGGGCTGCGAGTGATCGCATCGATGATGGTCGGCGGAATTACATGATTGTGCAGATCGATATTCATAAGTGGCCACGCTATTTCGGCGGGATGATCGGCAGCAGCACGCAGGCCTGGCGATCCGGTCCCATATGCAGCGTCACGTCGCCGCCGAACACTTCGGCAGGCCGATCGCGCGGGTCGTTGTGACGGAAGGGGCCGACGCCAGTAAACACTGCATTCAGATTACCGAGGCCCTTGACCGTGCCGCCGGACCATTCGTAATCGCGGCCGCGCACGGTGAGGCCGACTCGATAGCCCTCGGGCAGCACGACACAGGTCGGCCACACCTCGATGTCGAGCTCATAGATCCCGTTCGGCGAGAGTTTCTGAATTCCGTCATGCGTGTGATAGGGCCGGTAGGGCCGTGATAGCGCCTTATCCAGCTTGCGATGGGAGGCGCGGAGCCAGCCTTGCGCAATCGGCGTGTGCGGGTCGAGCGCCCCCATGAAAGTGACCTCCTTCAAGTCCGGAGTGAACGCGCGCACCACCAGAAACAAGTCGGCATCCTCAGTGGCGGACGAGACCCACAGCTTGGCCGCGATCGGGCCCGTGATTTCCGTATCCTCCTCGAGCGGCGGCGTGAGAAACGTTACGCCATCCGAAAGGCCGCCGTAAGTGACGCTGTCCGCCTTCTTTTGCGCGTCGATCGTAAGGGTATGGCCCTCGGGGTGCAAATGAAACTTCGTCCATCGCGTCCGCCTGAGGGGCCATTCGTCCTCATGGCGCTCGACGAACTTCTCTCCCGGATGGCGCACCAGCAAAGTCACCTTGGGTTGCTTCGACCACCCGGTGTCCTCGCCCTTCAGGAAATGGCCGAAGAAGCGCTTCTGAATCCTGATGCCATAGTCCGTATAGAACTCAGTCCAGTGTTCGATGCCGTGCACCTCGAGCCACTTCTCTTTGGAGGCCGCGCGCACGAAGCCCTCGAAGTTGCCACGCGGATGCAGGCCCTGCCCGCCCCAGTTCGCCGATGAAAGGAGTGGCGTCTTCACTTTCGACCAGTCAGGCATGCGCGAAATCCAGTAATCGTCGCTCGCCAGCGGGCTGGCAAAACAGTCGACTGCGAAATCACGCCGGGTAGCGCCGAGTTCTTCCTCGCTCAGGGTCTCGGGTCCGGATACCCAGTCGCCGTTCATGCGGCTGCGATAGCCGTTCCTGCCCTTGCCATGCTGCACCTTGGTGACCTGCCCCGGAAACCAGGTGTCGGCGAACGTGCAGTAGATGCCGCCGTGATGGCTGAGATCACGGTAATAATCGGCCGCGCCCTCCCAGATGCAGATCGCCGCCAGATGCGGCGGCTGCAGCGCCGCAACCTGCCACTGGTTCATGGCGTAATAGGAAATGCCGTTGAGTCCAATCTTTCCGTTCGACCAGGGCTGCTCCGCCGCCCACTCCACACAATGATAGAAATCCCGAGCCTCACGCAGCGACCACAGATCGAGCAGCCCGGGCGAGCGGCCGGCGCCGCGCGAGTCGACGCGCACGACTGCGTATCCGTCCGGCACCCACTTCTCCGGATCGGCCACTTCCCAGTTCTGGTACTTGTTGGTGGAACCCGCGGGCACGTCCGGATGCTCCTCGCACATGCGGCGCCACTGTTCGACATACAGGTCGCCGAAATGCAGCCACTTGCCGTAGGGACCGTAGGTCAGGATGACGGGATACTTGCCATCCGCGACCGGCCGGTAGACGTCGGCCCGCAAGACCACGCCGTCTTCCATCTCGACCGGCACATCCCAATCGATCCGCATGCCGTCGCGAACCTCGCTGACCTCACGATAATCCATGCTACTGCGCCTTCCAAGCTACAAGAGTTCCCGCAACCATCGCGATTTTCGGCAACGAGTGTGTTTTAGCTCACCTTGACCGGGTTGCCCGTCTCTACCGACTTCACGATCGCTTCGAAGACGGCCACACCGTGAATGATCTGCTCCGCGGAAATCGGGAACGCCGCATCGCCGCGAACTGCCGCCGCGAATGTCTCCAGACCCAGTTTCACCGGATTGACGCCCTTATGGTCGATGATCTCCGGCTGCGCGGGCGGGGGATGCCCCGGCTTGTCGGGCGCCGGACTGAAGCGAAACACATCCAGATTCCTGTCGGTCTCGGCGAGACCGCGCGTGCCGTAGAGCGCGACGCGATAATTGGCAGCGGTCGCAATTGAGCAGTTGAAACTCGATGTCACGCCGTTTTTGTGTATGAGCGTGACGGTTGTCGTGTCGTCAACGAGCGGGGCTGCCCGCCGCGTGTTGACGCAATAGACCTGCGCGATCTCGCCGCAAAGATCGATGAATCCATCGACGAGATGGACGCCTATTCCAGTCATTGCGCCGACCGGGGTCTCATGCGGGTTGGTGCGCCACGACTCCTTCGGCATGAAAAGTCCGCCGGGCGCCGTCGCCTCGGCCACCCCAAAACAGATCGTGCCCAGGCGGCCGTCCCTGACACGGGCGCGAATTTCGCCGACGGAGGGATGGAACCGGCGTTGATAATCGATGCCGAGCACGACGCCCGCCTTCTTGACCGCGTCGAGCGCCGATCTGGCGCTCGCCACGGTCAGCGTAAACGGCTTCTCCACGTAGATGTGCTTGCCCGCCTGTGCCGCGCGTTTGACGTGTTCCTCGTGCTGGCTATGAGGCGTGGTATAGACGACCGCGTCGATGCCGCGGTCCTTGAGTATGCCGTCCAGATCGTCGCGCAGCTCGATCTTGCGCTCCTTGCAGAAATCTTCCGCCTTCGCGCGGGTGCGCGTGTTGCCGGCGACGAAAGTGATCTGATCACTCTTGCCCTGCACGGCGTCGACGATCGTCCTTCCCCACCAGCCAAGCCCGACGATTGCAGCTCGTATCATGGTTCCTCCATCACAGTTAGCAGCTTCCTGTTCCGAGTTGACCGCGTCGAAAAATTATGACATATATCCAACCTCGCGGCATGAGTCGGTTCTTCCCACTTCGAGCGGAGTATAGTCTTGCTTAATGGGTTACATCGAATCCGACCGGATTGGAACTCGTCGCACACTCAAGTCGGGAAGTGTTCGGCTGACGTGCGGTTGGAGTACCCTGCATCCCCCGGCGTGCATCGCTGTTTGGCGCAGCGGCCGTAGCGCCAGAGGCGGCTCGGGTGACGGAAGGACTTCGACGACGGCTGATCCGCGCGCAGCGGGTTCCCCGCCGATGAACGATCCGGGAGAGGCACGGCTGGTGGTCGAGAACGCGGAGGTGCACTACGGGGACCTCAAAGTTCTCGCGGACGTCAGCCTCAAGGTCGGCAGCTCGGAGGTCGTCAGCATCGTCGGGCCGTCCGGGTGCGGCAAGACTACGCTGCTCCGCTGCGTGGGTGGGTTGACCCTGCTCGACGGCGGGGAGATCCGTATCGACGGGCAGGTGGTCGACAAACCGCTGCCGAGCGTGTCGATGGTGTTCCAGCACTTCGGGCTCTTCCCGTGGAAAAACCTCTGGAACAACATCGCGTACGGCCTGAAATTGCGGCGTGTCCCCGGAGAGGAGATCGAACGCCGCGTCGTAGAGGCGATCGTGCTCGTCGGGCTCGTGGGGTTCGAGAAGTCGTATCCGCACCAGCTTTCCGGCGGCATGCAGCAACGCGCGGGGCTGGCGAGAGCGCTCGTGATGGAGCCCAAGCTCCTGCTCATGGACGAGCCCTTCAGCGCGATCGATGCCCAAACGCGGGAGCAACTCCAGTTCGAGCTGCTGCGAATCTGGGACAGCCGGCCAACCGCCATGATGTTCGTCACTCATGCCATCGACGAGGCAGTGCTGATGGGTGACAGGGTCGTCGTCCTGGCGGGCCGTCCGGCGCACGTTCGAGCGGTGCGCAAGGTCGATCTGCCCCGTCCACGCGACCGGAAAGTCGTCTCGAGCCCGTCGTTCATCAACCTGCGGGATCAGGTCTGGCATGACTTGTTCAATCAACAAGGAGGAGAAGGAGCATGAGTACATTTACCGGATTCAGATGCGTGCAACAGAAAACGTTATTTGGCGCGATGGCTGCGCTCGCGGCGATTGCGTTCGCCGTCCCCACCGGCGCTTGGGCGCAGTCGAGCGTCAAGCCCGTTCAGATCGCGGTTTCGGCGATCGGGCGCCCGCCCATTTTCTCGAACACTTTCGCCGACGTCGCGGAAGCGATGGGCTACTTCAAGGCGGCCGGCGCCGACGTGACCTTCCGCTGGTTCCAGCGGGGCTCGGACACGGCGAAGGCGGTCGTCACCGGCGATGTTGCGGTCGGGTTCACCGCGTCGCAGCCGGCTCTCAACCTGATCGCAGGGGGCGCGGATGTGGTTGCAATCGCCGGAATGCCCAACCAGGACTGGATCATCGCGTCGGATGATCCGGGAGTGAAAAGTTGCCAGGACCTGAAGGGCAAGACAGTCGCCGCCGACGGCATCAACAACGCGCGGACTCTTTACCTGGGGGCGGTGGTGGCGACCTGCGGGCTCCAGCTCAGCGACCTCAAGCCGATCGACCTCGCGAATGCGCCGCTCGTGAAGGCCGGGATCGCCGGACAGATCCACGCGGGCGTTTGGCATGTCGATGAACTCGCCCAGGTCGAGTTCAAAACCGGCAAGAAATGGCGCCAGATTGCCGCACCCCCGGCGATCAAGAAAGGATTGCACTACGCGATGCTGATCGCCAGCAAGAAGGCGATCGCGGAAAACAAGGAAGGGCTCATCCGCTTCCTCGAGGGCTGGATCCGCTCCCAGAAAATGATGGGAAGCAAAGCGCCGGCCGACAAGCTCGCATTCGCGAAGGTGGCCGCCAACGCGAGCCAAATCGACTTGCAGGTGGCCCAGGCCTCAATCGACGGCTACCAGGCGATCGGGTACTGGGTGAACAACGACGGCCTCGATCAGTCGCAGGTCATGAGCCAACTGGACGAGCTCGTGAAGATCGGCTCGATCAAGGCCGACAAAAAGCCCGGCTACGACAAGATCGTCGATAAGTCGCTTTACGCCGAGGCGTTGAAGCGCGTGGAGTCGAAATTCGGCAAGCTGGGACAGTGAGGCGCACGGCGACCGAGCGCGAGTGAGTGAGCGACTGACAACTGCCGTAAGGACAGAGTCCTTCGGGCGGCGCGTCGGGCACGTCCGTTCCGCCGGTGCGCCGTGGATCCGGGCAGCCTGCTACGCATCGAGCATCGTGCTGTTGCTCGGTGTGTGGCAGGCTCTCGGCGACAGCTTCGGCATCCTGTTCGTCTCCTTCACGACGACCATGGGCCGGCTCTGGGAGATGCTGTACGGCGGTCCGCTCCTGTCGGCCCTCGCCGTGTCGGGGAAGCTCTACGGGGTTACGCTCGGCATCTCAATCGTGGTCGGGGTCTCGGTCGGGCTCGTGCTGGCCCGGATGAAGTTGATCGCGGCCGCCGTCGAGCCGTACATTTACGTACTCTACGCGACGCCGACGATCTCGCTCGTCCCGTTTGTGTCCGTAACGTTCGGCTTCGAATTCTGGTCGCGGGTTCTCGTCGCCGTGCTGATCTCGATCTTCCCGATCCTGCTGGGGGTGATGGAGGGCGCGCGCAGCATTCCGCGCCAGCATCTCGATGTGGCCGCGATCTTCGGCTCGAGCGAGGGGCAGCTCTGGCGTGACGTGATCGTGCCGTACGTCACTCCCTACGCGATGACGGGCATCAAGCAGTCGATCGCGCTCGCAATGGCCGGGACGCTCGTCGCGGAGTTCTTTCTCAATCCCGACGGTGTGGCGGCCGTTCTCCTGCAGGGCACGAGCATGATCGACACACCCTCGGTGCTTGCCGTCACGGTGTTCGTGGCCGCGCTCGCCGTGGTGCTGGTCAGCGTCGGCGAATTGATCGAACGGTATTTAGTGCGATGGCGGCACACCGCAGTCGGTTAGACCCCGCGGCGACCCGCCGACCGGGCTCACCGCCGCGCTGGCTCACGCGCGAGCGGCTCGCACTGATCGTCGCGGGAGCAGCCCTGCTCTGCATCTGGGAGATCTACGTGCGCATCAATCTCCCGGATTTCGTCGCGACGCCGAGCGGGATCGTGATGGCGATCCCGTCCACGATTGCGAGCGCGTCGTTCTGGTCGGCCGCTCTCGCGAGCGTCGGCTCGATCGTGGAGGGCGTCGCGATCGGAGCGGTGGCCGGGATCCTCATCGGACTTGCCATGGGCCGGGTGCGGGAGGTGAACTGGTTCCTGTCCACCTACATCCGCGCGCTGTATGCCCTGCCGCTGATCGCGCTGGTGCCGCTCGTCATCATTTGGGTCGGCTACCAGCCGGCGGCGCGGTTGATCATCGTCGCGCTCTCGGCGTTCCTCCCTGTCGCCGTCACGACGGCGGACGGCACGCGGGCAATTTCCAAAGAATACCTGGACGTCGGCCGGATTTTCGGAGCGAAGACGCACCACGTCTGGTTCGGCATTGCGCTGCCTACGGCCATGCCGCATATCGTGGCGGGGATCGAGTTGGGGTTCGCGCGGGGGATTACGAACGCGATTGCCGTCGAGGTGCTGGCAAGCATCCAGGGCATGGGGATGTCGGTCTTCGAGAAATCTGCCCAGTTGAACGAGGACGCCTCCTTCGTCTACGTGCTCGCCCTGGCGATCTTCGCCGTCGGCATCCGGTCGCTCATGATCCGCTCTCGCCAGCGGCTCGCGCCCTGGTACAGCGGGTAGCTCCGGGCGCGACGGCGTATTAAATAATCCCGTGTGTCCTGAGCGGTCGGGGAGATAGGTAACAAAAGAGTCCGGGTCAAGGCGAACTGACCGCCGGACCTGGAACGCTTATTCTTTATGCTCCTGGTCGCCCTGTTTGGGCTTCCTGTCTTTCCAAAAAAAGTACACAACAAAGCCAACGCAGCTGCCTACGAAAAGCACGATGAAGATAATTACGGCGGCCGGGCCGGCCTGTGGAGGCGCATCCTGCGGCTCCGCGGCGTAGGCGGAACCGAGAAGCAAGAAGAGCGGGATAAGGCGCGCTAGGAATGTGGCCATAATTCACTCCCGATGGTTACCCGTTGATCAATTAATTGTGGCTGCTTCAATCTTCGTGTCCGGGAACGTCGCCTCGAACGGAGCATGATCACGCAACAACCTTACAGCAGGCTTACGCGCGTTTGGCAAGCGTTAGGATAATCAATTCCGCTCTCGCGCCCTTATGCCCTCACCCAGCTCGCTCCGCAAGCTCACGCTTGACAAGGATAGGAAATTCAATGGCATCGCTTCATTAACTCGTGGAGACACGTAACAAGACCGTTTTCGACATCGTTTGCAGTCGGCAATGACTGCTTGGGTCGAATCCAGCCGTTCGCGGGGGGCCGTAGCCGGAAATTGGCGCCCGGACGCTGCCGGTCCGGGCAAGTCTCGGCGACGACAGCTGATTTCCGTTATTGCTTCGGAATTGCCCACGCGTCCGCGCTTGAGACGCCGGGCGGCGGCGTGAACAATATTTGCGCGGCGGCGGCGACTTTCTCGGGACCGCCCCAGAATTCGACCATCCGGCGCTGATCGGTTTTCGCGCGGCGGTCCACTTCTTCCGGATCGCAGATCTTCCGCAATTTCGCTTCGAGCAGCTCCGCGCGGCCGCCATCGCGTCCTTCCTCGACGAGATCGTGCGCCTCGTCCGGATCGTCCGCTAGATCGAACAGCTGTGCCGGCATGCCGACGTGATAGATGAGTTTCAGATCGCCGTCGCGCAGCATGAACTGGCCCGCTTTCGAGCCCTGCGCGTGATACTCGGCGAACGCCGGCCGCCGCGATTCGGCGCCGTTCACGGCGGGAAACAAAGAAATGCCCGGCAGATCGCGGTCCGAAGCGGTGAGCGCCGCCCCCCCGCATTCGACCACCGTCGGAAACAGATCGACGTGCGAAACCAGCTGCCGCACCACGCGGTTCGCGGGCACGCCCGGGCCGGCGATCAATAGCGGCACGCCGACCGCGCCTTCGTAGAGACTCTTCTTGCCGAACATGCCCTGCCAGCCGAAGAGTTCGCCGTGGTCGCTGGTATAGACGATGCGCGTGTTCGCGAGCAGCCCGAGTTCCTCGACGACCTTCATTACCGCGCCGATCTGCTCGTCGAGGTGCGTAATGAGGCCGAAGTATGCGGCAGCGACGCGCCTGAGCATCCGCTCGTCGGTCATCTCGCGATAGCCGTCGATGTCGCGCAGATGGCGCGCGGCCGGGTGTTCGGGGCGGTCGCCTGGGCGGTAGCGCGCCGGCAGCGGCATTTTGTCCTCGGGATACAGATCATAAAGCCGCTGCGGCACCGAGAACGGTGGATGCGGGCTGATGTAGCCGACCTTGAGCGCCCACGGTTTGCCGTGCCGCGCGGTGTTGGCGCGCAGCCATTCGATCGCCTTGGCGGTGATCTGGCGGTCGTAGTCCTGGTAGTGCGTCGCGCCGACGCCCGAGCGCTGCGTGTAGAGCTTCCACTTGCTGTCGTCGGTCAGGCGCGGCTCCGCGTCGTAGCCGCGCAGCAGGTTTCTGATCGCGCCTTTGCCTTCATGCAGGTGCATCGGCATGATCTCTTCGCTGAAGCCGTTGTCGTCATCGCTGCTTCGGTAGTGGAGTTTGCCGATCCCGACGATCGTGTGTCCCTGCTCGCGCAGGCGATGCATCCAACTCGGTACCCTGCCGTCATAGGCGATCGCGTTGTCCCAGTAACCGGTCTGGTGCGCGTAACGGCCGGTCGCCATCGCCGCGCGCGCCGGGCAGCACAGTGCGCTCGTGCTGTAGCTCGCGGCAAAGCGCGCGCCGCGCGCCGCAATCCTGTCGAGCGTCGGGGTCTTGACGATTGCATGGCCGTAACAGCCGGTGACGTGGCGGTTGTGGTTGTCGGACTGGATGAAGATCAGATTGGCCGGTGTCATTTGTATTTGCGTTGCATGAGGTCAGCCACCGCCACCCCGCTCGCGATGTCGCTCTTGCGCTTGGTGTCGCCGGCATCGATCTTGCGCGCGACTTCGAGCACCAACGCGGCCTGCTCGCGCGGCACGCAGCAGATGCCGGCGTCGTCGGCGCACACCAAGTCACCGGGCCGCACCTGAATGCCGGCGATGCGTACCGCGCCGTTGATCTCGACGGTCTGCAACCGCCACTTG
Source organism: Betaproteobacteria bacterium (assembly GCA_023266235.1). Lineage (GTDB taxonomy): Bacteria > Pseudomonadota > Gammaproteobacteria > Burkholderiales > SG8-41 > PALSA-1004. The sequence goes on from JAHFRL010000087.1 coordinate 15,332, forward strand.
CCGGTAATGGGCGTGTAGCCGCGGCACCATACCGGAAAACCCAGTTCGCGATACTGGTCCGGGTCACGGATCGAGCCGTCGAGGATCACGCCGATTTCGCCTTGGCGCATGCCGATGGTCGCGGACTGCCCGCCGAGATTGGAGCAGCCGGTGAGGCCCTCGATCACCAGCACGTCGCCGGGCTCGGCGAGGTTGTGCGCCTCGGCTTCGCCCATGGTGTTGAGCTTTTCGTTCGCCGCCTTGTGGATCTGCTCGCGGCGTGGCGCGTTACGCACGGTGAGCGCGGGACCGACGATGCGCTTGCCGGGATTGACCGGCGGCAGTTCGGCGGCCGGGATCACGCCGACGATGCCGCATTCGTCCAGCGCGTCCGAAACCGTGCCGCTGAGATCGATGAGCGCCTTGAAGCTGTCGACGATGGCGGCGGGCAGCCGCGGCAGTTCCAGCATGCGGATGGCGTCGCGCGGCACCTTGCCGGTGGGTTTTTTTTCAGCCATGGACGTTTTACGGGTTGTGTGGAGGGGGCTTCGATTGTAGGCGGCGCGTCGAGGTTGCGTCAATTTGCGGCTTTCGCTATCGTGCGGGGACCACCTCAGGCGATAGTTGACTCTTATGGCAGGCAAAAAACGCGGCATGCGCCGCGGGCTCACCGCGTACGGCGACGAGGAATTCTCGCTGTTTTTGCGCAAGGCGTTCATCAAGGCGATGGGCTACACCGACGACGCGCTCGAGCGGCCGATCATCGGCATCACCAATACCTACAGCGGCTTCAACGCGTGCCATCGCACCGTGCCCGAGTTGATCGAGGCGGTGAAGCGCGGCGTCATGCTCGCCGGCGGCTTGCCGGTGGAATTCCCGACCATCACGCTGCATGAGTCGTTCGCGTATCCGACCAGCATGTTTCTGCGCAACCTGATGGCGATCGACACCGAGGAGATGATCCGCGCGCAACCGCTCGACTCGGTCGTTCTGATCGGCGGTTGCGACAAGACGGTGCCGGCTCTCCTGATGGGCGCGGCGAGCGCCAATGTGCCGGCGATCATGCTGGTGACCGGGCCGATGCTGACCGGCGACCACCAGGGCGAGCGGCTCGGCGCGTGTACCGACTGCCGCCGTTACTGGGCGCGCTTCCGCGCCGGCGAAATCGATGCGCGGGAAATCAATGCAGTCAACGCCAAGCTCGCGCCCACGGCGGGCACCTGCATGGTGATGGGCACCGCGAGCACGATGGCGTGCGTGACCGAAGCGCTCGGCATGATGCTGCCGGGCGGCGCGTGCACGCCGGCGGTGATGTCGGAGCGCATGCGCAGCGCCGAAGCGACCGGCGCGCGCGCGGTGGCAATCGCGAAAGCAGGGCTCACGCCCGGGAAAATCATGACGCCGGATGCGTTCGAGAACGCGCTCACGATGCTGCTCGCGATCGGCGGCTCGACCAACGCGATCGTGCATCTCGCGGCGATGGCGGGGCGGCTCGGCATCGAAATCGATCTCGATGCGTTCGACCGCATGGGTGACGAGACGCCGGTGCTGGTCGATCTCAAGCCGACCGGACAGCACTATATGGAAGATCTCGAAAAAGCGGGCGGGGTGGTGACGATCCTGCGCGAGCTGCGGCCGCTCCTGAAAACCAAGGCGCTCACGATTACCGGCAAGACGCTGGGACAGAACATCGACGCCGCGCCGCCGGGCTGGCAACAGGACGTGGTGCGGCCGTTCAGGAATCCCATTTTCAAGAATGGCGGTATTGCAGTGCTGCGCGGCAACCTCGCGCCCGGCGGCGCGATCGTCAAACAGGCGGCAGCAACGCCGAAACTGATGCAGCACGCAGGCCGCGCGGTGGTGTTCGATTCGCTCGAAGACCTCGCGGCACGCATCGATTCACCCGACCTCGATGTGACGCCCGACGATATCCTGGTGTTGCGCAACGCCGGGCCCAAAGGCGCACCGGGCATGCCGGAGGCGGGTTACATCCCGATCCCGAAGAAGCTCGCGCAGAAAGGCGTCAAGGACATGGTGCGCATTTCGGACGCCCGCATGAGCGGCACCGCGTTCGGCTCCATCGTGCTGCACATCACGCCCGAAGCTGCGATTGGCGGGCCGCTCGCGCTGGTCAAGAGCGGGGACCGCATCAAGCTCGATGTCGCGAAGCGCAGGCTGGAATTGCTGGTGCCAGCTGCCGAGCTCGCGGCCCGGCGCAAGCAATGGAAAGCGCCGAAAATGCGCGCGGGCGACGAGCGCGGTTACCGGAAGCTCTTCCTCGACACCGTGCAGCAGGCCGATCGCGGCTGCGATTTCGAATTCCTGACGCGGCCAGTCACGGCACGCGCACCGGCCAAGTAGGGTTTAGTTCGTCATTCCGGCGCAGGCCGGGGATGACGAAGGCTAAGCGGCGGCGCGCGATGCGCGTTTGCGATCCTGCTCGAGCAGGTAGCGCTTGCGGATGCGGATCGACTTCGGGGTAATTTCCACGAGTTCGTCGTCGGCGATGAGCTCGATCGCGGATTCGAGCGTGATCTGGATCGGCGGCACCAGGCGCACCGCTTCGTCGGTGCCCGAGGCGCGCACGTTGGTGAGCTGCTTGCCCTTGATCGGATTGACGACGAGGTCGTTGTCGCGGCTGTGGATGCCGATGATGATGCCTTCGTAGAGCGGATCGCCGGGGCTTACGATCATGCGGCCGCGTTCCTGCAGCTTCCACAGCGCATAAGCAACCGCTTCGCCCTGCTCGGCGGAGATCAGCACGCCGTTGCGGCGCTCGGCCATGTCGGGTTTCAGCGGGCCGTAGTCGTCGAATACATGGCTCATGACGCCGGTGCCGCGCGTCATGGTGAGAAACTCGGACTGGAATCCGATCAGCCCACGCGCGGGAATCCGGTAGTCGAGCCGCACGCGGCCTTTGCCGTCGGGTTGCATCTCCTGCAGGTCGCCGCGGCGGCCGCCGAGCGCTTCCATCACCGCGCCCTGGCTCGTTTCCTCGACGTCGACCGTCAGCATTTCATAAGGCTCTTGTTTCTCGCCGTTCACTTCCTTGATCACCACGCGCGGACGCGATACCGCGAGCTCGTAGCCCTCGCGCCGCATGGTCTCCAGCAGGATGGTGAGGTGCAGTTCGCCGCGCCCGGAGACTTCGAACACGTCGGCATCCGCCGTGTCGACCACTTTCAGCGCGACGTTGCTCATGATTTCCCGGTGCAGGCGCTCGCGCAGCTGGCGGCTGGTGACGAATTTGCCTTCGCGCCCGGCGAACGGCGAGGTATTGACCTGGAAGTTCATCGTCAGCGTCGGCTCGTCGACCGTCAGCAGCGGCAGTGCTTCGGGATGTTCGGGGTCGGCGATGGTGACGCCGATGCCGACTTCCTCGATGCCGTTGACGAGCACGATGTCGCCGGCCCGCGCCTCGTCGGTGACGACGCGCTCGAGGCCTTCGAACGTCAGCACCTGATTGACTTTGGCATTCACCGGCGCTTTGTCGCCGTTGAGCACGGTCACCAGCTGGCCGGTGCGGATGCGGCCGCGGTTGACGCGGCCGATGCCGATGCGGCCGACGTAGCTCGAGTAATCGAGCGAGCAGATCTGCAGCTGCAGCGGGCCGTTCGGATCGTCGGCACGCACCGGCACGTGCTTGAGGATCGCCTCAAAGAGCGGCTTCATGTCGCGGCCGGTGCCGCCGGCGCCGGCCGCGACATTCGCCTGCTCTTTGAGAGAGGCGAGAGGCGAGAGGGGAGAGGGGCGGGCGGGCACATCTTTTAGATCAGTCACTGCCCAGCCCTCCAGCGCCGAGGCGTAAATGATCGGGAAGTCGAGCTGCGCTTCGGTCGCGCCGAGCTTGTCGAACAGGTCGAACGTGTGATTGACCACCCAGTCAGGCCGCGCGCCGGGACGGTCGATCTTGTTGACGACGACGATCGGCTTCAAGCCCAGAGCGAGCGCCTTGCGCGTGACGAAGCGCGTTTGCGGCATCGGGCCATCAACCGCGTCGATCAGCAGCAGCACGCCGTCCACCATCGACAGCACGCGCTCGACTTCGCCGCCGAAATCGGCGTGGCCGGGGGTGTCGACGATGTTGATGTGCGTGCCTTCGTAAGTGACCGCACAGTTCTTGGCAAGAATGGTGATGCCGCGCTCGCGCTCGAGGTCGTTCGAATCCATCACGCGCTCGACCAGGTGCTGGTACGCGGCGAACGTGCCGGACTGGCGCAGCAGCTTGTCGACCAGCGTGGTCTTGCCGTGGTCGACGTGGGCGATGATGGCGATGTTGCGAATGGCGCGCATTCGATCGTTCTTGGGTAATTTGAAAAGCGCGCGAGTATAGCACAATTTCATGCAGCGGATTAAGCAACTTGCGGCGCCGGCTGAGTGAGCGTAGGCTGATGACTATTACATATGGTCATGAAAGGGTCGATGATGGAAATCTCCGCCGCGGAATTCAAAGCCAAGTGCCTCAAGCTCATGGACGAGATCGCCAGGACGCGCAAGCCGATCGTCATCACCAAGCGCGGCAAACCGGTTGCGAAGCTGGTGCCCGCGGAACCCGCGCCGCGCAAGCCGTTGTTCGGGTACATGGCTGGAACCATCACCTATGTGGGTGACATTGAAAGCCCCATTGACGTTGAGTGGGAGGCTGAGGCGGGGACCGAGCCGAATCTGTATCCCCGCACCCGCAAACGCCGCAACAAATGAAGTCGGACTTCCCGCTTCTGCTCGATACGCACGTCTGGATTTGGCTTGCGTATGGCAAGTCGCGATGCATTAAGCCGGCCGCGGTGCGGGCAATTGAGGACGCCGGCTCACGCAAGGCGCTCCGGATTTCGGTGGTCTCAGTCTGGGAAATCGCGTTGTTGGAACGCAAGGGGCGCAACGAGTTGCCCGTTCCGGTGTCTGAATGGATCAAGCTGGCGCTCGATCGGCCGGACTTCGAGCTGGTGGGGCTGGAGCCGGAAATCGCCATCGAAAGCTGCAATTTACCCGTTGGATTTCACG
>JAHFRL010000205.1 GCA_023266235.1 Betaproteobacteria bacterium
CAGGCCGGCAAGCGCGTGATTGCCGAGGGTCGCGACCAGGATGCCGGCGATGATAGGCAGCGGCTTTTTGTAGCGCGCGGCAAGCAGCAGCGAGAGCAGCTGGGTCTTGTCGCCGATTTCGGCGAGCGCCACCACCAGCGTCGACATCAGGAAAGCGTCCATCGGATCTATTTGAGCGTGACGAGCAGCAATCCGAGCGATATCAGCAGCAACGGCACGCCGATCGCCCAGCGCTGGCGCTCGCGCGCCCGGTTGCGGATCTCGCGCTGCACGAACTGCTCGCCCTTCTGCATTTCCTGGAAAGACTGCACATAGGAAGCGAGCCTGCGCACCTCATCGTCCGTCAGTTCCGAACCCTGCCAGCGGCTTTCGCGTTCGAGCTGGCCGATGCGCGACGATTCGCCCCCTATCTTCGATTCCACATTCGCCGCGGAAGCATAAATATCCCGTTCGGTCGGGCTCAGGAAGTAATCGCGGATCGCCGGCTGCGCGGCTTCCAGCGCCTCGAGCAGCGGCTGGTCGGCACGCGGGTTGAGCGCGAGCCATGCGCCCGACAACGCGCTCGATATCAGTATGCCGTTGATCAGAAGGTGCCGCGCCTGGCGCATGGCGCCCCGGCGCTCTGCGCCGCGAGCTGTAAGCAACGGTCTCGCCAATCCGGCCAGTGCCAGCATGACGCCGAACGCGCACACCATGGTGGCGCCGGTCGGCAAGTCCCATGCATAGGATGCGCCCAGCCCGGCGGCGCTGGCGAGCACACCCGCCGTCCAGCCGATATAGAGCTTGCGCGCGATGCGGTCGCTGTAAATCATGCCGATCGCCGCCGGGATGATCAGGAACGAGAACACCAGCAGCACGCCGGCGATCGCGACCGAGCTCGTCACCACCACGCCGAACGAAGCGTAGAACAGAAAATCCCACCAGCTTACATTCAGTCCCTGTGCTTTGGCGCGCGCCGGATCGAGCGTGAGCAACAGAAAACGCTTGCGGAACAGCCAGTGGAACGCCGCGATGACCGCATACAGCGCGGCGAGCCGGATGAGATCATCGACGGTGGCGGTGAGGATGGAGCCGACCAGCAGCTGCTTGATGTGCTCGGCGCCCTGCGGCGCTTTATCGATCAGCAGAAACGCGGCGGCGGCCGACACGACATAAATCACGCCGATCACCGCTTCCTGCGTAATCCTGCCACTCCAATGCCGGCTTAGCGACAGCAGCACCGCGCCGGCCAGCGTGAACGCGAGCGCGTAGCCGTAAGCGGCCGCGCTTTGCGGCAGATGGCCGAGCATGAACGCGACCGTTGCGCCAAGCGCCGAGATCTGCGCGAGCGCCAGGTCGACGAACACGACATTGCGCGACAACACATGGATGCCGAGGTAGGCATGAATCCCGGTCAAGACGATCGCGACCAGAAACGCCACCGTCAAAAACTGAATCGCATCGCTCATGGTTTGCCCCGGCGCCGGTCCTCGAACGCGATCGCAAGCAGGGTCACGTCGTATTCGATCAACGCCAGATAGTCGTCGATTCCAGGCACCGAGCCCACGGACGGCGCCAGCGGGACCACCAGCGCGCCGGCCCGCTCCGCGAGCATCTTCGGCGTCTGCTCGGGCTCGAACGGCTGCTTGATGATGATCGCGACGCGCCGCTCTTGCATCTTCTTGATGAGCCCCGCGAGATGCGACGGGCTCGGCGCAATGCCGGGTTTGGGTTCGATGCTGTCGATGATGTTCAGCCGGAAACGGCGCGCCAGGTACGGCCAGCTATTGTGGTAGGCGATCACCGGTGCGCCGGCGAAACGCTCGAGTTTGCGGCGCCATTCCTCGATCTTCGGTTTGAGACGCGCGAGAAACGCATTGCGGTTGCTCGCATAAGTCTGCGCGCGGTCCGGGTCGATACGTATCAAACCTTCCATGATGCCGCCGGTGATGACCTCGGCGTTGGCGGGATCGAGCCAGTAATGCGGATTGCCCGCGCCGTGACTGTGGCCCGGCGTCGCGTCGAAACTCACGGCACGGATCTCGAGCAGCGGCACTCCGATCGAGGCGTCCACATATCCCTTGCCGCCGCGTCGCAGATCGGGACTGGCGTCCACTAACAACCTGTTGAACCACAGATCGTAATCAAGACCGATCCTGACCACCAGCTTCGCGTCGCGCAGTTTCTGCGCATCCTGCGGACGCGGCTCATACGCTTCGACATCTTGGGTCGGCGGCGCCAGATTGATCGCCTCGACCCGCTCCTTGCCGACCTCCTGGACCAGACTGCGCAAATCGCTGGTGGTGGTTACGACCTTGATCCTGTCGCCGGCGGCGGCGGCGCTGCAGCAAAGCGCGAGGCCCAGCAACGGCAGTAACAATCGGATGGAAGTCATCGCTCTGGAGGCTGGCGCACCGGGCCTACAAAAAACAACGGGCGCCTGCAAGCGCCCGTCGTCGCGTCCAGGCAAGAATCTATTTCCTGGCGACCCAGATACTCTTCGGCAACACGCAATGCACGGCTTTCGCGTCATCGCTCATTTTGCCGAGCCGGCAGTCCATCGTCATGCTGGCGAGGCCGTACGCATCGAGCCGGGTCAAACCTTTCTTTTCCTGCAGCGTGGTGATCATGCCCATCGAGGCATTATCCATCGACTTGTTGAGGTCTTGCTCGAGCGAATGCGTGACCAGGTAGGCCGCCGTTTCAGCGGTCGGGCGCTCGGGTATGCCTTTGGCCTTCTGGTCCTTGGGCGTCAGGCAGTGCACGCCTTTCTTGATGTTGACGACCTGGCTGATGCGGCAATCGGAGACCTGCGGCATCAGCTCCGCCGCTTTCTCTGCGCTGACCTTGCGCTGCTCGGCGATGAACTTGATGGTTTCCGCCTTGGCGTCCGCCCATGCCTTGTTGAGATCGTTGTCATACCCCATCGTGATCCAGTGCGTCGGCGTCTCGATGCGCGGGTAGGCCATGTCCCCGCCCTTGCCCTTGATCACGTTGACCGTGATGTTCATCTCGCGATAGGCGGTCTCGAGCGCGGTCAGATTGACTTCGCCGTTGCCCTGCGCGGCGTGCGAGTCGCCGGTCCACAGCAACGCGCCCTTCACGAACACCGGCACGTAAAGCGTGGTGCCTGCGGTGAAATCGCGAATGTCCATGTTGCCGGCATAAGGCCCGGGAGGCACGGTGCTGTAACGCCCCGCTTCAGCGCGCGCGACACCCGTGGTGCCCGGGAACGGCCGGAGCGGGATTTCGATGCCGGGCGCAAACTCGGCGACCTTGCGGTCCCAGTCCAGATAGAAGTACTTGACCTGCCCGTCCTGGAACTCCTTCGGGAACTGGCCGAACATGCCGGGCACGTTGAAGTTGGTCGCGTAAGCGCGCGGCACGATCTTGTTGATCCTGACCGTGAGCACATCACCCGGTTCCGCGCCGTCGACGTAGATCGGCCCGGTAACGGTATGCGGTCCGCGCCCTGGATGGTCGGTGCGCAGCTTCTTGATCTCTTCGATCGTCACCCCGGGCACCACCTGGTTGTGCGAATGCATCATGGTTTCGAGCACAACCGTGTCACCGGCATTGACGCGCAGCACCGGCGGTTGGGAATTGTCGAACCAGCCCCACTGCGTGGTCTCCATCGTTGCCGGCAGGATATGGGTCATTCCCTTGTTCTTCGACTGCGGGACTACACGCAACTGGTCCGACACGCTCATCTGCTGCAGCGTAATGGCGCCGATGCCAAACGCTACCCCGGACATGGCCAATCCGGCGGTCAAGCTGAGTTTCAGTTTTCGGTTCATTGAGATCTCCCCGGTAAAGACTTAATTCTTGCTCGTCCAGATCGACTTTGAAACGAGGCAGTGCACGCTTTTCTCCGCCGCCATGATCTCGCCGAGGCGGCAGTCCATCATAATGCTTGCGATCGAGTATGCATCGAGCCGCGACAATCCTTTTTGCTTTTGTAGCAACTGAATCATGTCCCACGATGCCGTATCCATCGCCTTGTTGAGGTCCTGGCCCTTGGCGTAGGTCACCAGGTCTTGCGGTGTCTCGCTGATCGGGCGCGGTTCGCTCATCATCGCCTTGGTGTCTTTCGGATTGATGCAGTGTACGCCTTTCTTGATGTCCACCACCTGCGTCACACGGCAATCCGAAACTTTCGGCATCAACGCAAGCGCCTGCTCCGGTTTGAGCGTACGCTGCTCGGCGAGGAACTTGGTGGTTTCGCTCTTGGCATTGTCGAGCGCCTTGTTGAGATCCTCGTCGAACCCCATCGTGATCCAGTCTTTGGCGCGCTCGATTTTCGGCCATTCCAGTTTCTTGTTCTTCTCGACCGCGATCGTAAGACTGATCTCGTGGAACGCTGTCTCGACAGCAGTGAGGTTAACTTCTCCATTTCCCTGTGCCGCGTGCGAATCGCCGGTCCAAACCAGCGCGCCCTTGACGAACACCGGCACGTACAGCGTCGAGCCTTCGATCAGATCACGGTTGTCGATATTTCCTGCGAACGGTCCCGGCGGCACTGCGTTGTAGCGGCCAGGCTCGGCGCGTGCAACGCCGAGCGTGCCGGGGAACGCACGCAGCGGAATTTCGATGCCTGGCGCGAATTCGGCGACCTTGCGGTCCCAGTCGAGATAGAAATATTTGACCTGGCCGTCGGAAAACTCCTTGGGAAATTGTCCGAACATGCCGGGAATGTTGAAATTGGCGCCATAAGCGCGCGACTCGATCTTGTTAATCCTGATCTTGAGCATGTCGCCGGGCTCGGCGTCGTTAACGAAGATCGGGCCGGTCAGCGTCATCGGGCCGCGGCCCGGCCAGTCAGTGCGCAGCTTTTTCAGCTCCTCGATGGTTTTTCCCGGCCACAGCTGATTGTGCGAATGCATCATGGTTTCGACGATCACCGTGTCGCCGGAGTTGATCACCATGCGCGGCGGCTCGGAGTTGTCAAACCAGCCCCATTGGGTTGTTTCCATGGTAGCAGGCAGGACATGGGTCATGCCCTTGTTCCTGGAATCAGGCACCACGCGCAATTGGTCGGCCACGCTCATCTGCTGCAGCGTGATGGCGCCGATGCCGAAAGCGACGCCGGACAGCGCCAGGCCAATTGCCACCTTGAGTTTGAGTCTCCCATCCATGTGCGACCCCCCCTTGGTTATGACGATTTTCAGCGCGCGGAGCAGCGGCCGGAAAAAGACGGGTTGTTCCCTGCTTATGAAAGCCTCCGCCGACGATTGATTATCCTCCCTCCTGCAACCGCTTGGCAAACCAGCGCCGGCGCTCGGCGCGCTGCAACATGCAACGCGTATCGCTCAAAATAAATCTGTTTTATTGGCGAATTCCACAGCAATTAAATTCTGCGCAGAGACCGGTGCGGGTCCACCGCGCGCGTCTTTGCGCGTTATTAGTGCAAAGCGCGCCTAAATTGGGCGTTGAAGTAGTCCTTTGGTGCTTCAACCGCTAGAATTACACCGATGAAATCGATGGTTGCCTCCGTATTCAGCGCGGTCCTGCTGGCGCTGTCGCTCGCCAATTGCGCGCAGAACCCTGTCACGGGCAGAACCTTCGCCGATCTCGCGCGCAATTCGCCACTCGGGAGAAACGCGGTGTCGCACCTGCGCCTTGTCAA
>JAHFRL010000088.1 GCA_023266235.1 Betaproteobacteria bacterium
GAGCGAGGCATTGCTGTGCACCACGATCTCGAGCTTGCCGCCGGTCGCGGCTTTCACTTCATCCGCGAACTGGCGGATGTTCTTGGTGTGGAAATTGCCGTCCGGATACGGCGTCGGCATATCCCATTTCTGCTGGGCCTGCGCGGCGCCCGCCGCCAGTCCGAGCGCGGCCGCAAAAAACACCGTTTCGAAACGCATGCCTGCCTCCCTGGGTGTCGGATTGGAACAGCGCAGATGTTGGTCGGGATTCAGTGCTTTGTCAACACGGCGCGCACGGCCGGTCGAGCGCAAACCCGCGGCTTGCGACGCCCCGGTCATGCTGTTATGTTGCGCCTTTCCAGCCGACCGTAACCACCGCTCCGCCGCCATCAGCCGTGCAAGCAACGCCGCAAAATCGCTGGCAGTTCTGGATCGACCGCGGCGGCACGTTCACCGACATCGTCGCGCGCAAGCCCGACGGCGGCCTTGTCACGCACAAGTTGCTGTCCGAGAACCCCGAGCGCTACCGCGATGCCGCGCTCGCAGGTATTCGCCATCTGCTCGGCATGGCGCTGGATGCTCAGATTCCCGGCGACCGGATCGACGCCGTCAAAATGGGCACCACGGTCGCCACCAACGCGCTGCTCGAGCGCACCGGCGAGCGCACGGCGCTGTTCATCACGCGCGGCTTCCGCGACGCGTTGCGGATCGCCTACCAGAACCGCCCGCGCATATTCGACCGCCATATCGTGCTGCCCGAGCTGCTCTACTCGCGCGTCGTCGAAGTCGTCGAGCGCATCGGAGCGCGCGGCGACGTGCTGGTTGCGCTTGATATCGACAAGACTCGTCGCGAGCTTAAACAAGTATTTGACGAAGGCTATCGCTCGCTCGCGATCGTGCTGATGCACGGCTACCGCTACCAGCAGCACGAGAAACAGATCGCGGCAATCGCGCGCGAGACCGGTTACACGCACGTGTCGGTCTCGCACGAGGTCAGCCCATTGATGAAGCTGGTGAGCCGCGGCGATACCACGGTGGTCGACGCCTATCTCTCGCCGATCCTGCGCCGCTATGTCAATACGGTCGCCGCCGAGTTGCAGGACGTACGCCTCATGTTCATGCAGTCGAATGGCGGGCTCACCGACGCGCGGCGTTTCCAGGGCAAGGATTCCATCCTGTCAGGACCCGCCGGCGGAGTCGTCGGCGCGGTGCGCACATCGCTCACCGCGGGATTCGACAAGATCATCGGCTTCGACATGGGCGGCACTTCGACCGACGTGTCGCACTACGCGGGAGAGTTCGAGCGCGCGTTCGAGACCCAGGTTGCCGGCGTGCGCATGCGCGCGCCGATGATGAGCATCCATACCGTTGCCGCCGGCGGCGGCTCCATCCTGCATTTCGACGGCGCGCGCTACCGCGTCGGCCCCGATTCGGCGGGAGCGAATCCTGGCCCCGCAAGTTACCGCAAGAACGGGCCGCTCACCGTCACCGACTGCAACGTGATGCTCGGCAAGATCCAGCCGGAATTTTTTCCGCACGTATTCGGCGAAAACGGTAACGAGCCGCTCGACGCCGAAATCGTCAAACGCAAATTTGCCGAGCTTGCGCGGCAAATTCACCGCGCGACCGGAGATAACCGCACCTCCGAGCAAGTCGCGGAGGGCTTTATCGATATCGCGGTCGGCAACATGACGAACGCGATCAAGCAGATCTCGGTGCAGCGCGGGCACGATATCACCGAGTACACGCTCGCCTGCTTCGGCGGCGCCGCCGGCCAACACGCGTGCCTCGTCGCGGACGCGCTCGGCATGACGCGTGTGTTCATCCATCCGCTCGCCGGCGTGCTGTCGGCGTACGGCATGGGGCTCGCCGACATCGCCGCGATGCGCGAGGAAGCGGTCGAAGCCAGGCTTGACGATTTGAGCTATCGTCTACTCGGCGACACGCTCAAGAAGCTCGCCGTTGCCGCACGGGATGAACTGCTGCGCCAGGGCGTGCCGCATGAGCGCGTCCGCATCGTCGAGCGCATCCACTTGCGCTACGACGGCACCGATTCGGCGCTCAGCGTCAACTTCGGCACCATCCGCGATATGATTAAGCAGTTCGACGCTGCGTACCGCATGCGCTACAGCTTTCTGATGCCGGGACGCGCGCTGATCGCCGAAGCGGTTTCGGTCGAAGCGATCGGCGCTTCCGATGCGCCAAGCGAAACCACGCCGCCCGCTGCGCGCACGCAAGGCTCACCCGAATCCGCGGAAACGGTCGCCATGCACACCGGCGGGGGCTCGCATCCGACGCCGGTGTACCGGCGCGATGTGCTCGCGCCCGGCGACAAGGTACGCGGCCCGGCGATCGTCGCCGAGCAGAATGCAACCACCGTCGTCGAACCGGGCTGGCAGGCGGAAGTCACCAGACTCAATCATCTGGTTTTGACGCGCATCGCGGCGCGGCCGCAGCGGATCGCCGTGGGGACGAACGTCGATCCGGTGATGCTCGAGATCTTCAACAACCTCTACATGTCGATCGCCGAGCAGATGGGGTTGCGGCTCGCCAACACCGCGTACTCCGTCAATATCAAGGAGCGGCTCGATTTCTCGTGCGCGGTGTTCAATGAGCACGGCCACTTGATCGCCAACGCGCCGCACATGCCGGTGCACCTGGGATCGATGGGCGAATCGATCCGCACCGTGATCCGCGAGAACAGCGGCAGGATGAAACCCGGCGACGTCTATGTTCTGAACGCGCCCTATAACGGTGGCACGCATTTGCCCGACGTGACCGTGATCACCCCGGTATTTGACGACAGCGTCCACTCCGCCTCCGACCTCCCGCCTCCAGCCTCCCGTATTCTGTTCTACGTCGGTTCGCGCGGCCACCACGCCGACATCGGCGGCATCACGCCGGGCTCGATGCCGCCCGACAGCCGCGTCGTCGAGGAAGAAGGCGTGCTGATCGATAACTTCCTGCTGGTCGAAGAAGGCCGGCTGCGCGAAGAAGAGACCATCGCGCTGCTCTCCTCCGGCAAATACCCGTGCCGTAACGTCGCGCAGAACATGGCCGACCTGCGCGCGATGATCGCCGCCAATGAAAAAGGCGTGCAAGAGCTCAGACGCATGGTCGCGCACTTCGGCCTCGACGTCGTGCACGCCTACATGCGCCACGTGCAGGACAACGCCGAGGAATCCGTGCGGCGCGTGATCGATGTATTGAAGGACGGCCAGTTCGAATATGCAATGGACCATGGCGCGGTGATCAAGGTCGCGATCCGCATCGACAGGCCGAAACGCAGCGCGGTGATCGACTTCACCGGCACCAGCCCGCAGCTTGAGAATAATTTCAACGCGCCCTCGGCGGTGTGCATGGCGGCGGTGCTCTACGTGTTCCGCTCGCTGGTCGACGACGACATCCCGCTCAATGCCGGCTGCCTGAAGCCGCTCGAGGTGATCATCCCCGAGCGCTCGATGCTGAATCCGCGCTATCCGGCGGCAGTCGTCGCCGGCAACGTCGAGACCTCGCAGTGCGTGACCGATGCGCTATATGGAGCGCTGGGGCTGATGGGCGCCTCCCAGGGCACGATGAACAACTTTACTTTCGGCAACGATCGCTATCAGTATTACGAGACGATCGCGGGCGGCTCGGGCGCCGGCGATGGCTTTAACGGCACCGACGTCGTGCAGACGCACATGACCAACTCGCGGCTCACCGATCCCGAGGTCCTCGAATGGCGTTTCCCGGTGCTGCTCGAGGATTTCTCGATCCGCCGCGGCAGCGGCGGCAAAGGCGGCTGGCGCGGCGGCGACGGCGCGGTGCGGCGCGTGCGTTTTCTCGAGCCGATGACCGCGGCCATCCTGTCCGGGCACCGCATCGTGCCGCCATACGGCATGGCCGGCGGCAAGCCGGGCAAGGTCGGACACAACTACGTGATCCGCAGCGCTGGCAAGGCGGTCGAGCTCAAGGGCGCGGACAAGATCGAGATGAAAGCCGGCGATGTGTTCGTGATCGAAACGCCGGGCGGCGGCGGCTACGGCGAGCCATGATGATCCGCTCCGGCGCGCGACGGTTTTGGATTGCTGCATTCCTCGCGGCATCGATGCCGGGCTGCGAAACGACGTCCGCGCAGACGGCGGTGCCCTATCCGTCGAAACCGATCCGCATCATCGTGCCCTATGCAGAGGACGGCGCGTCCGGACTCGTTAGCCGCAGGCCCGTTCGCGGGAAGGACGCGCGGTCCGCCGGGTTTTACCGGGTGGCAGCTAACACTTTACAAACCTATCCGGCAAAATCCATCCGGATTATCGTTCCATATGCGCCAGGCGGCCCGAGCGACATCTTCGCGCGCGCAGCCGGTCAGGTGCTGACCGACGCCTGGGGCCAGCCGGTCGTCGTCGACAACCGGCCGGGTGCGAGCGGCAATCTGGGCACCGCGGCCGCCGCGAAAGCACCCGCCGATGGCTATACGCTCAACACGGTCGCGATTTCGTTTGCAGTCGCGCCGGCTCTCGACGGCAAGCTCGGGTTCGATCCCGTCAGGGACTTCGCGCCGATTTCGCTGCTCGCCACCATCAATAATTTGCTCGTGGTTCATCCCGCGTTGCCGGTGAAATCGGTCAAGGAACTGATCGCATTCGCGGGTGCGCGCCCCGGGCAAGTCACGTTCGCATCGGGCGGCGCCGGCGGCGCGCAGCATCTCGCCGGCGAGCTTTTCTCGAGCATGGCCGGCATCAGGATGACGCATGTCCCGTACAAGGGAAGCGCGCCGGGGCTCACTGCATTGATCGGCGGCGAAGTCATCGTCGGCTTCTCCGACATGCTGATCACGCTGCCGCACGTCAAATCCGGCAAACTGCGCGCGCTCGCGGTCACCGGCCCGGCGCACTCGCCATTGGTTCCCGCTCTGCCGACGATTGCCGAAGCCGGCCTGCCGGGCTATTCAGTCACGGCGTGGTTCGGGCTGCTCGCGCCGGGGGCCACGCCGCCCGACATCACCGGCCGCATCAGCGCCGAGATCGTGAAAAGCTTCAAGACCGTGCAAATGCAAGAGCGCCTCGCTGCGCTTGGCGCAGAGCCCGTCGGCAATTCGCCCGCGCAATTCGCCGCTTTCCTGAAGGCGGAAATCGCAAAATGGGCGCAGGTGGTGAAAACCGCCGGCATCCGCGGCGACTAAGGAACCTCATGCCACAGCGACCGGTGATCGTCGTCGAGGATGACCCCTTCACGCGCCTGATCGAGGTCGTGCTCGATCCACGAACCGCCGCCGAGCGCCACGCCGCATTCGCCGACTTCTGCGCCCACGATGAGCCCGATTTCGCGGGCTGGTGCGAGCGGGTGCGCGGCAGCGTGCCCGAGCTCTACCCGGCCGAGGTGCGGTTGGTGTCATCCCCGGAAGAGCTGCGCGCGCGTCTGCCTGGCGCGGTTGCGCTGGTGGTCGAGTCGTTTCAGGTGGGCCGCGCGGAGCTTGCTGCCGCCGACCGGCTCGCGGTCGTGCAGAAATACGGCTTGATTACCCGCAACATCGATGCGGCCGCCTGCGCTGCGAGAAACATGAAAATATTGACGCTGCGGCGGCGCGCCAACATCGCATGCGCCGAGCACGCGTTTGCGCTGATGCTCGCGCTCGCGAAGAAGCTCCACCGCATCCACGGCCTCATCAGCGCCGAGCAGCTCGAGGCGGCGGGATACTCGCCCAGGGCTTTCGATCGCAGGCATACCGCAAGCTCCAACTGGGCGCGCATCGGGGGCTTGAAGATGCTCTACGCATCGACGCTGGGCATCATCGGCCTGGGTGAAATCGGCCGCGAAGTCGCGCTGCGCGCCGCGGCGTTCGGCATGCGCGTGCTCTACTACCAGCGTAATCGCCTCGCGCCGGCCGACGAGCAACACTGGCACGCGCACTACGTTGCGCTCGACATTTTGCTCGCGCAAAGCGATTGGGTCGTGGTCCAACTGCCAGCCGGCCCCGCCACGTGCAGCCTGATCGATGGCACACGGCTCGCGCAGATGAAACGCGGCGCGAGTCTCATCAATGTCTCGCGCGCCGAGATCGTCGAGCGCACGGCGCTCATCGACGCGCTCGCGTCGGGGCATCTCGGCGGATGCGCGCTCGATCCGCTCTACGAGGAACCGGGCCGGTCAGACGACGAGCTGCTGAGATTCGAGAACGTGATCCTCACGCCGCACACCGCCGCCCAGCCGCGCTTCAATGCGCTGAACGACATCGAGGAGCTGATCGTCGGACTCGCGCGGGCCCTCGCACCATGACCCGCGTGCGTATCGATTAAGCTAAGATGCGTCTTTCCGCCTTCCCTCTCGATCGGGAGCCTTTAATGCGTGCCGTCTATCGTATTACGGATTTGATACCTGTCGCCGCGTTATGTTTGTTCACAGCATACGCAGCAGCAGCCGAATCGCAGACTCCCTATCCCGTCAAGCCGGTGCGCCTGATCGTGCCGTGGGCGCCGGGCGGCTCGACCGATTTGCTCGCGCGCGCCGCCGGTCAGAAGTTTTCGGAAAGCTGGAAGCAGGCGGTGGTCGTCGACAACCGTCCGGGCGCAAGTGGCAACATCGGCTCCGACATCGTAGCTAAGGCGCAGCCCGACGGTTACACGCTGCTGGTGGGCTCGATGAGCACGCACGTGATGAACCCGGCGTTGTTCGAGAAAATGCCGTTCAAGGGCGTCGATGATTTCGAGCCCGTCGCGTTGATGGCCTACGTGCGCAACGTGCTGGTCGTGCACCCTTCGGTGCCGGCAAATTCGGTCAAAGAGCTGATCGCGCTCGCCAAGAGCCAGCCGGGCAAAATCAGTTACGCGTCCGCCGGCGTCGGCTCGACCAATCACCTGTGTGCGGAGCTGTTCCGCAAGATGGCGCACGTGGATATTTTTCACGTGCCATACAAGGGCGGCGGGCCGGCGGTTGTGGACCTCGTCGGCGGCCAGGTCATGATCTTTTTCACCGGCTACACCAACGTCGCCGAGCACGTCAAAGCGGGACGCCTGAAGCTGCTCGCGGTAACCGAATCAAAACGCGCGCCGTATCTGCCGAACGTGCCGACGGTCGGCGAATTCCTGCCCGGCTATGAAATGGCGGTGTATTACGCGATGTTCGCGCCGAAAGGCACGCCTCGCACTATCGTCAACCAGCTCAATGCCGAAGCCAACCGCGTGCTGACGCTGCCTGAAGTCAACCAGCGACTCACCGCCATCGGCGCCGAGCCCGAGGCAATCACGCCCGATCAGCTTGCGAAGATATTGCGCGCCGACCTCGCGAAGTGGACGAAGATCATCAAGGAAATCGGCGCGAAAGCGGACTGAGGGACAAATAATAATTGCTTAAAGTGCAATAGCCCGGACTTGAGCTGACAGACAGTGTCTGACTAAATCAGCCGCAAAGCGTTTATGCATGTCCGCTAACGGCCGAGCCTGTATAAAAACTCCGGAAAACCTCGCGCGAATTCTATTTAGGGGGTCTTGTTACCATTCCTAGTCGAAAAGAATTCAATGTAGCGCGATCTGATCGTGAGCGGCGGGACACCCGTGACCCAGGCCGTGAAGGCGGCAACGAAGACGATCCCGATCGTGATGATCGCCGTTGGCGATCCCGTCGGCAGCGGCCTCGTCGCGAGTCTCGCGCGCCCCGGGGGCAACGTCACCGGCACCTCCAACCTCAGTCCGCCGCTGATGGTCAAGCGGCTTGAGCTGCTCAAGGAGGCCCATCCCGCGGTACGGCGCGTCGCCGTCCTGCTGAATCCGGCCAATCCCGCGCAGAAGCTGAGCTATGAAGCCATGGAGACCGCGGCCAAGTCGTTGAAAGTCGAGATACAGAAATTCGAGGTGCGTAACCTTGGCGAAATCCAGAGCGCGTTTGCAGCGATGGCAAAGCAACGCATCGACAGCGTCGCGGTCGCTCAAGACACGATCTTGCTTGCCAATGCGGGAGTGATTGCAGCGCTTGCCGCAAAGCAGCGCATCGCGTCCTCGGGGAACATTGAATATGCAGAGGCCGGCGGCCTGATCGGTTACGATTCGATTACTGACATCTATCGCTATTCAGCTACTTACGTCGACAAAATACTCAAGGGCGCGAAGCCCGCCGATTTGCCGGTGGAGCAGCCCAGCAAGTTCGGGGTGGTCGTGAATATGAAAACCGCCAAAGCACTCGGCATCAAAATTCCCAACTCGATTCTGGTGCGCGCCGACAAGGTGATTGAATGACCACGGCAATGACCGCTATGGCTTGGGTTGGGCCCGTCGCGCGATGGTCTCTGAGCGGCCAGAAGCGGTTGCTCGTCGCCGCTCGGGGCTTAGAAGTTTCCCTCGGCCACGTCCTTCAGGACCGCCTTCTCCAGGCTCAGATCGGCCATCACGCGCTTTAGTCGCGCGTTCGCCCGCTCCAACTCCGTGAGCCTCTTCGCCTGATCGATCTTCAGACCCCCGTACTCCTTGCGCCAGCGGTAGTACGGGACATCAGTGATCCCGGCGTCCTTGCAGGCCAGCGGGAGCGCTTTGCCTCCCGCGGTGAACACTTCGATCTGCCGCAGCTTCGCCACCACCTGTTCCGGGCTAAATCTCTTCTTCGCCATCTTCCGACTTCTTCTTCCAGGTTAAACACTACATTCAACCTGGTACAGAAAAAGCCGGTCAGCTCAGCCCCACGATCCCGATCGCGTCCTTCAATGAAGCGATCGGGCCGAGGTTAGCGGCCGCTCGATTTTGCGGTTCCGTCGTAGGCTTGAACCTGGTCCAGGTTGTCCAGGATCTCGTGCTCCATCGCTCGAAGGCGCAGCATGGCGAAGGTCTTGGCGGTGTCGAGGAACAGGAAGTTGTAGACGCCGTCGAAGCCTTTCCTGGCCGCCTTCAGGCGCTGGTGGAGCTCGATGGCGTCGCGTTGGCGGAGGATCATTTTCTTGCGGGCTTTGCGATAGCCTGGGCGCCCTGGCTTGATCTTGCGCAGGGCGACGCGCTTCGCATCGATGGTTACACTGAATATCGGGGCACTGTCGGTCGCGGCCATAGGTTTCTGATCAATCCGATGCCTAATAAATTTCGGGAACGAAGTTCTGGATTTCCAGGGGCGGGCGGGCATAGCCTTCGCGCATTTCGGGCTTGCGCTTGGGAAGTTTCATCTTTTTCGGCACCACGTCCTTATAAGGCAGCAGGCTCAAGAGGTGGGCAATGCAGTTCAGGTGGGCCCGCTTCTTGTTGTCCGAATTGACCACGTACCACCTTGCCTGATCGATATCGGTGTGGACGAGCATGTCGTCCTTGGCGCGTGAGTAGGCCTGCCACCGGTTGCGTGCTTCCATGTCCATCGGCGACAGCTTCCAGCGCTTGGTCGGATCCTCGACCCTGGACTTGAAGCGGCGTTCCTGTTCCTTGTCGCTGACCGAAAACCAGTATTTCACGATGGTGACACCCGAACGCATCAGCATGCGCTCGAATGCCGGACAGGAACGCACGAACTCCCAGTATTCCGCTTCCGTGCAGAAGCCCATCACCCGCTCGACGCCGGCACGGTTGTACCAGGAGCGGTCGAACAGCGTCATCTCGCCCGCCGCCGGCAGTTCGGCGATGTAGCGTTGGAAATACCACTGGGTCTTCTGGCGCTCGGTCGGCGTGCCGAGCGCCACCACGCGGCAGGCGCGGGGATTGAGCGGTTCGACGATCCGCTTGATGACGCCACCCTTGCCGGCGGCATCGCGGCCCTCGAAGATCAGAACGACCTTGCGACCCTCGTGCTTGACCCACTCCTGCAGTCTGACCAGCTCGATATGCAGGCGGCGCAGTTCGCGCTCGTAGAACTTGTTGCGCTTCTTCTTCTTTACTTTGGGATCGGCGAGCGGACTCGGCGTCAGCATCTCGGGCACCGCCACGCCCAGACCCGAACGAGCCGATTGGGTTTTCCCAGCGGGCTGATTCTTAGCCTTGGCCTTCTTTTGTTTGCCCATGACGGCTCATCCTAATCTCACGGTATGGCCATCGCCGGCCCTCGTCGAAGGGCCCGCGCCCTTGAAATGCGCTTAACACCATTTAAAAGCATATTCCAAAAAAGCCCCGACTAGAAGCTTTTCCGTGCGCCCGATCGCGCGCGGCGCGATCGCCGCCCGGTTACGAGGGGATTGGGACGACGGGAACCCCTCCCGACCGACGATGTCCTTCCGCCACCACCGGGTCTTAGGTCTTGCCGCTCCGTGTGCGCTGCGTGATCCGGGCGGCGACTCATGCCATTTCCGCGCGGCAGGAAAGCACACGCACCGGGCAAGTCGTGCTGCGATTCAAGAGTGCCTACTACGACGGTGCCAATTACAACGGATGAAATTCGAACTGGCGATCAACCACAAAATCGACAAGGCGCTCGGCATCAGATTCCAGATGCGATCTTCTTGCGCGCGGACAAGGTGATCGAGTGATCTTGCGCCAATGACCGCTTTCAGGAACGGGCTATGACCGGTTTGGGTGGCGGGCTCAACCGGTCAATGCAACACTGCTCTCTTCCATGGTCTCTCCCTCCGGTTATGCCCTATTGCGTCCTGAGCACGTTCACTGCGCCGGGGGTGCCCGGTGCGTGTCCGGGTCGAGCCCGAGCAAACGCAAAATCCAAACCAGCACGAAGCCGGCGACCAGCGGCCACCAATGCGTAAGCACAATCGCCAGCCCCCCCGCGGCGCCATAGGCAAGCCCCAGCAAAAACACCCCGTAATGCCGGGTGCGCTGATAAGTGAACATCAATGCGAGCGCCATGAGAATGAATGATGCCGCGAAAATATAAATGATGATTTCCATTAAATGGTCCCGTCGACAGCCGGATTTTACACTGCCCTGGGTAGAGGCGCCCAGCGCACATCGGCGGCGGCCTGCTATGATTGTCCCGTAACGGCAACCACGCTACCGGAGGACCCGTGTCGCGAACATCGCCGAAGCGCACGCTCACCATCTGCTGCGCAACACATACGCTGCACGACGGGTTGTCGGACGTCAGCTACGTGCTGCTGCCGATACTGGCGCAGGCGTTCAACCTGTCGCTGATGCAGGTCGGCGTGATCCGCTCCGCGCATCGCGCCGCGATGGCGCTGTTCCAGACACCGGCCGGGCTCGTCGCCGAGCGCCTCGGTGCGCGCAATCTGCTCGCGTTCGGCACCGCCTGTGCCGGGCTCGCGTTCATCGCGCTCGGCCAGACGGCGGGCTTCGCCGCGATCCTGCTGGCGCTGTTCTGCGCCGGGTTCGGCTCCGCAGTCCAGCACCCGCTGTGCTCGACGCTCATTTCGCACGCCTATCCGGGCGACGGCCGGCGCGCGGCGCTCGGCACCTACAACTTCTTCGGCGACGTCGGTAAATTCGCGTTCGGCGGCGCGGTGAGCCTCCTGTTCGTCGCCGGCGTGCCGTGGCAGATTCCGGTCACGTTTTTCGGCAGCCTGGCGCTGGCCTGTGCGCTGGCGATACTGCTGTTGCTGCACGCGACCGCAGGCCGTGTCCAGCCTGCGGCCGCACCATCGGATGACGAGCGCACACGCGCGGGATGGGGTATCCGCAACCGTCAGGGCTTCACCGCGCTGTGCCTGATCGAAATCATCGACAGCAGCACGCGTACCGGGTTTCTGACTTTCGTCGCGTTTTTGATGATCGCGAAAAACCTGCCCGCCGGCTGGGCGGCGCTGTCGGTGCCGCTGATATTGATCGGCGGCATGGCAGGCAAGCTCGCATGCGGCTTCCTCGCCGAGCGCATCGGCATCATCCGCACCGTGGTGATCACCGAGATCGCGACCGGCGCCGGTATCCTGCTGACGCTGGTGCTGCCGGGCATCACCGCGTACGTGCTGCTGCCGCTGATCGGCATCGCGCTGAACGGCACCTCGTCGGTGCTCTACGCGACGATCGGCGACTTGGTCGATAAAGACCGCCTGCCGCGCGCGTTCGGGTTGTTCTACACGCTCGGCTCGGTCTGCGGGCTGGTTGCGCCGCTCGCGTTCGGCGTGATTGGCGACACGCTCGGCGTCAGAACCTCGATCGCGTTGATCGGCCTGCTCGCATTCTTGACACTGCCGCTGTGCCTGATGCTCAGGCCCGCGCTGCGCACCGCGCGCGCCTAGCCGATTCACGGCGGATGCCAAAACTTTGATGCAGCGCGCATAATAGCGGTCGTTACCCGACCCCAGGAGGAGGCTGCAGCATGGCCAAGCAACGCATCAGTTATGTGCCGCTGGAGAAAATGGACGACGCCATGCGCGCCGAGATGGAGCGCTGCGCGCGCGAGGGCACCCCGCGCCCGGAGAGCTCGGCAGTGCGCGCGCACGTGCCGGCCGCATTCTGGTCGTTCGCCAACTCCTGGCGCGACATCTTCCACACCGGCGTGTGCGATCATGCGCTCAAGGAGTTGTGCCGCCTCTACGTTTCGCGCTCGGTCAAATGCGAATTCTGCGGCAACCAACGTTCGATCAAGGCCTTCACCGGCAAGCTCGATGAAGCGCAGGCCGACGATCTGGTCAATTTCGAGAAATCGGCCAAATACACCGAGCGTCAGAAGGCGGCGCTCGCCTATGCCGAAGCGATCACCTGGCGGCTGGAGACCGACGACGCGTTCTGGGACCGCATGCACCGGCATTTCACGGAGCCTGAACTGGTCGAGCTGGGCTGCTTTACCGCGCTGACGATGGGGCAGCAAAGCTGGCTCAGGCTGCTCAATATCGAGCACCATCAGGTGCTGGTCGGCACCGCGGCGTCGATGGCGCCGGGGTTCGAAACTGCCGAGGCGCTGGCGAAAACCAAAGCCGCCCCCGATTACTGGGCGAAGCAAGACGCTGCACCGAAGAAAAACGCCGCGTAATCGCGTACGGCAGGCGCTAAAAATGGCGCCCGAGGGCGCCCTTTTTGGCGGGCAGCGCGCGAGCTGCTAAGCCGCCTTGAGCTTGCCGCCGGTGGCCGCCAGCAAGCCGGGCACGCGCGAGGCGCGCACCAGCACAAAGCCTTCGAACATGCGGCGCTGGGTACGATAGAACCCGCCCTGCTCGGCGTGCCACGCACCATCGACTTTGCGCACCGCCGCGGCGACCACCAGCACGCCCGACGGCATCGCGATCCTGATGTCGGCGTCCGGATCCGGATTGAGCCGCGCGACCTGATTGACGATGCTGCCTTCGATGCGCGCCGCAACCGCCATGCACAGCGACACGGTGAGCGGCAAGGCGCGGTGCGGCTGGCCATTGGAAATCATGCGGCCGGTGAGATCGACGCTGTCGGCGGCTATGGTTGCGCCGGACAATGTCGGCGCGGCCTGCGGTCCCGCCACAAAGCCGACGAACGGCACGGTCTTCTTCGTCGCCGCCTCCGCGGCGTCCTTGCCGATGCCCATCGCAATCGAGGCGGCGATGCGGATTTTCGCCAGTTTGTCGAGCAGATCGGTTGCCGCATCGAGCGCGTCCGGCATTTCGGTGCCGGTCAGCCCGAGATCGGCGGCATTGAGGAAACAGGTCGCATTGGCGGCATCGATCAGCGACGCGCGTATCTTCCCGACACTTGGCACGTTCAGCGTGTCGATGACGTTGCCGGTCGGCAGCAACTTGCCGGTGGTCGCGCCGCCCGGTTCGCGAAACTCGAGCCTGACCGGCGCGCCGGTGCCGGCAACGCCGGGAATCACGAGATCGCCGTCAACCGCCGACAGGCCGTCGTCGAGCGCAAAGCGCGCATGGATGATCTTTTGGGTGTTGGTATTGTGGATGCGCACCAGCGCTTCCTTGCCGCAGACCTTGACGATTCCCTCGTCGACCGCGAACGGCCCCATCGCCGAGGACATGTTGCCGCAGTTGCCGCTGTAATCGACTTTGGCCTCCTTCACCTGCACCTGCGCAAACGTATAGTCGATGTCGGCGTCGGCACGGGTCGCGGGTCCGACCACGCACACTTTGGACAGCGACGAGATGCCGCCGCCCATGCCGTCGAGCTGGCGGCCGTAAGGATCGGGGCTGCCGATCGCGGCGAGAAAAATTTCGTCCCACAGCGCGCGGTCGCGCGGCAGATCGCGCTCGTGCAGCACGATTGCGTTGCTGGTGCCGCCGCGCATGAACACCGCCGGAATCCTGAGTTGTTTCATAGCAGAGCCCTCCAGAAATCAGCGTCTGTATTACGGCCTTGCCGCCAAGGACGCCAGGGACGCACTTTTACCCGGCGCCACCGCTGGCACCGGCGTGAAATCCGGATGCCACAGATAATCCGCGTTGAGCTCGCGCAGCGAGGGGCATCCGAGCAGCGCCAGTACCCGCTCGATTTCGGAGCGCAGGATGCCGATCGCATGTTGCGCTCCCGCTTCGCCGCCCGCCGCAATGCCGTAGAGCGTCGCGCGCCCGACGAACGCCATGTCGGCGCCGAACGCGAGCGCTTTCACGATGTCGGAGCCGCGGCGAATCCCGCTGTCGACCACGAGCGCGAGCCGCCTGCCGACGGCGGCGCGGATTTCGGGCAAGGCCTCGAGCGGCGAGATCGCGCCGTCGAGCTGGCGCCCGCCGTGGTTGGAAATGAATACGCCGTCGGCGCCATGCTGAAGAGCCAGCAGCGCGTCGTCGGCGCGCAACACCCCTTTCACGAACAGCTTGTGCGGCCACAGCTCGCGCAGCCAGCGGAAATCGCTCCAGTCGAGCGCTTCGCGCCGGGCGCGGAATTCATCAATCGGCTTGGCGATGATCCTGCCGCCGACGTTGGTATCGAGGTTCTGGAAGCGCGGAATGCCGGAATCGAGCAGCGTGCGCAGAAACACGCCGAAGAGCCAGTGCGGATGCAGCGCGCCGTCGATCATGTTGGCGAGGTTCAGCCTGAACGGAATGGTGAAACCGTTACGCCGGTTGTATTCGCGGTTCGCCTGCACCGGCACGTCGGTGGTGACGATCAGCGCCTCGTAGCCGGCATCGAGCGCGCGCGTGACCAGGTTGCGCGCGGCTGCGCGGTCTTTCGACATGTAAAGCTGGAACCACAGCGTGCCGCCGGCCGCCTCCCTGGCGACTTTCTCGAGCGGCTCGAACGACGCCGTGGAAAGCACGAATGGAACGCCGGCTTCGCGCGCCGCGCGCGCGAGCGCGATGTCGGCAGCGAAGCCGTAGAGCCCGGCGGCGCCGGTCGGCGCAATGCCGAACGGCGCGCTGAAAGTCTTGCCGAATACACTCACCTGCTGCGAGCGCCCCGACACGTCGACCAGCGTGCGCGGCCGGAAACGGATACGCTCGAACACCGCGCGGTTGTGCTGCAGCGTGACATCGTCTTCGGTGCCGCCGGCGAGAAATTCGTAGGCGACGCGCGGCAGCCGCTTTTCCGCGATGCGGCGCAGGTCTTCGATGTTGAGTGCGTCTTTATAGCCCATGAAGCGTTGTCGAACAGGCAAGCTATGAGTATAGCAAACGCGAGCCGCGAACCGGTCAACGGCCGCGACGGTTGCGGTCGCGTACAATTTCGTTACAATCCATAATCTGTCATCGGGAGCGCATAGCAATGAAAACAGTGTCCAGGAAATCCAACGTCACGCGGCTGCGCACGGCAGGCAAGCCGAAACTCAAGGCGGTACGCAATCGCATCGATGCCGCCGAATGGCAGGCGCGCGTCGATCTCGCCGCGGCCTACCGGCTGACCGCGCTGATGGGCTGGACCGACATGCTCGGCACCCACATCTCGTGCCGCGTGCCGGGCACGCACGATCAGTTCCTGCTCAATCCTTACGGCATGCTGTTCGAGGAAATCACCGCTTCCTCGCTGATCAAGGTCGACGTCGACGGCAACAAGCGGTCCGACTCGCCGTACAACGTCAACCAGGCGGGATTCACGATCCACAGCGCGATCCACATGGGACGGCACGACGCCAACGCCGTCATGCATCTGCATACCGCCTGCGGCGTCGGGGTTTCGACGCAGAAAAACGGGCTGCTGCCGGCCACGCAGATGGCGCTGACCGCGATGAACCTCGTGCGCTACCACGATTACGAAGGCGTCGCCTTCGATCTGACCGAGCGCGAGCGGCTGGTCAAGGACCTGGGCGACGGCGGCATGCTGATCCTGCGCAACCACGGCACGCTGACGGTCGGCGCGACCGTCGGCGAGATGTTTCATCGCATGTACCGGCTCGAGCGCGCGTGCAAGTTCCAGATCCATGCGATGACCGGCGGCGCCGAGCTGAATCCGCTGCCGCGGGAGATCATCGACCACGCGCTAGACCAGGGCAGGCAGATCTATTCCAAGGGCGGCCAGGCGGAAGGCGGCAAGCTGGTGTGGGCCGCGTTGCTGAGGAAGCTCGAGCGCGAAGATCCCGGCTACGCCGTCTAGCCACATCCCGGCGCCATCCTCGGCGCCGGTGACGATGACCACGCTGTCGGGCGGCGCCGGCTCGACGAACTGCCAGGCGACGATAAATTCCGCCGCCACGATCAGGCAGGCCGGCCACCACGCGATGAGCATGTCGCGCACTGAAATCCGCTGGCCGCGGGGCATGCGAACAGCCGTTGTTTTTTCTCAGTGTCCATGCCGGATCAATTACAGTTCTCGATCAACGAAACTTGCTTGCCATGAGCGATGGATTAAGTCTAAGCTGTTGCACAGCGCGCCGTGCAATAAATAAATTACCCCGCAGTTCTATATCGCTTGTGAAACCCTCCCGGAGGCGTATGGATATGAACGCTGCGCACAAGCCGCTGCTGGCCTTGTTGGCTTGTTGCTGCGGCCTCCCCCATGCCCTGGCGCAGGGCTATCCCGCAAAACCCATCCGCTTTATTGTGCCCTTTGCACCCGGCGGCGGCGTTGACCTTATCGCGCGCACCATCGGGCAGAAACTCGGCGAAACCTGGGGACAGTCGGTCGTAGTCGATAACCGCAGCGGCGGCGGCGGTAACATCGGCACCGACATGGTCGCCAAGGCGCCCCCCGACGGCTACACCCTGCTCATGGGTTACGTCGGCAATCTCGCGATCAACCCGTTTCTGTTCCGTAAACTGCCGTACGACCCGCTCAAGGACTTTGCGCCCATTACAATCGCCGCCACGGCGCCGAACGTGCTGGTTGCGTATCCTTCATTACCGGCGAATTCGGTCAAGGAACTGCTGGTCCTGGCGAAATCCAAACCCGGGGCGCTGAACTACGCGTCGGCGGGCAACGGCACGGTCGGACACCTGGTTGCCGAGCTGTTCAAGACCGAGACCGGAACGCAGATCACGCATATCCCGTACAAAGGCAACGGGCCCGCGTTGACGGACGTGCTGGCAGGGCAAGTGCAGCTCATGTTTGCAGCGCCAGGCGCGGTAATTCAGCATGTCCGTAGCGGAAAACTAAAGGCCCTCGCCGTCGCCAGCCCCAAACGCGAGCCGGGCATGAGCGAGGTCGCCACGTTTGCCGAAGCCGGGTATCCCACGATCGAAGCGTCTGGTTGGTACGGCGTGCTGACTGCGGCCGGCACACCCCGGCAAATCATCGACAAGCTCAACCAGGAGATCGTGCGCACCATGCAGTTGCCGGACGTCAAGGAACGCCTGGCCATGCATGGCTACGCAGCGGTGACCAGCACGCCGCAACAATTTCGCGAGTTGATCCGTAGCGATCTTGTGAAATGGGAAAAAGTGGTCAAGGCGTCCGGCGCCCGCGTGGACTAGATGCAGCCGGCCAACCGCATTCCCGCTGTCATCCGCAGACCAAAACCTGCCTGCAACCGAGTCCCGGTCGCAGGCCGCGCACGCCTGAGCTCATACCCCATGCAAAAAGGAGAAAGACGATGAACGAAACGCGCACGCTGGCTGCCTGGGCGGCAGGGCTCAAGCTCCCGGTGGTGCCGGATAACGTGAAGGAGCACGCCCGGCGCTTCATTCTCGACAACTTCGGCTGCCAGATCGCGGGGGCCACCCTGTCATGGAGCCAGGCCTACTACAACGTCATGCGCCGCACTCGCAGCGGCACGCATTCGACTGTCGCCTATTTCGGCGACAAGCTGTCGCCCGACGATGCGGCATTCATCAACAGCGCCTTCAACCACGCCAACGAAACGGACGATACCCACCTCAAGAGCCCGACCCATCCCGGCGGCATTGCCGTGCCGGCGGCGCTCGCCATGGCGGAGTATGCGCAAGCCGACGGCGCCAGGCTTCTGGCCGCCGTGGTCGCGGCCTACGAGATCCAGATTCGCATCGCGTGGGCATGTTCGCCGTTTTTGATCTACCGGGGTCATCATCCGCCGGTTGGCGTCGGCCCGTTCGGCGCGGCCGTCGCGGGCGCAATGCTGCTGGACTTCGATGCCGGGAAAACCCTCAACGCGCTGGCGATTGCCGGCAGCCATTCCGCCGGCTTGATCGAATACACCAAGACCGGTGGCTCGGTGAAACGCATTCACAGCGCGATCCCCGCGGCGGCGGGCGTGCGCGCGGCGCTTTTTGCGGAAGCCGGGATCACCGGTCCGCAATCGATTCTCGAGGGCGAAAAAGGCTTTTGCAAGGTGTTCGCCGGCGACTACGATCTCAACCGGCTCACCGACGGCCTCGGCTCGCATTACCACCTGCTCGACAACGCGCTCAAACCCTATTCGTGCTGCCATCTGATTCATGCCGCCTTCGACGCGCTGGACAACGTGCGTGACCGCGAGCCGCTCGCGGCCGAGCAGGTCAGGCAGATCACCGTTTACACCAACAGCGAGCCGATC
Organism: Betaproteobacteria bacterium; assembly: GCA_023266235.1. Lineage (GTDB taxonomy): Bacteria > Pseudomonadota > Gammaproteobacteria > Burkholderiales > SG8-41 > PALSA-1004. Next base: position 18,622 of record JAHFRL010000088.1, read on the forward strand.
CTCTCGCATATCGGCTCGATCATCGAGCCCGGGGACATTCTCGGCGCACAGTTCTCGCTGCCATTCTCGATGGCTATGCGCCTGCACCACGGCGGGCGCGGCGTACGTGGCGGCAACGGCTTCTGGGATTATCCACATGTCAACGTCAAAGACCCGCGGCTCGTCGCCACGGCGCGCAAGGTGAAATGCGCGGTGGCGAAAGACGCCGAGTGGGCAAGCGTGGACAAGGGCACCGGCATCGAGATCGAAACCACCGACGGCCGCCGCATCCGGGAAATCGTGGCGTATTCGAAAGGCCTGCCGGAAAATCCGATGAGCGCGGACGAGGTCAGGGAAAAATTCCGTTCGCTGGTCGATCCGATTTTGCCGCCGGGGCGCCCGCAACAAATCATCGAGGCCGTGGACAATATCGAAAAGATCAAGAACATCGACGACCTCGCCCGACTGCTGGTGGTGCCGCCGGCGAAACGCATCAAGGCCGTGGCCTGAGGGAAAATGAGACGAAAAGCTCTTATAGCGGCGGTGACCGGGTTCATTGGTTGCAGCGCCGCTGCGCCACTGGCTGCTCAAAATTATCCGGTTAAACCGATCCGGTTCATCATTCCGTTTCCACCCGGTGGCGGCACGGATTTGTTCGGGCGTCTGGTCGGGCAGAAAATCAGCGAGGCGTGGGGACATCAGGTAATAATCGACAGCCGTCCCGGAGCGCAGGGAAGCCTTGGCACTGCGCAGGCCGCGAGAGCTGCGCCCGATGGCTATACCCTGCTCCTTGCGCAGACCGGGCCGTTTACCATCAATCCCTTCATTTATAAGAACGTGGGATACGATCCTATCAAGGACTTCAACGCAGTGAGCTTGGGTACTGAACAGCCATACCTCGTGGTTGTGCATCCGTCAGTTCCGGCACGAACCCTCAAAGAGCTTGCGGCGCTGGCGAGAACACAGCCAGGCAAAATGAGTTTCGCATCCTCTTCGTCAATAGCACAGCTCGTCGGCGAGCTGTTCAAGCTGGTCACTCATTCCGACATATTGCACGTCCCATATAAAGGGGCAGGAGGTGCGGCCTTTGATTTGCTGGCGGGCAACGTTGATTTGATGTTTTCAACTCCAACGGCATCCATGCCGCATGTCGTGGCCGGAAAGCTGCGCGCACTCGCAATTACCTCGACCTCCCGGAATCCGAACCTGCCTGACGTTCCCACCTCGAAAGAAGCAGGGTTTCCCGAGTTTGAGGTAACCGGCTGGTACGGCATTTCGGTTCCGGCAGCCACGCCGCGCGACGTCATCCTCAGGTTAAACGCCGAAATTTCGCGCATTCTTGCCTTGCCCGACGTGAAAGAGCGCCTGGACAGCGGCGGCCTTAGCGCTTCGCCATCATCGCCCGAACAGTTCGAGGCGCTTATCAGGAGGGATTACGAGCGCTGGGGCAAAGTCGTCAAGACCATAGGAATGTCGGCAAACTGAGATTCACCAGCTTCCGCTCTTGGCATTTTGCCTGCATCGAGCGCCTCGCCATCACCAATTCTGGACCGCAACGCACACGTGTTTCATTATGTTAGGCACTCTAAATGTACCTGATCGTTTTCCTCAACGTCATCATCCAT
>JAHFRL010000089.1 GCA_023266235.1 Betaproteobacteria bacterium
ATCACGCCGAGCGCGGCCGCCTGGCTTTGCGAGCCCGCGATGTAAAAAGTGAAGATCCCGAACGGAATCATCTCCCAGCCACCGAGCGTGAGGAAAATCGTGGCCGACGCTTCCTGAATTGACATGATGAAGGAAAACAACGCGCCGACCAAAATCCCCTTCCACACCAGGGGCACCGTGATGTCGCGGAACGTGCGCAGTTTGCTCGCGCCGACGTTGGCGGCGGCTTCCTCCATCGACGGGTGCACGAGAAGCAGCGACGAGAAGCTGCCGCGCACGGTGTACGGCAGCCGGCGGACCGCGAGCACCAGGGGCAGGATGAGCCACATCCCGGTCAACGGGACGTCGATGACAGGCAGCGGAAAATTGAAGGCCCGGATGTAGGCGATGCCGATGGCGGTTCCCGGAATCGCGAGGATCAGCGTGGTGAGCGCATCCATCGTGTTGCGCCCCGGCGCGCGGGTGCGTGCCATGATCCACGCCATCGGCACCCCGATGAGCAGGCACAGGATCAGGGCGAGTCCCGCGTACAGGAACGAGTTGACGATGAACTTCGGTGTCTCGATGCTCACCGTCCGGAAGAATTCCAGCGTGTATTGAACCGGGAACGGCGTGAGCGCCCAGCCACGCCCGACCGCGGCAAACACGACGCCCGCCTGGGGAATGACGCACACGATCATAAGCAGCGTGAGGAAGCCCACGGCGAGCCAGCGCCTGGCCGGTCCCAGGCGGCGGCGCTCGACCCTGGAATAGGCGAGCGAGCTGTAGTCCTTGATCGCCACGTACTCGCGCGCGGCGAGCACGAACACGATGGCAAGCACGACGAGGAGCGCCGAGATCACGATGCCCATGCGGAAAATCCGCCGGTCGACGAACTGCATGATGTTGAGATAGGCCTGCGGGGCTAGCAGGTCCTGCACTCCGAGCACCAGCGGCGTGATGAAGTCGGCGAAGGTCCAGATGAACACCAGCAGCGCTCCCGAGACGTAACCCGGGGTGGTGAGCGGCAGCGTGATGGTCCAGAACCTGTGCCAGCCCGTCGCGCCGACGCCCTGCGCCGCCTCCTCGAGCGACGGGTCGACCTTGGAGAGCGCGTCCAGAATGCTGAGCGTCATCAGGGGAAACAGGTGCACCGTCTCCACCAGCAGTATGCCGTGCATCCCGTACATGAAATTGATCGGGTGCTCCATGCCGAACCAGTCCATGAGCAGGATATTCACCGTGCCCGCGCGGCCGAGGATGAAGACGAAGCCCAGCACGCCCACCAGCGGCGGCAGGATCATCGGCAGCATGGTGAGGTACGCGAACAGTTTCCGGTACGGGAACTCGTAACGGATGATCAGAAACGCGACCGCGATACCGATCACCGAGGTCGAGATGACCGCCGCCACGCCCAGCACCATCGACCTCCAGAACGAGCGCAGATAGAACGAGTCGGTGAAGAACTCCCGGAAGTTGCCGAGCGTGAACCGGCCCGCCTCGTTGGTGACGGCGTCGTAGAAAATCCGGGTCAGCGGGTACAGGACGAACACGATCAGGAAGGCCCAGATCAGCCCGAATCCGAGGATGGCGGCGGAAGCGCGGGGCAGCTTCACGATGCCGCCGGAATCGCCACGGTGCTGGTGGCCGCGAAGCTGACGGCGACCGGGACGCCGAGCGGCCGCTGCTCGTGGTGCCAGGGATCGCGGATGTCCACCTTGAACACGACACCCTGCCCCAGGTCCACGTCATAGCGCAGGGCGTTGCCCAAGTAGGCGGCAAACGCGATGGTGCCTTGCACCAGGTTGCGACCGGTCGCGGGCTCGCCGTCGAGGTCCGCGTTCTCCGGCCGGATGGACACGATGCACCGGTCGCCCGGGCGGAAGCGCTCGTCCATCACCGCGGAGAGCTCGCCGATCGCGGTTTTCACGCGCAACCGCGGCGGCGACGCAGCCACCGACTCGATAGTGCCTTCGATCAGGTTGTTGATGCCGATGAAGTCGGCGACGAAGCGGTTCTCCGGACGCTCGTACAGCGCCTTCGGCGGGCCGATCTGGAGCACCTTGCCCTGGTTGAAGACCGCGATGCGGTCCGACAGCGTCAGCGCCTCCTCCTGGTCGTGCGTCACGTAGACGGTGGTGATGCCGAGTTCTTTCTGGAGCTTGCGGATCTCGGCGCGCACCTGGATGCGGATCTTCGCGTCGAGATTGGACAGCGGCTCGTCGAGAAGAAGTATCTTGGGGTTCAGCACCAGCGCGCGCGCGAGCGCCACGCGCTGCTGCTGCCCGCCGGAAATCTGGCCGGGATAACGATCCTCCAGCCCGCCAAGCTTGACCTTGCCGAGGACCGCGCGGATCCGTTCGGCGATCTCGGTCGGCGGCAGCTTGCGCAGCTTCAGCCCGTAGGCGACGTTCTGGAATACCGTCATGTGCGGCCACAGCGCGTAGTTCTGGAACACCATGCCGATGCCGCGTTCGTGCGGCGGCAAGTTGGTGACCACGCGATCGTCGAACAGAACCTCGCCCTCGTCCGGGGCGTAGAAGCCGGCGATCAGCCGCAACAGCGTCGTCTTGCCGCATCCCGAAGGGCCGAGGAGGGTAAACATCTCGCCCTCCTCGATGGAAAAGCCGACGCGGCTTACTACCTCCAGCGGACCGAACCGCTTGGTGAGGCCCTGCACGGTGATGCGCACGGTTCCGGCCGCTCCCTTGGGCCCGCTAGCGCTTGAGCTGGTCCCAGGCGGTCTCGATCTCCTTGCGGAACTGTTCGTTCACCTGCTCGTAGCGGCCCTGCGCCTTGTCGTCGTCGTAGATGTTGGTCACGTCGATGTCGAAGTAGGAGCGGATGCCGCCGGTGAACTCGACCGCCATTTCCGCGCGGGAGCCAGGCGCCCCCTGCACGCGGAACTTAGGCGTGATCGGGAACACGCCCCGCTCCATCGCCACCCGCTGCCCGCGCTCGGAGAGCATGTACTCGATGAACGCGCGCGCCGCCTTCGGATGCTTCGCGCCCGCGAGAATGGCGATCGGCTCGGGCGTGATCCAGGCGGTCTTCGGGGCGACAAACTTGATGTCGAAGCCGGCCAGCCGGTCCTCGAAGGCCATGTAGCTCGGCACGGCGAAGCCGGCGGCGAACTCGCCCCGGGCGACCACCGAGGGCACGTCGCGGCTGCGCGCGGTGAACATGCCGGTGTTCGCGGCGAGACGCTTCAGCCATGCCCAACCCTTGTCGTCCCCGTCGCGCTGCAGGAGCACCTCGTAGGTCGCGTGGCTGCTGCTCGAGCGGCTGGGGGCGCACTGCGCGACGTGGCCTTTCAGTTTGGGATGCAGCAAGTCGTCCCAGTCCTTCGGCTCCGGTACGCCGAGCCGCGCGAGCACCTTCGGGTGATACACCAGCCCGTACGGCTCGAGCACCGTGCCGATCCAGAAGCCCTTCGGATCCTTCAGGTAGATCGGCTTCGGCTTGCCGATGGTCGCGGGGATCGCGTCCACGACATTCTTCGGCAGATCATGCCGCACCAGCAGCTTCTGCTCCGCCAGCTTGTCGAACAGCGCGCTCTCGCCGCCCCAGAAAATATCGACCTCGGGGCGGCCCTTCCATTCGAGGATGCGCCCGTAGGCCACGGGCGTCCCTGCCGCCAGCGCGCTCGCTTTCACCGTGATATTCCAGCGCTCCTTCGCGTAGATGATGAAATCCGCCAGCGTCGGGTCGGTGAGGGTCTTCGCGACCGGCGTGATCAGCACAAGTTCTTCTTCGATCGGCTGCGCCCCCGCCGGACCCGGCATCGCCAGCACCGCCGCCAGCGCCACTCCAAGAAGCTTCCAGATTCGAGTCATCGTGTCCTCCGTTCAAAGGGTACTACCGTGCCGTCAAAGGGTACTCCATTCCGTGCCAGCATTTTGCGCGTCCCGCCGCGTGTAACTTTGACCCAGGTCAAGCTCGAGCGGCCGCGACGCGCTCGAATCCGTAGGGATGCGCGAGCAGCCGCGCAATGGTCGCGTCCACATCGGCGCCGTGATTCAGAACCTGATCCACGGCCGTCGTGATCGGCATGTCCACATGGTGGCGCCGCGCGAGCGCCGCCACCCCCTCGGCGGAATGCACGCCCTCCTGGACGGTCACGCGCTCGCCGAGAACATCGTGCAGCGTGCGGCCTTCGCCGAGCGCGATGCCGAGCGACATGTTGCGGGAGTTCGGGCTGTTGCAACTCAGGTTCAGGTCCCCGACCCCCGACAGGCCCATGAAAGTTTCGAGCCGCGCGCCCATGGCGAGCCCCAGTCGCGCCAGTTCCGCGAGGCCGCGCGCGACCAGCGCAGAACGCGCGCTGTTGCCGAATTTTTTGCCGTTCGCGATGCCGCACGCAATCGCGAGTACGTTCTTGAGCACGCCGCCGAGGTGGGTGCCGACGACGTCGTCCGTAAGGTAGGTCCGGAAGCGCAGCGTACCGATCGCATGAGCGAGTCGCTCGCCAAGAGCGGGGTCGGTACACGCGAGGGTGACGCCGGTCGGCAGGTCCACCGCGATTTCGTTCGCGAACGAAGGCCCGGACAGGACCGCGACGGGCGACGCGGGCAGCGTCACCGCGATGACCTGCGACATGAGCGCACAGGTGCCCCGCTCGATGCCTTTTGCGCAGGTCACCACCGGCGTGCCGTCCTGCACGAACGGGCGCAACTGGGTCGTGACGCCGCGCATGTGCTGTGCCGGCGGCGCGAGCAGCAGGAAGTCGGCGCCCGCCGCCGCGGCGGCGAGATCGTTGGTGGCGACGATCCCCGGCACCATGCGCACCCCCGGCAGGAAAACCGGGTTCGCCGCATCCTGGTTGATCGTGGATACGACCTCGGGCTCGCGCGCCCAGATCACGGTGTCGTGGCCCGAGCGGCGCACCACGCACGCCATCGCGGTGCCGAAAGCTCCTCCGCCTATCACTCCGACTCGCGCCATGCCCTCCCCTCATACTGCCGTTGCTCTGGCGACGGCGTAACTTTAGCACGCGACCCTGCAACATCGCCGACAACGGCGTCTTGGGCAGCGCCCGGCAGCGAAACAAATCCCGGTTTTCCCGGCTAGTCGGCTGCGGCCCAGCGCTTGGCGCGCTCGACGGCCTTGCGCCAGTCGGCCATCAGCGCCTGCGCCAGCGCGCGGTCCATCGCGGGCTCGAACCGGCGCTCGGTCTGCCACTGCGCGGCGATCTCGTGCGCGTCCTTCCAGTAACCGACCGCGAGACCGGCAAGATAAGCCGCCCCCAATGCCGTCGTTTCGGTGATCTTTGGCCGCACCACCGCCACGCCGAGCACATCGGCCTGGAACTGCATCAGCATGTCGTTACGCGCCGCGCCGCCGTCGACGCGCAGCTCCGTAAGGCTGATGCCGGAATCCGCCTCCATCGCGCGCAGCACGTCGGCAGTCTGGTAGGCAATGCTTTCCAGCGCCGCGCGCGCGATATGGCCCGCCCCCGAACCGCGCGTCAGGCCGAGAATTGCGCCCCGCGCGTACGGATCCCAGTGCGGGCTGCCCGCTCCGGTAAACGCGGGCACGAGATACACGCCTCCGTTGTCGGCTACGCTGGCGGCCAGCGGCTCGACCTCCGCGGACGACTTGATGATACCGAGGCCGTCGCGCAGCCATTGCACGACCGCCCCGCCGATGAACACGCTGCCCTCGAGCGCATATTCGGGGTTGCCGCCGATGTGGCACGCGGCCGTGGTCAGCAGCTTGTTGCGCGAGCGCACGGGCTTGCCGCCGGTGTGCATCAGCATGAAGCAGCCGGTACCGTACGTGTTTTTGACCATGCCGGGCACGATACAGCGCTGGCCAAACAGCGCCGCCTGCTGGTCGCCGCCGATGCCCGCGATCGGGATGCGCGCGGCGAACAGCCCGCCCGCGGTTTCGGCGACCACCGCGCTCGACGCCACCACCTTCGGCAGCACCGCGCACGGAATCGCAAGCAGCTCGAGCAATTCGTCGTCCCAGTCGCCGGTATGGATGTTGAACAACAGTGTGCGCGAGGCGTTGCTCGCATCGGTCACGTGCGCGCTGCCGCCCGACAATTTCCAGATCAGCCAGCTGTCGATGGTGCCGAACGCGAGCTGCCCGCTTTCCGCCAGCTTGCGCGCGCCCGCCACGTTGTCGAGTATCCAGGCGAGCTTGGTTCCGGAGAAATAAGCATCGAGCACGAGACCGGTCTTGGCGTTGACCAGCGCCTCGCGTCCTTGCGCCTTGAGTCCGTCGCATAACGCCGCGGTGCGCCGGTCCTGCCACACGATCGCGTTATGGACCGGCCGGCCGCTCGCGCGCTCCCACACCACGGTGGTTTCGCGCTGGTTGGTGATGCCGATCGCGGTGATGTCGCGCGCGCCGATGCCGGCACGCGCAATTGCTTCGGCGGCGACGCCGATCTGGGTTTCCCAGATCTCGTTCGGATCGTGTTCCACCCACCCCGGCTGCGGAAAAATCTGGCGGAATTCCTTCTGCGCGACCGCTTTGATCGTGCCGGCGTGATCGAACACGATCGCGCGCGAGCTGGTCGTGCCCTGGTCTAGCGCAAGTATGCACGACATGTTAACCGCCTTGGCGGTTCAAAATTTGCAACGGATAATCGGTGATAAGACCCGCAAGGCCGAGCGCCGCGCAGCGCCGGTGCTCGGCCGGCGTCACCGCGCCATAAACATAATTGCCCCACCCGGCCGCGGACGCCGCGCGCAGCACGCCGTCGTCGACAATATTGTAATCCCAGACGATGCCCTTGATACGCGGCCGGCCGGAGCACGCCGCGATGATTGCCGCGACATCAGCCGGCCGGCTCGCCAGCAACAAGCCGCAGTCGATTTCGAGCTCATCGGCGCACTGCATCACCACATCGTGCCGGAACGAGGTCAACAGCAAGCGGCGCGCGCGCTGGAACTGCTTGAGCACCGGCACTGTGACCGGCACTGCCTCCGGATTCTTGATTTCGATATTCCACAGGATGTCCGGAAACGCATCGAGAACTTCCGGCAGCACCGGCACCGGGTGTCCGACATCGCTTTCGATCTCGCGCCGCGTGAGTTCTGCGATCGCGCGTTTTTTCGGCGTTATACGATCGTGCATGATTACCGGCAATCCATCGCGGCTCAACCTGACGTCGGTCTCGATGCCATCGACGCCGAGTCTTGCCGCGGCTTCGAATGCAGCCAGCGTATTTTCCGGCACATTGGCGTGATAGCCGCGATGAGCAAGTAGAAGCATGGGCTGGTCCGATCGCATCGATGCCGGAAGTGGCGCCTTACTGGATGATAAACGAATCGCGGCCCGGACAGATTCAGCTGCAAACGCGCGGCATCCGCTGATACGAATGCGCGGCTTTCCTCCGGAAGACCGTGATTTTTCGGCTGTTTTTTCCCGGGAACTCGGGTATCATCAAATCTTCCTGTTATTGGCCTGAACGGAGGAGCGTCCGGGCAGGAGAAAAAAATGGCGTTCTACGCCTTCTACGTTATTGCCACAGTCATTTTGATTCTGCACTTCACCGGCTGGCTCAGGCGCAACCGTCTCGAGTGGCTGATATTGTTGCTCGCCGTAGCGGTATTCCCGGTCGTCATTTTCCTCAGGTAACCGGTGCCACGCCGATCGGACCTCTCGTCCGCGCCCACGTCGCGCCGGTCAATTGCCGCACACCGCCCGCGACCCGGCGAACGTTCGGCATGCACGCGCATCAGGTGCGTGGAATGCGGCCGGTGACCGGGAATTTGGGGTCGGTGTAACCCGGCGTCGACGGATGACCGGGCGCGACCAGGCGGTCGATCAGCGCTTCGTCGCTGGCGTCGAACTTGTGCTCGAGCGCGCCGAGATATTCGCGCCACTGCTGCTCGGTGCGCGGCCCGGCGAGCACCGCCGTCACCAGCCGGTTGTTGAGTACCCAGTTGAGCGAAAACTGGCCGGCGCTCATGCCGCGCTTTTCGGCGTGCGCCTTGATGCGCTGCGCGTGCTTGAGCGACTCGTTACGGAACTCGGCCTCGAGCATGCGCCTGTCGTTGCGGCCGGCACGCGAGTCACGCGCAGGCCTGGCGCCGGGCAGATACTTTCCAGTCAGCACGCCGCGCGCCAACGGGCTGTACGGCACGATGCCGAGTCCGTAAAACCCGCATGCCGGAAACATCTCGACCTCGCCGAGGCGGTTCATCGCGTTGTAATACGGCTGCAGCACGATCGGCTGCGGCACGCCGAGCCGGCGGCAGAGGTTGACGATCTCGGCGATGCGCCAGCCCTGGAAATTGCTGAGCCCGAAATAGCGCACCTTGCCGGCGCGGATCAGGTCGCCCATCGCGCGGACGGTTTCTTCCAGCGGCGTGCCGGGATCGTCGCGGTGCAGGTAATAAATATCGACATAACCGGTTTTCAGACGGCGCAGGCTGGCGTCGATTTCGTACATCATCCACTTGCGGCCGAGCCCGCCCGAATTCGGATCGCCGGGAATCATCCTGTTCTGCACCTTGGTCGCCAGCACCCAGCGTTCGCGCTGCTTCGCGATCGACTTGCCGACGATGCGCTCGGACTCGCCCCTGGCGTAGCTGTCGGCGGTGTCGATGAAGTTGATGCCGGCGTCGAACGCCGAAGCGACGATGCGCGCCGCGACCGCTGCGGTCGTCTGATCGCCGAACATCATCGCCCCAAGGCAAATCGGCGACACCTTCAAACCACTGTTGCCCAGCCTGCGGTAGTCCATGCTTTTCTCCTTATCAATGGTTGTCGCCGGAGCGATTGCGTGCAAGCGAGATGAATACCAGGCCCAGCACCGCAACGATCGTGAGCCAGCCGAAAGTGACGGTATAGCTGCCGATCCACTTGTACGCGGTCGCGAACATCGCCGGACCGATCAGGATGCCGCCGAAACTCCATACCATTGCGCCGCCGGTCGCGACGCTGACCATGCCGCGCGGGCTGCGCTTGGCGACTTCGGCCAGAAAAATGCCGTTCCAGCCGACCGCGGTCGCGCCGAACGCGATGAACAGCAAGGCGAGCGCGGGCACCGGCCAGTGCGGCGAAATGAACGCGGTCAGCGCACAGCACGCGGTCATGATCACATTGAGCCTGAACAGCATCGCAAAGCCGTCACCCGAGCGGTCCGTGAGCCAGCCCCAGACGATGCGGCCGATGACGCCCGACGCCTGCACCAGCGACAACAGCACGCCGGCCGCCACCAGCGTGTAGCCCGCCTCCTCGACCATCATCGTCACCAGAAAACTGCCGAGGCAGAGCTGTACGAACGAGTAGCAGAACGTCGCCATCGCCAGCCAACGCAGCGCAATCCCGCGCCACAGTATGTGCAAACCGGCAAACAGCGAGTAAGCCGTGGCAGTCCGCGCATGGCGGTCGTCATCCCAGACCTTGCGCACCGGTTGCAGCGCCACGCACGTTGTCAGCGCGACGACCAGCACCAGTGCCACCGCCCATTTCCAGCCGAACGCGAGCGTGATGCCCGGCGCGATGAGGGCAAGCAACAGCCAGCCGAACGGCACGCCGGTTTGCTTGATCGAAAAAATCAAATTACGATTTTGCGCCGGGCTGAAACGGAACAGCAAGTGCGTCGAGGCGGGCGTCATCACGCTCATGCCGGCGCCGAGCAGCATCGACGCGATCACGATCGCGGCGATGCTGGACGTCATCGTCAGCAGCATCGCGGCCACGCCCAGCGCCAGGCTCACCTGCATCATGCGACAGGCGCCCCGGCGCGGAATCATGCCGCTCAACAGCAATGTTGCAACCATTGCCGTGCCGTAGGTAATACTCACCTGGTAGCCGACCAGCGAAGCCGGCACGCCGAGATCTGCCGCGAGTTTGGGCGCGATGACCGGGAAAATCGCGGCCCCCAGCACCGAGGCGACCTGCGCAACGGTGGTCGCCACTACCACCGCAACGACGGTCGGGCGCCCCGGCGCGGCCGCAATGGCGTCGCGCTTCATGCGCGGCAGGCGCCCGGTGCGCGGGCGCAGTGCCGAAGGCCACGGGAGAAGAAGTTAACCGATGAACGAACCACTATGCCGCAATCATAGCGCGATGCGGCACAGCGGGTGCAGCGCGCCGCGGTCACGGGGAAGAAGTATCATCTCATTGACATGTCACGGCGCGCTCCATAGTATTTCAAGGTTACCGGATTCCGCCGTGGCCACTCCTTCCGCCAATCGCCCCCGCACCATCGCGCCGGCTATTCCGCTGCTGACCGACCGCGCCTACGAGCGCATCAGGCATGACATCATTACGTGCGCGATCGCACCCGGCACCGCGATTACCGAGCCTCAGATATGCGCGCACTACAAGCTCGGCAAGGCGCCCGTGCGCATGGCGCTGACCCGGCTCGCGCACGACGGCCTGGTGCGCGCGATCCCGCGCCGCGGCTACATGGTGACGCCGGTCACGCTGAAAGACATACACGACGTGTTCGAGCTGCGGCTGATGCTGGAGCCCGCGGCGGCGCGCATGGCCGCGGGCAAGGTCGACGCGCAGCGGCTGCGCGCGCTCGATGACGTGTACCGCGCCGGTTACCAAACGAATGACGTGAAGAGCATTACGCGCTTTCTCGACGCCAACAAAGCGTTCCACGTCGCGATCGCGCAGGCGACCGGCAACTGCCGGCTCGCCACCATGATCGCGCAGCTGCTCGACCAGATGACGCGGCTCCTGCATCTCGGGCTGGGGCTGCGCAACCGCTCGCAGGAAATGCAGCACGAGCACCGCACGCTGGTGAAAGCGCTCGCGCGCGGCGACGGTGAAACCGCCGAGCGCATCGCGCGCGAGCAGATCGAGTCGGCGCGCAACATGGTGCTCTCCGCGATCATGACCAGCAGCACGGTGATGAACCTCGCCATCACCGGCGAAAATGACTAGAGCATAACCGGAGCAAACGATGAGGGCAGTAGTGCTCAGGCAACACGGGGCCATCGACGGCCTTGAATACGTGACCGACTTCCCGGACCCGCAGGTGCTCGAAGGCCACGTCGTGATCCGCGTCAGGGCGACCTCGTTCAACTACCACGACATCTTCACGGTACGCGGCATGCCCGGCATCAAGGTGCCATTCCCGATGATCATCGGCCTCGACATGGCGGGCGAGATCCTGGAAGTCGGCGCCGGCGTCAGCGGCTGGGAAAAAGGCGACCGCGTGCTGGTCAACCCGCTCAACAGGACGCAGGGCCTGATGGGCGAAATGATGCACGGCGGGCTCGCCGAACAATGCCTGGTCGCGGAGCATCAGCTGATCCGCATGCCGGACCGAGTCACGTTCGAGGAAGCGGCGTCGCTGCCGGTCGCTTACGGCACTGCGCACCGCATGCTGGTCACGCACAAGACAGTCGAACCGGGCGAGAAGGTGCTGGTGCTCGGTGCGAGCGGCGGTGTCGGCACCGGCTGTGTGCTGCTCGCCAGGATGCTCGGTGCGGAAGTGATCGCGTGCGCGAGCAACGCCGACAAGCTGAAGCGCCTCACGGACCTCGGCGCCGATCATGTGATCAACTACAAGGACACCGATTTCTCGAAATGGGCGGTCGAGAAATTCGGCAAGCCGCAGCGCCGCAACTACGACGGCGGCGTCGACGTGGTGATCAATTTCACCGGCGGCGACACCTGGCTGCCGTCGCTCAAGTGCGTCAAGCGCGGCGGCAGGATTCTGGTGTGCGGCGCGACCGCCGGCTTCGACCCCAGGGAAGACCTGCGCTACATCTGGAGCTTCGAGCTGAAGATCATCGGTTCCAACAGTTTTTACGACGAAGATCTCAAGGCGCTGATGGACCTGATCGAGCAGGGCAAAATCAAGCCGGTGATCGACGCGGTGCTGCCGCTCGAAAAAGCGGCGCAGGGTTTGCAGCTGATCGAGAACCGCGAAGCGTTCGGCAAGGTGGTGATTTGCCCCTGACCGCAACCAGTCCCGCCGTAGCGCAGTCCACGGCGCCCGAGCCGCGCGGTCATCCGGGCAATCTCGGATTGCTGTTTGCGGCACATGCGCACGAGTCGCGCGCCGCGATCGTCGATCTCTGCGACCCCGCGCGGCCGCGCAACGTCAGCTTTCGCGAGCTCGACGCGCTGTGCGATGCGGTCGCGCGCGGGCTGGCGCGCGCCGGCCTCAAGCCCGGCGACCGCGTCGGCATCCTGTCCTTGAACCGCATCGAGTTCGTCGCCGCGTTTCTCGGCAGCATGCGCGCCGGCGTGGTGCCGGTGCCGATCAACGTCAAGCTCGCCGCCGATACCATCGCGTTCATCCTGAAGGACGCCGGCGCACGGCTGGCATTCGCCGAGCCGGCGCTGCGCCGGCTGTGCCCTGCCGGCCTGCAGATCGTCGAATTCGGCGGCGCAAATAACGACGCTTTTGAGCATTTCATCGACCCCGGCGTGTTCATCGCATTCGAACCTGCTCCCGAATCGGTCGCGGTGCAGCCCTACACTTCCGGCTCGACCGGGCGGCCAAAAGGCGTATTGCTCACCCACTACGGTCAGAACTGGAGCCGCCTCGTCCTTGCGTGGTCGCGCCGCACCACGCCGCGCGATGTGATCCTGGTGGCCGCACCGCTGTATCACAAGAATGCGCTCAACGCGATCAAACAGGGGCTCACCGCGGGCGCACTGCTGCCGCTGCTGCCGCAATTCGATGCCGAGCGCTACATCGACACCATCGGCCGCTACCGCTGCACCGTAATCTCGGGCGTGCCGACCATGATGTCGATGGTGCTCGCGCAGAAGGAGCGCCTCGCCGCGACCGACGTGTCGTCGGTGCGCACCGTGATGATGGGCTCGGCGCCTGCTTCGCGCCAATTGCTCGACGAGATCAAACACTGCTTTCCGAACGCCGAGCCGCTCATCGTCTACGGCGTCACCGAAGGCGGCCCGGTGCCGCTCGGGCCCCATCCCGCCGGCAAGCCGCGCCCGCTCGGCTCGATCGGCGTAGCGTACGCCGGCACCGAAACCAGGCTCGTCGGCGGCGCCAGTCCCGACGCGGGCGAGTTGATCGTGAAAAATCCCGGCGTGCTGCTCGCGTACCACAATCTGCCGGAGGAAACGGCACAACGCATCAGGGACGGCTGGTATTACACCGGCGACGTCTGCCGCCGCGACGCCGACGGTTTTTTTTACTTCATCGGCCGCACCGACGACATGTTCGTGAGCGGCGGCGAGAACATTTTCCCGATCGAAGTCGAAACCCTGCTTGAACGCCATCCGGCGGTGCGGCAGGCGCTGGTGTTGCCATTCGACCACGCATTGAAGGGACAGGTGCCGTATGCGTTCGTCGTGCTGCGCGCAAACCATACTGCCAGCGAGGACGACATCAGGGTGTTCGCGCTCGCCAACGGTCCCGCCTACCGGCATCCTCGGCGCGTGTTTTTCCTCGACCGCATGCCGCTCGCCGGCACCAACAAGATCGACCGGCCGCTGCTGCGCCAGTGGGTAGCCGACGGCACTCTCGACCAGCAAGCTAAACTCACCGGAGCAAGCAATGGCTGATGCACCGATGACGCTCGAGAAACTCCAGCAGCTGATCACGCGCGGGCCGTTCAACCGCTGGCTCAACTTCACGATCCTGAAGATGGACGTCGACGGCATCGAAGTCAGGGCGGCGTGGCGCGAGGAATGGGTGGTCAATCCCGACCGCCGCTATACGCACGGCGGCATCCTCGCAGCGATCGTCGACGTCGCCGCCGATTACGCGCTTGCGGCGCGGCTCGGCCGTCCGGTGCCGACCGTCGATATCCGTGTCGACTATCACAAAGCCGCGATGCCGGGCGATTTGACCGCGAAAGCCAGAGTGGTGCGCAGCGGCAGCCAGTACTCGACGGCTGAAGCGTATGTCTACGACAGCGAAGGCACGTTGGTTGCGAGCGGCCGCGGCACTTATTTCACCATGCCGCCGAAGTGAAGCGGGTGAATAGTAAATGGTGAATCGTGACATCAACGCCGGCCCGCATGCGGCGTCAACTGCCTCGGGCCGTTCTACTAATCCCCGTTCGCCGCCGGCACCCGGGTCCGCTCGGCGCAGCGGGCGGTGTAGGATACCATTGCGGCAAGCCGCGGCAAACCGAATCGCAATGAACGTGCAATACATTTACCGGGGGGCCCGTTTATGAACAAGCGTCTGATCGTCGCCATCACCGGCGCGACCGGTTCGATCTACGGCATGCGCATCCTGCAGCAGCTGCGCGCAATCGGCGGCTGGGAATCGCACCTGATCGTGTCCGATGCCGGCGTGCTCAACGCGTGGCAGGAATACGGACTCGCGCGCAAGGACCTCGACAAGCTCGCCGACGTGGTGCACAACCCACGCGACGTCGGTGCGTCAATCGCAAGCGGCTCGTTCATCACGCACGGCATGGTGATCGCGCCGTGCTCGATGAAAACGCTGGCTGGTGTCGCGCACGCATTCTCCGACAACCTGATCACGCGCGCGGCCGACGTGATCCTCAAGGAGCGCCGCCGGCTCGTTCTCCTCGTGCGCGAAGCGCCGCTCAATCTCGCGCACCTGCGCAACATGGTGCAAGTCACCGAGATGGGCGGCGTGATCTTCCCGCCGGTGCCGGCGTTCTACAGCAAAGCCGAAACCATCGACGCCATCGTCAACCATACCGTCGGGCGCGTGCTCGACCTGTTCGACGTGCATCAGGACAACATCGCGCGCTGGCAAGGCATGCAAGCACCGGGCACGAAAACAGCCGCCGGGAGCAAGGGTAAAAAACGATGACCGAGAGTTTCCGCGGATTCCTGGAGCGCCTGCGCCAGGCAAAGGAATTGCTCGATATCAGGCAGGCAGTCGATATCCGCCACATCGCGACCCTCGTCGACCAGTCGGAGCACGCGCTGCTCTTTCATAACGTGATCGGTTACGATGTGCCCGTGGTCTCCGGCATCATCCGCACCCAGAAGCGCGCGGCGATGTCGATGGGCTGCAGCAGGTATTCGGAAATCGAAGCCAGGCTGCGCCGCGGCATCGACCATCCGATCGCGCCGCGCCACCGCGAGACCGCGCCCCACAAGCAGGTGATCAGGCTCGGCGACGACGTTGACCTCTTCAAGCTGCCGATCCCGATGTGCTCGATCTACGACGGCGGCCCGATGATCACGGCGGGCGTGGTGATCGCGCGCGATCCCGAGCACGGCATCAACTCCGGAATCTACCGCTTCCTGGTCAAGGAAAAAAACCTGACCGGCATCGATATCGTGACACCGAACAACATGCGGCTCTTTGCGCAGCGCGCATTCGAAGCCGGCCGGCCGTGCCCGATCTCGATTTCGATCGGCACCCACCCGTTCGAGATCATGGGCTCGGGTTTCCGCGCCCCGCTCGGCGTCGACGAGATGGGGGTCGCCGGCGGCATCCGCGGCGCGCCGGTCGAGCTCAGCTCCTGCGAAACCATCGACCTGCCGTGCATCGCCGATGCGGAAATCGTGCTCGAGGCCGAAATTCTGCCGACCGGCTGGAGGTGGCCCGAGGGCCGCTTCGGCGAATTCACGCGCCTGATGGGCGGGCTGCACTGGAACCCGCTGGTAAAGATCAAGGCGATCACCATGCGCCGCGACGCGATTTACTACGCGCTGCACATGCCGTGGGAAAATACCTGGCTGGCTGCGCCGACCCGCTATACGGCGATCCGCGCCGCGTTGAAGAACGCCGGCGTGCAGATCAAAGACATCAACGTCACGCTCGGCGGCTGCGCGTTCTGGCACGCGGTGATCTCGATCAGGAAACAGCCCGGCGAAGGCAAGAACGCGCTGCTGGCGGCGCTGTCAGTGATGGACCTGAAGCACGTGGTGGTGGTCGACGACGACATCGACGTGTTCAATGCGATGGACGTCGAATGGGCGATTGCAACGCGCGTGCAGGCCGACCGCGATGTGTTCATCATTCCGGGAGCGCGCGCCAAGCCGCTCGATCCCAGCCTGCCGATCATGCCGCCCGGCGTGGTGCCGACCGGCGCCAAGGTCGGCATCGACGCGACCATCGGCGAAGGCATTCCGCGCGAGCGCTTCGAGCGCATCGCATATGCCTATGCCGACCGCGCCAAAATCAAAGACTACGTTGCAGGCAAAGCCGACCCGAAGCCGGTGACCGTGCATGCGTCGGCGGAAAAAATCACTGCGCTTGCGCAGAAGATTGGCGCGCTGATCGAGCAAGCGCCGAAGTATTACTCGGAGATCGCCGAGCAATTCGCCGATTACGATTTCCAGTCGATCGCGCGCGCACTTGGGCAATTGCACGCCGACGAAAAACTGTGGCAGGACGCGCGCGGCCGCATGTGCATCCGCGGCTCGGCGTTTGCCGCCATGCCGCCGGTGAAAGCCTGATGGATGGCATCGTCGTCACTGCTTCCGCGCGCTTCGACGCCTTGCCCGTGATACCGCTCTGACCTCGACGCCACGATGCCAAAATCGCACAAGCACCATCTCATCATCGAATGCTTCCGCGCCAACTCCGGGATCTACCACGTGACACAGGCGCAATGGGCCGCCGCGGCCAGGCGTCATAAAGCGCTCGGCAAACGGGTGACCGCGACCATCGTCTGGGACCGCGATGGCATCGACAAGGCGCTGAAAACGGCCGACATGATGATCACCGTCAACCCGCCGCGCGAACGGCTGCGCGAGCGTGCGCCGCGGCTCAAATGGATCCAGAACCGGGGCGCCGGCATCAATCACCTGATGCCGCTCGACTGGCTGCCCGACGACATCGTGCTCACCAACAACCGCGGCGCGCATGGCGCCAAGTGCGAGGACTACTGCACCATGGCGCTGCTGATGCTGGCGACGCACATGCCGGCTTTCATGGCCCAGCAGCACGCGCGTCAGTGGAAAGCCGCCTTCTCCGCGCCGATCGCCGGCAAGACTGCGGTAGTCATCGGTTTCGGCGATCTCGGCAGCGCGGCGGGACGCGCCGCGAAAAAGCTCGGCATGAAGGTGATCGCGGTCACGCGCAGCGGCAAGGCCGGCAAGCCGGCGGATGCCGCATATAAAGTGTCGCGTCTCGACAGCATGTTGCCAAAAGCCGACTTCGTAGTCGTGGCCACGCCGCTTACGCAGAAGACGCGCGGTCTCATGACCCGCGAACGGCTCGCGCTGCTCAAGCCCGGGGCGGCGCTAATCAACGTCGGCCGCGCGCCGCTCGTCGACTACGACGCATTGCGCGACATGCTTAACGGTGGCAAGCTCGCGGGCGCGATGCTCGACGTGCACGATCCCGAGCCGCTGCCCGCCGATTCCCCGATCTGGACGACGCCGAACCTGATCGTCACGCCGCACGTTTCGTGCGACAACCCGCGCTACATGGACCTGCTGCTTGACCGCTGGTTTGAGAATTTCGCGCGCTTCGCCGCCGGCAAGCCACTCTTGAACCAGGTCGACCGGAAGCTTGGCTACTAGAAGGGAATGGGAAATAGCAAATCGGAAATAGTTACTTTACTGAAACCTTTCCCTGTTCCCCGTTCACCATTTCCCATCTCCTGTTCACTTAGATGATCATGCCAATCTTCCCCATGATTGCGTGCCGCCACTGACTGCCATCCAGATGAAACTCTCCCCCTCCACCGCCAAAATCGCGGCTGCCCAGGCGCCGCGGCCCGGCAAGCTCAGTCTCGACCATGTCGCGCATTTCGTGCCGGACATGGAAAACGCGGCACCGGCGCTGGAAAAGCTTGGCTTCACGCTGACGCCGTTCTCGGCGCAGTCGCACCGCCTCGAGCCGGGCGGGCCGCTCACGCCGGCCGGCACCGGCAACCGCTGCATAATGTTCAAGCGCGGCTACATCGAATGCCTGACGCCGACCGGCGATACGCAAACCGCAAACGAGTTGCGCGCCGCGATCAAACGTTCCGTCGGCATCCATCTGATCGCCTTCGGCACTGCTTCCCCCGACCTCGACCACGCGCGCTTGCTTGAGCAGGGCTTTGAGCCGGATACGCCGGTCGCGCTGCAACGCCAGCTCGGCACGCCGCACGGCGAGGACACCGCGCGCTTTACCGTGGTGCGCGTGCCGCCGGGAACGATGGCCGAAGGTCGCATCCAGTTCTGCCAGCACCATACGCCGCAGCTGGTATGGCAGCCGCAGTGGCTGACCCACGCCAATCACGCCGCTGCATTGACCGCAGTAATGCTGTGCGTCGAAAACCCCGCGGATACCGCGGCGCGTTATGCGCGCTTCACCGGACTCAAGGCGGCGGGCGCCGGCGATAACTGGCATATCGACACCATGCGCGGCCGGCTGCTGTTCAGCACGCCCGCGGTGATCAAGCGCACATTCAATGCCGAGCCGGCCCGGCTGCCGTGGATTGCCGGCTATGTGCTCGCCAGCGGCAACATGGACGCAACACGCAAGCATATCGTCTCCACCGGCTTTGCCCACGGCGATCTCGATAACCAGCGGCAGTTCGTGGTGCCGCCAACCAGCGTCGGCGGCATCATCGTGTTCGAGCCGGCAAAAAGCGCCGCGCTCGATTTCGGCCCGCATGCGGTTTGACGAATCGTTCGACGTCGTCGTCGCCGGCTTCGGGCTTGCCGGCGGCATCGCCGCGCTCAACGCGGCGCGAGCCGGCGCGCGCACGCTGCTGATCGAAAAATCCTCAGTCCCCGGCGGATTGTCGATCTGCTCCTACGGCGCGGTGCGCAGCGCGCATGACGCCGCGCAGGCATTCGCCTACCTCAGAGCGACCAACGACGGCCGCACGCCTGACGACGTGCTGCGCGTGCTCGCCCAGGGAATGTGCGAAATTGAAAGCTACGTGCGCGAGCTCGGCAAGATCAACCACGCTGTAATCGTGACCTCGGTCGAGGAAAACGCGCTGCGCGAGAAACGGAACGACCCCTTTCGCCGCCAGATCCGAGGCAACTATCCGCTGCCCGGCACCGGGACGTTCTACCACACCACGGTGCTCGACGTGCCCGGGTTCGATGCACGCAAGCACTATCCATGGGCGAACGGTGCGCCGGGCGGTCCCAAGCTGTTCAAGATCGTCCATGACCATTTGCTCAGGCAAGACGTCGAGATCCGGCTCGCGACCCCCGCGCTGCGCCTGATCGCGGACCCCGTCTCGCGCGAAATTCGCGGCGTGCGCGTTTCGAGCAATGGCGTCGAGCGCAACATCGAAGCGCGCCGCGGCGTGGTGCTGGCGAGCGGCGGCTTCGAAGGCAACGCCGACATGAAGGCGCAGTTTCTCGAAGGCAAGCCGGTATTGAACGCCGCCGCGGGCATGAACAACGGCGACGGCATACGCATGGCGCAGGACCTGGGCGCCGCGCTCTGGCACATGTGGCATATCCACGGCGCGTACGGGTTTCGTCACAGCGACCCGAACTATCCGTACGCAATCCGGCTCAAGCGTTTTCCCGACTGGTTTCCCGGCGAGGCGGACAAGGCAAGACTCCAGATGGCGTGGATACTGCTCGATCAGAACGCGAAGCGCTTCATGTCCGAATATCATCCGTATACCCAGGACACCGGCGTGCGCCCGTCAAACTATTACGATCCCGTCACGCAGCGCTACCCGCGCAACCCGGCATTCCTGATCTGCGACGAGGCAGGCCGCAAGATGTATCCGCTCGGCAAGGCAACGTCGAACGACGAAGGCATCCGTTACTTCTGGAGCGAGGACAATCTCAAGGAAGTCGAGCTTGGGATACTTAAGCGCGCGAACTCGCTCGCCGAACTGGCGACATTGCTTGGGCTCGATGCCGTAGCGCTCGAGCAAAGCATCGCGCGCTGGAATGAAATGTGCGCGCGCGGCGCGGACGAAGATTTCGCGCGCCCTTCCGGCTCGATGACGCCGATCCAAACGCCGCCGTTCTACGGCGCGCCGGTGTGGGCGACGCTGTCCAACACGCAGGGCGGGCCGGTGCACGACGCCGAGCAGAGGATCATCGACGTTTACGGTCATCCGATCCTGCGCCTCTACTCCGCCGGCGAGCTCGGCAGTTCGTTCGGGCATCTGTATCTGTCCGGAGGCAACATCGCCGAATGTTTCATCACCGGCCGCATCGCGGGCAGGAACGCAGCCGCACTTTGAAATACTGAAATAATTATTGCACTGACTGGCGCAAACCATTGTTCGCTTTGAACAATGACACAGGCGGGTACAGAATGACAGAACGTAAAGCGACTTTTAGGCTACCTACTTCAAGTCATGTTTCGCCAATAAAGGAGGGATATCGTGAACTTTGACAGAAAGTATCTGGTATGGGCACTAGGTTATGCGGTTATTGGGATGTGCCTGGGTACTTTATGGCCGCATCGCATAACC
>JAHFRL010000090.1 GCA_023266235.1 Betaproteobacteria bacterium
ATACGCCGGCGCAGGCGGTCGCGGAAACCATCAGTCTGGCGCAGGCGGCCGAGAAGCTCGGCTATTACCGCTACTGGCTTGCCGAGCATCATGCGCTCGCTGCGCTTGCCGATCCGTGCCCCGAAATCCTGGTGACGCGCGTCGCGGCCGCGACGTCGAAAATCCGCGTCGGCACCGGCGGCATCCTGCTGCCGTACTACAGCCCGCTCAAGGTCGCCGAGCAATTCCGCATGCTGGAAGCGCTCTATCCGCGGCGCATCGATCTCGGCATTGGGCGCGCGCCCGGCGGTGACCGCACTACGGCGCTGGCGATGGGCGGGGGCAGTTATTCCGGCGCGGAAGATTTTCCCGATCAGGTGCAGTATCTGATCGCGCATCTCGACGATGCGCTGCCCGCCGGTCATCCGTTCGCGCAGGTCAAAGCGATGCCGGCGGGACCGACCGCGCCCGAAGTGTGGCTGCTCGGCTCCTCCGATTACAGCGGCGCGCTCGCCGCGCAGCTCGGGCTGCGCTTTGCGTTCGCTCATTTCATCAGCGCCGACGGCGGCGATCAGGTCATGCGCGATTACAAGCGCAAGTTCCAGCCGTCGCAGCGCGAGGCGAGGCCGCAGGCGCTGCTCACGGTATTCGCGATCTGCGCCGAGACCGACGCCGAAGCGGAGCGCCGCGCCGCCAGCATCGACCTGCGCCGGCTCAATACGGATTACGGCCTCAATGCGCCGGTGCCGAATCAGCAGGAAGCCGGGAGCCGCGCTTACACCGAGGTCGAGCGTGCGCGCATCGCTTACCACCGGCGGCGCGTGGTGCTCGGCGCCCCCGACACGGTCAAAGCCGGGCTGCTGGCGCTGCGCGAGCAGTTCGAAGCCGATGAATTGATGGTGATAACCATCACCGGCGACTACCGCACCCGGCTCGAATCGTACCGGCTGCTCGCGCAGGCTTTTGATCTAAGTCAGCCGGCGTGATGGTGCGGCGGTTATATTGGTGGTCCGGGTCATGTCCATCATCCGAAAAATTTTTCTGCTGTTGTTCCCCGTGATGATCGCTGCTGACGCCGAGGGACAGGACAGCTATGCCGGGCAGCGCAAGGCGATGCTCGACGACATCGTCACGCTTACGCGCGAGACGCGCTTCGAGACCGGGCGCGCGACTTTAAGCGAGCGCGTGATGGCGGCGATGGCGAAAGTGCCGCGCCACCGATTCGTGCTGCCCGGCGAGGAGCGCTACGCCTACGCCAACCGGCCGTTGCCGATCGGGCACGGCCAGACGATCTCGCAGCCGTTCATCGTCGCGCTGATGACCGACCTGCTCGATCTCAAACCGGGCGACAAGGTGCTCGAAGTCGGCACCGGCTGCGGTTATCAGGCGGCGGTGCTGGGCGAGCTCGCGCGCGAGGTCTATACGATCGAGATCGTCGACCCGCTCGCGAAAGAGGCTGCCGTACGGCTCGCAGCGCTCGGCTACCGCAAGGTGACCGTGCGCAGCGGCGACGGGTATGTGGGCTGGCCCGAGCAGGCGCCGTTCGATGCGATCATGGTGACCGCCGGCGCGCCCGAAGTGCCACCGGCGCTGGTGCAGCAGTTGAAGCCCGGCGGCAGGCTCGTGATCCCGGTCGGCCCGCAATGGAGCGGCCAGAGCCTGCTCGTGATCGAGAAGGACGCGGGCGGAAAAACCACCACGCGCAACGTGCTCGCGGTGCGTTTCGTGCCGCTCACGCGCGACAAGCAGTAAACCTGGTTCAACTACTCAATCTTGAACCGCCAAGGACGCGAAGGACGCAAAGGAAGAGCGAGAAGCGATGGACGAGAGACGAGAACTGATCATCAGGCCACTCTAATCTCGAAATAATGGTGGGTCGGTATGGTTGGTAACATTACCTTGCTATCTTGTTTTTCCTTCGCGTCCTTGGCGTCCTTTGCGGTGATAGCCGTTTCTAGGATAATTCCAAGGTAAAATAGCGTTCCGATTCGCCGGGGTGTTAGCTCAGCTGGTAGAGCAGCGGACTCTTAATCCGTAGGTCCGGGGTTCGACCCCCCGACACCCCACCAAATAAACCAAGGGCCTGCAGTGCCGCGGGCCCTTTTTGTTTCTGAGGAAGCGGGCTACAAATTATTAAATTAGGGAGATATCCGTAACCCCCGTGATACTTCAACGGGAGGCAGCTAAGCCTGCGCTATCCGGCTAGGTGGATTGTTCCGGAAATTTGAATCGTCCCTCTTTAAAAAGCTTTACGCACGAATCTACCGCCCGCGCATCGTAAAGCCTGCCCCGGTTCTTTATTATTTCTTCAAGCGCTTTATCGATGCCGAACCCCGGCCGGTACGGCCGGTGCGAGGACATTGCCTCCACCACATCCGCCACAGCCATGATTTTCGCCCCGAGCGCGATCTCCGGCTCTTTCAGCCCGAGCGGGTATCCCGAGCCGTCGATCCGCTCGTGGTGCTGATAAACCATCTGGGCGATGGGCCACGGGAAGTCGATCTCTTTCAGGATGTCGTACCCGGCCTGCGGGTGGACCTTGATGAGCGCATATTCATTGTTGGTCAATTTCGTAGGCTTGGCCAGGATTTCGGCCGGAATCTGGATCTTGCCGAGATCGTGGATCGAGGCGGCGAGACTGATGCCGTGAACCTCGCTTTCCGTCAATCCCATCTCGCGGGCCATTGCCACACTCAGCTCGGATACGCGCCGTTCATGGCCGGCGGTGTAAGGGTCGCGCATTTCCACCATCGCCCCCATGGCCAGAATGGTTCCCTCCATGCTGTGCAGCAGACGCTCCGCGCCCTGCGCTTCCAATGCGCGGGTACGCAACGTGACGATGCCAAACGCGAGATCGTCGGCAAGCTCGCCCAGCAGCCGGATTTCTTCCTTCTCGAACTCGTTGGATTTGGAAGAGTAAATGCACAGCGCGCCGAGCACCTCGCCGGCGGACACGAGCGGGAAGCCGGCTACTGAACCGTATCCAATTTTCACGGCGTTAGCCCGCCATAGCTCATACGCTGGATCGGTCCGGGCGTCTTGAATGACCCATGGTTTTTGCGTCCGGATCGCCATGCCCGCCGGGCCGCGTCCTTGTTCGTTGTCGGCCCAACTGATATTTGCCCGCTCTAAATAGCCGTCATGGTAGCCGGCGTGCGCCACGGGCCGGACCGTTTTGTTCGCGTCATGCTCGACGAACCCGACCCACGCCAGGTGATACCCCGCGACTTCCACGATATTGCGACACATGTCCTGCAGCAGTTGGGCTTCATTGGACGCATGAATCAGCGCTTGGTTGCAGTTGCTTAAAGCCTTCAAATCCCGGTTGATCTTCAGCAGCGCCTGTTCATGACGCTTGCCTTCCGTGATGTCGCGGAAATACCAGACCCGCCCGTAATACTTGCCGCCCGCTCCAATCACGGGAGCGGAATACCGGTCGATGGTCCGGCCATTCTTGTACTGCACCTCCTCGCGGCTTTTTTCTTCTTTATGCGCATACAGGTAGCGAATTCTGGCGAGAAACTGATCGGGATTGTCTGCCTGCTGACGGGCTGCCTGAAGCACGAGCTCATCATCACCCGTTCTCACCAGTTCCTCGGGGATATCGAACAGGTCGACAAACCGCCGGTTGTAGGAGATGATTTTTGCGTGCTCGTCCACCAGAAGGATGGCGTCCAGTGAAATCTCCTGCTGGGTCGAGAGGATGGTGTTCTTGAATTCCAGTTCGGCTGTGCGCTGGGCGATGCTCGCTTCCAAATGCCTGTTCACTTCCCGAAGTTCGTCTTCGGCCTGCTGGCGCCGCCTTACTTCGTGTTGCAGTTCCTGGTTTACACGTTTCAGTTCCTGCTGGCCCGGTATCGCGAGGGCTTGCGGTATCAGAGGCCAAAGCATAATCGCTGTGATAGCCGACATCGCTGCGGTGAAAGCCTTTACACCGGCGTCAGCCCAGTAATTGGGCTGCCAAATGTTCCAGATTGCCAATAAGTGAGTGGTGCCGCAGGCCATGACAAAGACACCGAACATCATGAAAACCCACCGGTAAGGCAGGTCCCGCCGCTTGCTGACGAAGTACCAAAGCGCGAATGGAATGGAATAATAGGAAGCCGCGATGACGGAATCGGACACCACATAGCTCCATAGCAGAGACGGCGTCCAAAGAAAGCAATAACCGTGCGGCATGAAGCCCGACGTTTCGAAAAGCTGGGTAAAAGAGTTCACCATCTATCTTCTCCTTAGTGCGGGCGTCGAAGGAGCGATGCCGGCACGCAAGTCCGGAACGTGGCAACTAAAACCATTCTATGGGCTTCCCTCCCTCCGCTGGATCCCTGATTCAAGCGCGCGGCGCACGCATTCCAGGGCACGCCGCCGCTCTAAAACACGAACCGAGCATTTTTCCCACGCGAGCGGATAAATAACTTCATCCAATATTAAGATAGCACAAGCATGGTCGATGTAACTGTTTTTTGAACGTATACGTTTGTCATAAGTTTCCCGGTATCAAAAATCTATCAAATTAATAGATTTTTGTTCAAAGAGGTAGCCCGGCATCGAATGCCGGCGCCGGGGATTGTAGGGAAAAACCTGACACCATTTGTAGGGTTCGCCCTACAAAGTTTATTGCCACCGTCCCCGGCGAATTGCTAAATCAGGAATTCACGGTGGCTATCGGGTTGCCGCTTAGCGATGTTCGATCCGGTTTTTGGACACTACGGGCTTGAGCTGATCATCAATCTCAAGACCACGAAGACGCTCGGCGAGTGTGTGCGAGTGAGGGCGGGCCGATAAAACAACAAGTCAGAAAAAGAACTTCCACGCTTAATCCGTAGGCCCACGGTTCGATCCCCCGACGCCCCACCAAAAACGAAGGGGCTGGCGAATGCCAGCCCCTTTTCTTTGATACTGAGGCGACTCAAGTCTTCCCGAGAAAATCCATCTTGCCGACCTCGACGCCGTTGTGCCGGAGAATATCGTAGGCGGTCGTGACGTGGAAGTAGAAGTTCGGCAGCGCGAAGTGCAGGAGATAGGACATCCCCGTGAAGCTGAGATCGCCGCCGCGCAATTTAAGCGTGATGCTTTTGTCCTCCATGCCGTCGATCTGCTCGGGCTTGAACGTGTCGAGAAAGGCGACGGTCTTCCTGATGCGCGCCGCGAGTTCCGGAAATGTGGCCTCGTTGTCTTCGTACTTGGGGATTTCCTTGCCCGCGAGCCGCGCGGCGCAGCCCTTCGCCGTGTCGGTGGCGGTCTGGATTTGGCGCGCGAGCGCGAACATGTCCGGATAAAGCCGGCTCGCGATCAGCACGGCCGGATCGATCTTTTTCGCCTCGGCGTGCGCGGCCCCCTTTTCCAGAATGTCGCTAAGGTTGTTGAGCATCCGCTTGAGCACCGGCACGGAAGCTTGGTACATGGACATTTTCACGGTACGGTCTCCATGGATTTGCGTGGAATCGGGAAGAGGAGTTTAACAGGCCGCCCGACGATTGGGCTGCCGGCTGCGCGTCGCATCATTGCACTTTGATGCCCGCTTCCCTGACGACCCTGACCCAGCGCTCGTAGTCGCCGCGGATGCGCTTGTCGAATTTCTCCGGCGTGCCGCCCGACGGCACCATGCCCTGCGCCTCGAGGTTTTTCTTCATGTCGGGCTCCTGCAGGAACTTGTTCACCGCGCTGTTGAGCCGGTCGATGATGGGACGCGGCGTGCCTTTCGGCGTCATCACGCCGAACCACAGCTCGACTTCATAGCCGGGCAGCGTTTCCGCAAGAGTCGGCACTTCCGGCAGCGCATACCAGCGCTGGGCGGTGGTCACCGCGAGCGCCCGTAATTTGCCGGTGTGGACGTGCGGAAGGATGGGCAGCAGGCTGCCCACGATCAGCTGGCACTGGCCGGCCAGCAGATCGGTCATCGCTGCGCCGGTACTCTTGTAGGGCACGGAGATCATCTTGATCTTGGCCATGTTCGCCATCAGTTCCGTCGCCAGATGGGTGAGGCTGCCCACGCCGGGACTCGCATAGATGAGCTGCCCGGGCTTGGTGCGGGCGAGCGCGATCAGCTCCTTGGCGGTCCTGGATGGCAGCGACGGGTGCACCGATAGCACGAACGGCGTGTAACCGACTTCGACTACGCCGATGATGGTGTTGATCGGGTCGAATGCCGGTTGTTGCAATGCAGGGGTCGCCGCGAAGCTGCCCGACATGACCATAATGGTGTAGCCGTCGGGCGCAGCTTTGGCGGTCGCTTCCATGCCGATCAGTCCGCCGGCGCCGCCGCGGTTGTCGACCACGAACTGCTGGCCGAGCTGCTCGGTGAGTTTTTGCGCCACTTGGCGCGCGGTGATGTCGCTGCCGCCCCCCGGGGCAAACGGGACGATTACCCGTACCGGCTTCTCCGGATATGACGACAGTGGCTGAGCGGCGACACGAATGAATCCGGGGGGCTGAACGCCGTTTCCGCGAGCGGGCCTGCGGCTAACGTGATCCGGCGTTCCCCCCTCTGCAAACGGGACGATTACCCGTACCGGCTTCTCCGGATATGACGACAGTGGCTGAGCGGCGACACGAATGAATCCGGGGGGCTGAACGCCGTTTCCGCGAGCGGGCCTGCGGCTGACGTGATCCGGCATTCCCCCCTCTGCAAACGGCACGATCACGCGCACGGGCTTGTTCGGATAAATTTGCGCGGCGGCGAGCGATGCGTGCAACAACACCGCTGCTGCCAGTGCGCCGGTGAGCGGACGCGGGCCGGGTTTCATGTGCTTCCTCCGTGGGCTATGAATTGCGGGCTGCGGGCCCGTCTGCTTACAGTGACTGCAGCCGGATTGTAGCGCAGTGCTTACAGCTTATCGTAACCGATGCGGGCGGCGCACCAACATAAGGCGCGCGGTGCAACGCACGCACCACGAGTTTGCATGGGCTGTGCTTTTGCGCTAGTTTAGCGGCATTATCCCCTGATTTAGCAAGCGATCGGCGTTGGCACGACGATTGCTGATAGCGTGTCCATGGGCACGGTAATGCATTGAATATCGACTGACAGCCATGACCTTCGCGCACTTCATCAAGGAAATCGGCCGCGGCGCCGAAGGCGCGCGCGAGCTCTCTCAATCGGACGCATGCCAGCTGTTCGGCGCGATGCTCGACGGCGGCGTCCCGGACCTCGAGCTGGGCGCGATTCTGATCGCGTATCGCGTCAAGTCGGAATCCGTCGCCGAGCTGATCGGATTTCACGCCGCGCTCGCGGAACGTCTGTTCCGCCTCAAGGCGCCCGCGGTGAAGTCACTGCCGGTGGTGCTGCCGAGCTACAACGGCGCGCGTCACCAGCCCAACCTGCTGCCGCTGCTCGCGCTCTTGCTCGCGCGTTTCGGCGTGCCGGTGCTCGTGCACGGCGCGCTCAACGGCGACGGTCGCGTGGCGAGCGCCTACATTTTCCGCGAGCTCGGCGTGATGCCGTGCGCGAGCTTGGCGCAAGCGCAGGCCGCGCTCGACGAAAAGAGGATCGCGTTCGTGCCGACCGCGGTGCTCGCGCCGGGCCTCGCCAACCTGTTGAGCGTGCGCAGCCGGCTCGGCGTGCGCAACAGCGCTCACTCGATGGCCAAACTGATCGATCCGTTCGAGGGCGGCGCGCTGCGCGTGGTCAGCGTCTCGCACCCGGCGTATCTCGACAAGATGCGCGAGTTTCTGCTCGCGACCGGCGGGCGCGCGCTGCTGATGCGCGGCACCGAAGGCGAGCCGTTCGCCAACCCCAAACGCCGGCCGCGCCTCGAATATTTCCACGCAGCAGCGGCGCAAGTCCTGTTCGAAGCCGAACTCGGACCGCTCAAGAGCTTGCCGACGCTGCCCGCGACTATCGACGCCGCAACCACCGCGGCATGGATACAGCAGGCGCTTGCCGGCGAAGTCCCGCTGCCGCAGCCGTTCGTCAATCAGCTCGCGTGCTGCCTGTTCGGCGCCGGTTACGCGCACGATCTCAACCAGGCGAAGGCGATTGTCGCGGTCGAGACCGGAAGCCTCGCTGCCGCGTGATGCGCGCACCCCGGGACGCCCGGATGCTGAATACATCGCGCAGGGAGCATGATTTCGGCGGGGAACCGGAGTACTTCAATAAACGTCGCGCTGATACCGTCCTGCTTTGGTCAGTTCAGCCAGAAAGTCGCGTGCCTGCTCGACACTGAAACCACCTTCCTGTTGTGCGATTTGCTGGAGCGCGAGATCGACATCGCCTGCCATGCGCTTGGCATCGCCGCAAACGTAAACATGGGCGCCGCTGTGTAACCAGCGCCATAGCTCGGCGCCTTCTTCAAGCATGCGGTGCTGAACGTAAACCTTGTCCGCCTGGTCGCGCGAAAACGCGGTTGACAAGCGCGTGAGCGCGCGCGCCTGAACCAGCGCTTCAAGCTCCTCACGATAGAAAAAATCCTCATTGAATCGCTGGTTTCCGAAAAACAGCCAGTTTTTTCCCTTCGCATTCATCAAGGCCCGCTCCTGCAGAAATGCACGAAACGGCGCGATCCCGGTTCCCGGCCCTATCATGATGATCGAAGCATCGGAATCCGCCGGCAATGCAAATCCATGAGACTTTTGCACAAACACCTGCGCTCTACGGGCAAGCTGTAATTGCTCGCCCAGGTAACTCGATCCGACCCCGCGATAGGTATGCTCGATGAACTCATACTCGAGCAGCCCCACTGTCAGATGCGCCTCCCCGGGATGCGCCTTCGCCGAGGAGGCTATCGAATACAGGCGCGGCTGCAGGCTGCCCAATGCGCGCACGAAGTCGCGCAGCGGCGGCCGGGCCGAACGGAATTCCATCAGGCAATCCAGCACGTCATGCACGCCGTAGTCGGGTGCGCGCGAGTCGTCGTCCGCCAACTTCGCCAACAGCGTTCGATCGGCGTAATCTTTGGCGTGCTCCGAAAGCACCCGAAAGAGATCTTCCGTCGGCACGCGCAGATCGCGGCGCCACAGCAGCGCCTCGCGCACGCTGACCGGTTCGCCACCGGCGAATTGCACCACTTCGGATCCGCGGCCTTTGAGGATCGCGATGATGAGCTCGACCTCCTCGGGGTTGTTCATCGGCCAAATGCCCAATGAGTCGCCGGGAGCGTAATCGAGGGGCTCGATGAATTTCAACGCGACATGCTGGGTCGCCTTCTCCGAGCCGGGCTCATTGAGCCGGCGCGATTCAGCCAGTGTTGCCGCCACCGGCAGGTCGCGGTGATAGCCGCGCTCGCCGGCCGCGTGTTGAGTTTTCGCCGGCGCGCTTGCCGCGGCAGACAATGCCGGCGCGGCACGCTCGGCAGCGTCGGATTTGCCCTTCGCGAGCAGGACTTTGATCGTCTTGGCCGTCGCGCGCCCGCCAGGCACGCATTTATTGAGGTCGGAGTCGATACCGCTCGCGATCGCCTCGGCGTAGCTCGCGCATAAATAGCCGCATTGGCCGCAATCGAGCTGCCCCAACGCGGCCATGATCCGGTGCGGCAGCGGCCGGCTGTCGGCAAGCTTCAGACGTTCCTCCAGCGACAGCGTCGGATCGTGCCACGGAAACTCTGCCGGCCGCGCGGCAGCATCCGCGGCTTGCAGGATCGGTACCGGAGCGGCGGCCGGTGCCTTCGCCAACGCTTGCTCCATACCGAGCAGACCCGCCAGAAAGCCGTTCAGCCAGGCGCGCTGTGCGGGCTCGAACGGCGCGGCCTCCGGGATCAGGACGTGCATGTTTCGAGATCCTTATCGGCAGCCACGACAGCCGTCGCTGCAATGGCGCGCAGATCTTCGATCGAGTGGCGTCGCGCGAACTGCGCGAAGGGCTCAGTGCCTTCGCGTCGAGCGAGGTACCCGCGCAAGAGGTTTTCAACGACCAGCGGCACGTCATCCGCGCGCACATTGCGCAACAGCTCGCGGCCGAGCTTGGCGTCATGCGCATATGTCCCTCCTACAACCACGTGATAGCCCTCGACTTCGGCGTCATCGCCATCGGCTATCTTGGTGCCCACCAGCCCGATGTCCCCGATAAAGTGCTGGGCACACGAGTTCGGACAACCGGTCAGATGGATGTTGACGGGGAAATCGAGCGCCACGCGCGCTTCAACGTGCTTCGCGATCGCCATCGCATGGAGTTTCGTGTCGCTCGCGGCGAGCTTGCAGCCGGTGTTGCCGGTGCAGGCAACCAGTCCAGCGCGGATCGCTGACACCGAAGTCGCGAGCCCGAGCGCGCGGATCGCCGCCTCGGCTTCGGACTGCCGCTCGGCGGCAATCCCCGACAGCAGCAGGTTCTGCCACACGGTGAGCCGAATGTCGCCGTCTCCGCAACGCCGCGCGATTCCCGCGAGGCCGCGCATTTGCACGACGGTCATTTTACCGACGGGCAGTGCGACCCCGGCATAGCGCAGGCCTGCCTGCTTTTGCGCATGCCAGCCGATATGCCCGGAGCGAGCGACCGGGGGTCGCCTGTCGCATGCGGTGAACGCAAGGCGCGCAAGCCGATAACCAAGACGCGTCTCCACGTCGGTCCAGAAGCCTTCCAACCCAAGACGCTCGAGCACGTATTTCAGGCGCGCCTTCTTGCGGTCGGTGCGGTCGCCGTGTTCGATGAAAGCCTTGACGATCGCGGCGGCGACGGGCACGCACTGCTCGGGACGGCAGACCACGCCGACGTCGCGCGCGAGATCCCCGTGCCCCGTGATACCGCCCAGTGCGACGCGAAAGTACACGCTGGCAGGTACCGCGTGGCCGTCGCCAACACGCACCGCGTAGAACCCGATGTCGTTGGTTTCCTCGACGGTCCCGATGCGCCCGCCGCCGTCGAACGCGATATTGAACTTCCGCGGCACCCCGTAGAACTCGCGGTGGTTCAGGATGTAATGATGCAGCGCCAGGGCCAGCGGCCGTGTATCGATGAGTTCCTGCGCATCGATTCCCGCCGTGGCCGAGCCGGTGATATTGCGCAGGTTATCCGCTCCGGCGCCACGCGAAGTGAGTCCGGCCGCTGCGATTCCAGTCAGAACATCGACCGCATCGCGCGCCTTGATCTCGCGCATCTGCAAGTTCGCGCGCGTCGTGACATGGGTATACCCGCCACCGTAGCGTTCGGCAAGATCGGCCATCGCCTCAAGCTGGTGCGCAGTCAGTATCCCGTTCGGAATGCGTAGCCGGCACATGAAGGCATCCTGCGCCGGCGCAACGTAGAACAAGCCGTGAAACCGATAGAGGAATCCGTCCGTGCCCTTCGGAAACTCGCCTTTCGCGGCGTTCGCGAGCATTTCGTCCCACATGTCGAACGCATGCTTGGCGCGCTTGGCTTCCTCTTCCTTGGAGAGCTGCTTGCCCGCGGCAAGCCATTTGTTCTGGGCGAGGAAATGAATTTTTTCGGGGCCGGCAGGCTCGGCAGCGCCCTGAA
Source organism: Betaproteobacteria bacterium (assembly GCA_023266235.1). Classification (GTDB taxonomy): domain Bacteria; phylum Pseudomonadota; class Gammaproteobacteria; order Burkholderiales; family SG8-41; genus PALSA-1004. The sequence goes on from JAHFRL010000090.1 coordinate 11,363, forward strand.
CATCGGCGGCCGGAGACGGCGCGGCAACCCCGCGCGCCGAGCGCGCCGCGGCAAGCCCCTGCGCCAGACCTTGCAGGTACTGCTTCTGTTCTTCCGAAAAACCCGGGTTGCCGGCAAGGGTGTTCATAGCGACATACCCACCGCATGAGCCGGCGCTTCAGAGCGGCGATCTTCACTCCGAATCGCTCCGGTAGATCTCGCGGCAATTCGCGCCGCCGCCGCGAGCGCGACGACATCACCGATCACCAATACCGCGGGACTTTGCAACTTGGCGCCCTGTACCGCGTCCGCCAGGCGTTCGAGCGTGGTGAATACCGCACGCTGGGAAGCCAACGTGCCCTCGGACACGCAAGCCGCAGGCATCGACGGCGCCAACCCGCCCGTCATGAGTCCGCGCGCAATTTCACGGGTATTGCGCAACCCCATGAACACGACCAGCGTCGTGCCCGATGCGGCGAGCGCGCGCCAATCGGGAGCAGGTCCATTGGCGGTGTGTCCGGTGACGAATGTCACTCCTTTGGCGAGGCCGCGATGAGTGACGGGAATGCCGACCGCGGTGGGAGCGGCAATGCCCGCCGAGATACCATTGACGACTTCACAGTTCACGCCGGCGCGCACCACCGCGAGGAATTCCTCGCCGCCTCGCCCAAAGACGAACGGGTCGCCGCCCTTCAGCCGCACGACGGTTTTTCCCTGCCGGGCATAACGCACCATGAGGCGCGTGATAAACGCCTGCGGCGTCGATTTGCAGCCGCCGCGTTTTCCCACTTCAATGACGCGGGCGCCCGTCCGGACATGCGCAAGGGCGCCGCGGTGAACGAGGTCGTCCACCAATATGACATCTGCCGTGCCCATTACCCTGACCGCTTTGAGCGTGAGCAACTCCGGATCGCCGGGCCCTGCGCCCACCAGAAATACTTTACCGGCCAAGCGTCTCTCCGGATCCGACAGCCACGCGCGCGCGCGCGCCGATGTCGTAGGTATTGTCGATCGCAGCAACCGGTTCGTCGCGTTTAACTCCGTGCGTGGCGACGAAATAGCTGCCTGCGACAAAGATGGCGCCGCCGGCGATGTTGCCGAGCGTGACCCACAGCATGTTATGGGCGAATCCGGCGATCGATACGGTTTCGGGATGATTGCCGAACATCGCGATCGACAGCAGCGTCATGTTCGCGACCGAATGCTCGAAACCGCAGGCGATGAACGCAAACAGGCACCAGAAAATGACGATGCACCTGGCCGAGTCGGACTGCACGCGCGCGCTCATCCATAACGCGAGGCACACGAGCCAGTTACACAGGATCGCGCGGGCAAGCAGGACGTATCCCGGCAGCGACATCTTCATCGCCGCGGTTTGCATCAGGAAACCGTCCGGTTTCTCGAGGATGCCCGAGCCACCGCCGAGCGCGAACAGCGCAGCGAGCAGAACTGAGCCGACCAGGTTTCCGATCCAGGTCATGGTCCAGGTTTTCGCGATGTCGGCGTAAGACCCTTGCCCCGAATAACGGCGCAACGCCATGAACATCGTGTGCCCGGTGAACAGTTCGGCGCCCGCGACCACGACCAGCGTGAGCGCTATACCGAAGCTGGTACCCATGACGAGTTTGCGCCATTCGGGCGGCACGGCGGAACCGAGCACGAATATCAGCAGAATTCCGAATCCGACGTAGGCGCCCGCCAGCATGCTCGCAACAAAAAACCCCGCGGGCGATGTGTTTGCGTGGCCGAGTTTCGCCTGGGCGGTTTTGACGAACGACTCGATGGTAGCTTGGTACATAGCCGATCCCTCCAAGTGGTGCCCACTGATTCTCCGGCGGACTTCATAATGGCCTAAGCAATCGGCATGCCAAGATGCTGCGACGCGCCATTTACGTTCGGGCGTCTATGGAAATTCCCCGCCACAATAGCCAGGAAAGGCAGAAAGGAGTTCGATCTATCGCCATTCAATGCAGGCAGAATTCTGCACTGACGCGGTGCACAAAGTTTGGCTTATGGTTCATTCTGGTGCGCTGTTGAAGCGCGTGGAGCGTATTCAGACGGGAGCGCGGCATGAGCGGATTGCTGTTCGGCAACCGTCCACCGCGAGCTCGATTTTCCCTATCGCAGCGAACTCGAGGGTTACTTGCGCGACGGGCTGCTCACGCAACCGATCATGATGTTTGGCGCGACCGGCAGGAAAAAATCTACGTCCGGTACCGCATGCTCGAATACGGCGCCGAAATCTGGCGCTGGCTGGAGGCGGGCGCGCATTTCTATGTATGTGGCGACGTGCAGCACATGGTGCGCGACGTCGATCTTGCGCTGAAGCAGGTCTGTGCCGGGCAACACGGCATGCCCGGCGAGCGTGCCGCTGAATACGTCCCCAAGCTCGTCAAGTCCTGACGCGACCAGCGCGACGTTTACCAGCGTTGCCGGCGCCGCGCGGTCAAGCCGCGGCGCCGGTGCGGGTATCCCTGTCGCCGTGTCGAGTATGCAGCCTGAATCATTGCTTCCGCATCGTTGTGCTAGAATTCCCCACTGTTGTTGTCAACAATAATTCTCGAAAGGAGGGGACTCATGGGGGCGATATTTCAATCACTCGGGCGGACGATCATTGCCGGTCTGGTAATCCTCGCTGCGATCATCATCATCGCAAGCGGAGTGTACGGAGGCGGCGCGCTGGCGGGCGACCATAGCTGGTGGGCGTTCGTGTTCCGCTGGCTGCACGTGATGTCGGGCGTGATGTGGATCGGGCTGCTGTGGTACTTCAATTTCGTGCAGACCCCGTCGATGCCGAAAATCCCCGACGAGCAGAAGCCCGCGATCGGCAAGGTGATCGCGCCGGAAGCGTTGTTCTGGTTCCGTTGGTCGGCGCTTTCCACCGTCGTCACGGGCGTGATTCTGGCCAGCATGAACGGCTACATCGTTCAGGCGCTGATGCTGACCAAGGGCGTGCACGCGATCGGCATCGGCATGTGGCTCGCGCTGATTATGGCCTATAACGTATGGTTCATCATTTGGCCGAATCAGAAAAAAGCACTCGGTATCGTGCAGGTTTCGCCCGAGGAAAAAGCTGCGGCTGCGAAAATGGCGGGCATGACTTCGCGCATCAATACGATGCTGTCGATCCCGATGCTGTTCTGCATGGTGGCGCAGCAGAACGCGGGGTTGTAACAGTTTCGCCTTCGGTCTTCGAAGGGGTTCAGTTCAAAAGCGCACGGGAAACCCGTGCGCTTTTTTATTGCGCGGAAGGCGCGCGCTTGAGGCCCTCGACCTTGGCGCCAGGCTTGATGCCGCGCCTGGCGAACCAGCCCAGGTTCATTTCAAGCGCGTATCGGGCGGGTTTCGTCGAGCGGTGGGAGTCGGTGGTGAGCGGCTTCATGTCGGCGATATTGACGATGGTGCCGTTCTCGTCGAGAAATGCGATGCTGAGCGGGACGTAGGTGTTCATCATCCAGAAGCTCTGCGGCGCAGTGTAGGGAAACACAAACAGCATGCCGCGGTTCTCGGGCAGCATGCGCCGGTGCATCAGTCCTTGCGCGCGCTGCGGGTCGGTGGCAGCGACCTCGGCGGTCAGCGGGTGACCTTTGATCTCGAGTACGAGCTCGGGGAACGCCTGGTCGGCGAGCGCGTGCGCGCCGCACAGTGCGAGTATCAGGATCGCAAACAATCTTCGCATGAAGTTTATTCCGGATTGATGGTGATAAGGCCTTAACGCGTCAATGTGCCGCGGCAACCACCAGCCAGTCCGCAATCGCATCGAGTATCGCGTCGACGTCGCCGATCGCGGGCAGCAGCGTAATTTCGGCGCCGCGATGCCCGGCGCGGATTGCGTCGAGGATTTTCGGCAGGTCGTTTTTCAGGTGCCCGCCCTGCGCCATGAACAGCGGCGCGACCGTGATGCGCTTATGGCCGGCCTTCACGAGCCTGGCGACAGCCTTATCGAGCGGCGGCTCCATGATTTCGAGAAACGCGAGCTCGACCACGGTGCCGGGCTGCTTCGCCTTGATCGAGCGCTGGATCTTCCTGAACGGCTGCGCCCACCGCCGGTCGCGTGCGCCGTGGGCAAATAGCACGATCGCAGATGACTTTACGTGCGCCATCGATAGGTTCCAGTGCTAGCGGGATCGCGGTGCGAGCAGGTGAATAGTAAATAGTAAATGGTGAATGGCAGTTTTGAGCGGCTGCGCCGCCAGGTTTTCACAATTTACGATTCACTATTTACCATTCACGCCCTACCGGCCCGTGCTTCCGAAGCCGTCCGCGCCGCGCGAGCTTGCGTCGAAATCGTCAACCACGTTCAGTTCGACCTGCACCACGGGTACGACCACCAGTTGCGCGAGGCGCTCCAGCGGGTTGAGCACGAACGGCGCGTTGCCGCGGTTCCAGGTCGAGACGAAAATCTGGCCCTGGTAGTCGGAGTCGATCAGCCCGACCAGGTTGCCGAGCACGATGCCATGCTTGTGGCCGAGACCCGAGCGCGGCAGGATCACCGCCGCGAGCCCCGGGTCGTCGAGATGGATCGCGATGCCGGTCGGCACCAGCTCGGTCTGCCCGGGCGCAAGCGTGATCGGCTCGCTGATGCACGCGCGCAGGTCGAGTCCGGCCGAGCCGGATGTTGCGTAATGCGGCAGCTGGTCGCGTATGCGCGCGTCGAGGATTTTGACGTCGAGTCTTTTCATATTGATCTACAGCCTTGCCGCAGAGGACGCGAAGGACGCCAAGGAAAAACCGAAAATACGATAACGACGAAATCAAAACAGATAGTACAGGATGATTTCCGGTTTCTATCCAGTCAATGTGTCTATGTTTGTTTCTGAAACCTCTGCGTCCTTCGCGTCCTCCGCGGCTAAGCTTTTTTCTTTTTCCTTCCCTGGAAAAGCTTGGCGATGTAGGCGACGAGCTGCCGCGCGACCACGGTCTTGGGGGCGCGCGCGAGCTTATGGATGCCGTTGTCATCGAGCAGCGTGACCTCGTTGTCGTCAGCTCCGATCGCGTCCTGCGCGAGGTTGGCGACCATCAGCGGCACTTTCTTGCGGCGCCGCTTGGCGTCGGCGTTCTCGTGCAGCTGCCGGCTCTCGGCGGCGAAGCCGACGCAGAACGGCGGGCGCGGCAGCCCGGCGACATAGGCAAGGATGTCAGGGTTGGGCACCAGCTTCAGCGTCATGTTCTTGTCCGTCTTTTTGATCTTGTGCGTGCTCGTCTTCTCGACGCGGTAATCGGCGACCGCTGCGACGCCGATGAAAATGTCCGCCGCCTTCGCGTGTTTTTTCACAACATCGAACATGTCGCTTGCGCTTTCGACGCGCTCGACGCGGGCTGCAGCCGGCGCATCGAGACTGGTCGGGCCCGAAACCAGCGTGACTTTCGCCCCGGCGTCGAGCGCCGCGCGTGCAAGCGCGTAGCCCATCTTGCCCGAGCTGCGGTTGGTGATGCCGCGCACCGTGTCTATGGGCTCGAAGGTCGGTCCGGCGGTGATCAGCACGTGCCTGCCGGCGAGCAGCTTGGGTGCGAAGTGCGAATTGATTTCGTCGTAAATCTGCTGCGCTTCGAGCATGCGGCCCAGGCCGGTTTCGCCGCACGCCTGGTCGCCGCTCGCCGGGCCGAGGATGACGACGCCGTCGCGCTCGAGCTGTGCGACGTTGCGCTGGGTGGCTTTGTTGTCCCACATCTGGCGGTTCATCGCGGGTGCCACCAGCAGCGGGCATTCGCGCGCAATGCACAGCGTGGAAAGCAAGTCGTCGGCGAGGCCGTTGGCGAGCTTGGCGAGGAAATCGGCGGTCGCCGGCGCGACCGCGATCAGATCGCTGCCGCGCGACAACTCGATGTGCGCCATGTTATCGGGCACGCGCGCGTCCCACATGTCGGTGAACACCGGCTTGCCGGACAGCGCCTGCAGCGTCGCCGGCGTGATGAAGCCGCACGCAGCCTGCGTCATCACGATCTGGACATCGACGCCGTCCATGACGAGCAGGCGCACAAGCTCCGCGGCCTTGTAGGCCGCGATGCCGCCGGTGATTCCGAGCACAACGCGCTTCTGCCGCAAATCCGCCATGAATTCAGCCTGTTCGGTAGGGCCAGCGTTAGAGTGTAAACCATTTAGCCAATTGGCAAAACTGCCAATTGGAGTGATGAGTTATGAGTGATGAGTGATGAGTGACGAGTGATGGGTGTTTGCCCATTTCCCATTACCCATTACCCATTACCCATCTATTACTTTTGGCCGACCACGCGGTCTGGCGGCGCGCGTTAAGTAAGCAGCCATTCCTTATTTACCATTCGCTATTCACCCGTCATGGCAATCACCGACTGGCCGGTTGACGACAGGCCCAGAGAGAAGCTTCTGAGCAAGGGTCCGGATGCGCTGTCCGACGCGGAGCTGCTCGCGGTTTTCCTGCGCACCGGCGTCAACGGCAAAAGCGCCGTTGATCTCGCGCGCGAACTGCTCACGCGCTGCGGCTCGCTGTCGGCGTTGTGTGCGGCGAGCGAAAGTGATGTGTGCGATCTGCCCGGCATGGGGCAGGCCAAGTACGCGCAACTGCAGGCGGTGCTGGAATTGGCGCGCCGCACGCTCAAGGAAAAGATCATCAACGGCAGCGCGCTCAATTCTCCATCCGCCGTGCGCGAATACCTGCGGCTCAAACTGCAAGCACTGCCGCACGAGGTGTTTGTCGCGCTGTTTCTCGACGCGCAGAACCGCGTGATCGAGATCGAAGAATTGTTCCGCGGCACGCTGACGCAGACCAGCGTTTATCCGCGTGAAGTCGTGAAGCGCGCGTTGCATCACAACGCCGGTGCCGTGATCCTCGCGCACAATCATCCGTCGGGCGTTGCCGAACCGAGCCACGCGGATGAAACGCTGACCCAGGCGCTGAAACAGGCGCTCGCGCTGGTCGACGTGCGCGTGCTCGATCACTTCATTGTTGCAGGTGGCGGCGTGGTTTCGTTCGCCGAGCGCGGGCTGATCTAGATTTTGCAGATGCTTGATGTTTCCGGCGGAGAAACAGGAGGTTGCAATCTTGAGGTCACAATTTGTGACCTCAAGTTGGGGCGGCCGGCGCAGTGTGCCCCACGCCTTCACCGAGCGGGGCGTTGTGATGCTCTCTACCATGCTCAACAGCTCGCGCGTAATCACTCGATCACCTTATCGGCTGGCGTATCCGGCTGGCGCCGGATGTGAGATAATCCGGCATCCCGGAATCCGGAGAACACGATGGACATCATCAAGCTTGGCAAGAAGGGCCAGCTCTCGCTGCCCGCTGCGGTGCTGCGCAAGCTGGGACTGCAGGGCGCGGCGACGTTGCTCGTCGAGGCGACCGACGACGGTGCCGTGCTCCTGCGGCCTGCCGCCGTATATCCCATCGAGATGTATACGGACGCCCGCATCAAGGAGTTTGACGCAGCGAACCGGCACACTAAATCCGAGCAAGCCCGCCTGCGCAAGGTGCTCGGGCGCCGCAAGCGGTGAAGCTGTTCCTCGACGCAAACGTCATTTTCTCGGCAGCCCATGGCGAGGAGGGCCGGTCGCACGATCTGGTCGCGCTGGCGCGCGGCGGGCACTGCGAGCTGTTCACCTCCACGCATGCGCTGGAGGAGGCGCGGCGCAATCTCGAACTCAAATCGGGGCGGTTCGAACGGCGTCTTGCCGAGGCGCTCGCGCAGATAACCGTCGCGGCCGAGGCGCCCGCCGGTCTGGTCGAATGGGCGAAAGAGCAACGCTTGCCGCTCAAGGATGCGCCGATCCTGGCCGCCGCCGTCCACGTGAAAGCCGATCTGCTGGTGACGGGTGACAAGCGGGACTTCGGTCACCTCTTCGGTCGTGAGTTGCGCGGCACCCGCGTCGTAACGCCGGCAGCGGCGTTGGCCATGGTCCTCAAAGGCGCAGGCGCTTAGCATCCGCTTCACTCGATCACCTTGTCGGCGCGCACGAGGATCGAGTTCGGAATCTGGATGCCGAGTGCCTTCGCGGTTTTCATGTTGACCACCAGCTCGAACTTGGTCGGCCGCTCGACCGGCAAGTCGCCGGGCTTGGCGCCTTTCAGGATCTTGTCGACGAAGCCGGCGGCGCGGCGATACATCTCGCGAAAGTTCGCTCCGTAGCCGATCAAGCCGCCGGCTTCCGCGAACTCCTTGAATCCGGCGGAAGGGAGCCGATGCTTTACCGCAAGGTCCGCAATAGCCCCGGGATTCGCGTTAAGCATCCCGTCCTGATGAATCACGACCGCGTCGACGCGTCCTTTGGTCATCGCCGAGAAGGCGCTTTCGAATTCGCGGGGTCGTCGTACCTCGAATTGTCGCAACCCTACTTGCAATGATCTGGCTGTGGCCTCTATCATTTTCACGTCAACCGCCATTGCGGGATTGTCCGCATTCGCGAGAACCGCCACGAGCGCGATTCGTTGCACGGCCCCTTTGAGTAACTCCAGCCGTTTCCCCATGAGTTCCGCGGTAAAAGTGGCCGAGCCGGTGACGTTCCCGCCCGGCCGCGCGAGGCTCGCGACGAGACCCGTGGCAACAGGGTCGCCGGAGGTCGCAATGACAATCGGAATGGTCGCGGTAGCGCGCTTGGCCGCACGAGTCCCGGGCGTGCCATGGGTCACGAGGACGTCAATCTTGAGATGAACCAGTTCGGCCGCCAAGCCGGGGAGCCGATCGTACTTCCCTTCCGCCCACCG
>JAHFRL010000091.1 GCA_023266235.1 Betaproteobacteria bacterium
CCTGAGACCCTACGTCGAGAAATTCTAGTCCCCGGCAAAGGTGTCATAATGCCGGTGCCGGCGCTGACGGCGCTGCTGCATTCGCACAACCCCCGGCCGGCCGGAGTTCAATATTTCCACAGGGAGGCGACATGTTAGCGAAGAAAATAATCATGCCATTACGGATCGAATACTTTCCGCGTTGAGGCAAGCCGGCAAGAATCTGGATTCCCTGACCATCGAGGACTTGGCGCCACTCGATCAGTTCCACACCCGCGGGCTGGCTGCCACCCGCGAACTCATCACGTTCGCGGGCGTGAAGCCCGGATGGCGAGTGCTCGATGTCGGAAGTGGGCTGGGAGGTCCTGCACGAGTCCTGGCATCCGAAAGGAACTGCCATGTGACAGGCGTGGACATCACAGAGGAATTCTGCGAGGTGGCCACGATGCTGTCCAAATTGACGCGGCTGGAGCATGTCACTGAGTTTCGGCATGGCGACGCCACAGCAATGCCTTTGGAAGACGACCAGTTCGACCTCGTCATGACCATGCAGATTCAGATGAGTATCGAGAATAAGCGGCGGTTCTATGACGAAATCTTCCGGGTGCTGAAGCCGGAGGGCTGGTTCGCATTCCAAGACATAATGGGCGGCCCGGGAGGAGAAGTTCATCTTCCAGTGCCTTGGGCGACCCGTCGCGAAGAGAGTTTCCTCATCGCCATCGAGGCGCTGCGCGAAACGTTGAAGGCAGTAGGCTTTCAGATTGAAACGCTAGAGGATTTTTCCGAGGAGGCTTTGGCGTGGCGAAAGAACCAGCCTGCGGCAGCGGGACTTACGCTGCCGACATTGGGTATGCATGTCGTGATGGGCAAGCAATACGTCCTCATGCAGTCCAATCAGGTGCGAAATCTGGAGCAGCGGCGCGTCGCCTTTGTGCGCGGCACAGCCACTAAACCCAGGATCACCCGGCATGCCGCCTAACAACACGCCCCACCCGGACGCGCGCGGAGCCGCCGTGCAGATTCGAACGCCCGCTGGCGCGCGCGCCGGTGGGCATGGACGTTAGTGCTCAACCAAGCGCAGGCGCCGCGTTGACATATATGTATAACGTGCATATACTAGCCTTGTGTCCGCCAATTTCGACCCGAAGAAGGATGCGGCAAACATCAAGAAGCATGGCGTGTCGCTGTCCGAGGGCGACGGGGTGCTCAATGATCCTCTCGCGTTCACCGTCGAAGATGACAGCGCTGCGGGCGAGCAGCGCTTTGTCACTATCGGGACGAACGTCTTCGGGACGCTGATGGTCGTAGTCCACACGCCCCGGCGTGACGGACCACGAACCATCTCAGTGCGGAAGCCCGACCCCAGAGAACGGAGAGACTATGAAAAAGGTGTATGACTTCTCCAAAGGCAAGCGTGGCGCGGTGATTCCTGCGACCGGCAAGACCCGCATCACCATCTATGTGGATGACGAGATTATTAAGCGCTTCAAAGCCCAATCCGAAAAGACGGGAAAGGGCTATCAGACTCTTATAAACGAGGCGTTGAAGGCGCAACTCGGTCTCACGGAGCAACCAGTCACTCAAGAGCTCGTGCGCAAGATCGTGCGTGAAGAGCTTGCGGCAAAGGTAGCTAGGCATCGCCGCGCTTGCTGATGTGCCCCAGATGAGCTTTCCCGCCGGTGGAATACTGGCTCGGCGTCAGGCCAATCCACGCGGCGAACTGCCGACCATTGTTAAACTCCCGAGCGTTGCCCACCGTGGCGACAATGGCAAGTGCGGTGGTAGCACCAATGCCGCGGATCTTCATCAGGCGTTGCGCCGGTTCCGACAGGCGGGCTTGGGCTTCGATCTCCCGGTCGTAGCTTCCGATGCGCTCGTCGAGCAGGCGCAGTTGCTCGAGCAGATCGCCGATGGCTCGCTTGGCAAGCTCCGGTAGGCTCTCGGCGGCTGCCGCGGCTTGGCGGCGCACCGTGATTGACCGCAGCGGCAGCACTACCCCGAATTCCGACATCAGGCCACGCAGGCGGTTGATGATCGCGGTTCGCTCGACCACGAATCCATGGCGTACTCGGTGCAGCGCGAGCAAGGCCTGCTGTTCGGCACTCTTCACTGGCACAAAGCGCATGTTCGGGCGCGTGACCGCTTCGCAAATCGCTTCGGCGTCGTTGCCGTCGTTCTTGCCGCTCTTCCTGTATGGCGCCACGAACTTCGGGGCCATCAGCCGAACGCTGTGCCCCAACCCCTGGAACCGCCGGCCCCATTCATGCGCCCCGGAGCACGCTTCCATGCCGATCAAACAAGGCGACAAGGCGGCCACCGTCGCAACCAGTTGGTCGCGCCGCACCGTGCGCCGCAGCACCACGCGCCCCGCGCCATCCACCCCGTGCAGCGAGAACACATTCTTTGCCAAATCGATCCCCACGGTAGTAATCTGTTCCATGACTTCCCCTCTCGTTTCAGATTGAACATGCGAAACTCAATCTTGGCACTCCGATGCCGTGCGGGCTACGGCCCGCTTCGACTAGGGGAAGTCCCTTTCATTCGTTAGGTGCCGCAAACAACGGAGATCGCACGCTTGTTGATGCACGGTAAGTGCCACTGTGGGAACATCTCCTTCTCTCTCGCCTGGGAGCCTGATCCCACCGAAATTCCGACTCGCGCCTGCACCTGCTCGTTTTGCATCAAGCATGGTGGCGTATGGACCTCCAATCCAAGCGGCGCGCTGAAGGTAGTGGTCAAAGATCCCTCGCTCGTATCCAGGTACGCGTTCGGTACCCGGACCGCGGAATTCCACACCTGCGCCCGCTGCGGCATAGTGCCGGTGGTCACCAGCCGGATCGACGGCCATCTTTACGCGGTCGTCAGCGTCAACGCGTTCGAAGGGATTGATCAATCGCTCCTTCGTCGTGCGTCGGCAAGCTTCGATGGTGAAGGGAAAGAGTCTCGCCTCGCGCGAAGGAAGCGCAACTGGATTGCCAATGTCGAGTACATCGCCGCCGACAAGCAAGCATGAACATGAGGAGCCCGTCATGAAGAACCGCATACACGGATCGTTTCAACCCACTGCTTTTTTCCAAGGGAGGCATCATGCGACTTAATGTCACCGCTTTGTCTTTGACGGCCGGGTTGTTTTGGGGCGCGGCGATCCTTGCCGTTGGCTCCGCAAACCTGATGTGGCCGAGTTACGGCCGCGCTTTTCTCGAACTCGCTGCTTCCATCTACCCGGGCTACCATCCCGGCCCCAGTATCGGGCCGCTCATTACGGCAACTCTCTACGGGTTGGTGGATGGGGCGATTGCGGGCGCGGTGTTCGGCTGGCTCTACAATTTGCTGTCGCGCCAGGTCCCGGGCGGGGCAGCCTGATCACGCCGTCGAGCGAGCGTTCCTGCGGACTCCCGCACGCGGGCGTCTGCTGAATTTCAGCGTCACGCTTGCCCCCCACGGGGCGACTGGAGGATGCGCACATGCCGTCGAAGAAGACGGGGCCGGATACCGGCAGGCTGGACCGCATCGTTGCCGAGGCCCGGCGCAACCGGGAGCAGCGGGAGAAGACTTATCGGGAGCGGGCGCTCAGGATCCATCCCTGGATCTGCGGGCGGTGCGCACGCGAATTTACCCGCGCGAATCTGCATTTGCTCACGGTGCACCATAAGGACCACAATCACGACAACAATCCGCCCGACGGCAGCAATTGGGAGCTGCTGTGCGTTTACTGTCATGACAACGAGCACGCGCGGTATCTGGATGCGGCCGGGCGTGGCGAGGCCGCGCCTGGCGGCGAGCAGGAGTCACCTGCCACCTATCGGCCGTTCGCCGATCTCAAGGCCTTGTTGAAGCGTAAAGAGTAGCCCCGTAGAGGAGAAGCGAGATGACTCTGTGTCCCATTGCGATCGTAGCCGGCTGCCGGAAATGTCCGGCAGTCGCAGTCTGCCCCCTGAAGGGCGTCATCGGCGATTACAGGAAGCCGGAAGAAACCCCGACGCAGCAGCAAGCCGACGCGGCAACGCGCGACGAGCCGCGTGCGAAATAGCCGGGAAGCGTCGCCGCTTCCTGCAACTCCAGCCTGACTAGCGCTTGCTGGCGAGCAGCGTGCCGCGGCATTTGCGCGTGCCGCAGCCACACGCGTAAAACCGTTTCAACGCCGGCGTGTAGCGCTCCTCGATGGTCAGGTTGTAGTCGTAGGTCAGCTCTTCCCCGGGCTGGATGTCGCGGATCGCATCGACGAACATGCGCCCGTCCTCCTCGTTCGTCTCGCAATTCGGGGCGCAGCTGTGGTTGATCCAGCGCGCCGAGTTGCCGTCATGGTTGGCGTCGATCACGATCTGGTTGTCGAGCAGGAACAGGAAGGTGTGCGGGCTTGCGTCGTCGCCGTACTTCTCGTCGGCGGCATCCTCGCTGATGCGCTTGCCCTTGTATTCGACGATGCGCGTGCCCTTGGGTATGCACGCCGTAGCGAAAACGCCCTTGCCGTGAATGTAGGAATGACGCACGGCAATGCGCCGGTAGGTCTTGCGTTTCGGGGCTGGCATGGCTGAACCGGATCTCCGTTGCTGAAAGCTGCGCATTTTACCCGATTCTGCCCACCAATCACCCGTTACGCCGGCATTTACCGGTGGCAGCCGTTGTTTCCATGGCATCCGCGGCAAATTGCCGTTCCGGCTTTTGCGCAGGCCTTACAGGACGCCGGACAGCCCGCCGTCGACGTTGATGCAGGTGCCGGTAACGTAGCTCGCCGCGTCGGACGCGAGAAACGCGATCACGTTGGCGACCTCTTCCGCCTCGCCCATGCGGCCGAGCGGAACGGTCTTGCCGGTCTTCGCGTAATGCTCCTCCACGCTCAGCCCTTCGCGCTTGGCGCGGCGCTCCTGCTGCATCGATTTGATCTTGCCCACCGCGACCGCGTTCACGAGAATATTCGACGCCGCAAGCTCCTTCGACAGGCCCTTGGTCAGCGCCAGCCCCGCGGCGCGGCTGACGGTGGTGGGAAACATCGCGGCGCCGGGCTGCTTGGCGCCGACCATGTTGAGATTGATGATGCGCCCCCCGCCCTGCTTTTTCATGTGCGGTATCGCCGCGCGCGTCGTCCGGACTTGCGCCATCACCTTGATTTCAATGTCGTGCGCCCACGCCGCGTCGTCGACCGCGTCGAATGCCGACTGGCCGGTGCCGCCCGCATTGTTGACGACGACGTCGATACGCCCGAAGCGCTGCACCGTCTCCGCGATGAAACGCTCCATGTCGCCCGGCCTGGCTGCATCCGCGGTGACGGCGAGCACCTCGGCGCCGAGTTTCCTGATTGCGGCGGCGGTTTTCTCGAGCACGTCGGCGCGACGCGCGCAGATTGCGACCCTGGCGCCGAGTTCAGCGAGACGCCACGCCGCAGCCCGGCCGATGCCTTCGCTGCCGCCGGTGACCGCGGCGACTTTGCCTTTCAAGTTCAACTCCATATGTCCCCCCTTTCCAAAGCCCGGCCGGATAGTTTGGCGCCTGCGCCGCGGCGGCGGGCGCCGGCAATGAAATCACACCCGTTCCTGTCACGGCAGCGTTCCCGCCGAAACGCGCTGCAATCATAGCTCCAATCGCCCGCCGCCGACAGCCCGCCGCGTCACGCCGCCGCAGGATTGCGCCGGACAAGTTATCATCACGGTCAAGGACAACCGCATGATTATCGCAATCCCGGATGACTATCAGAAATTGGTGGCCACGCTCGACTGTTATGCGCACCTCGCCGGCCACGATGTGCGCGTGTTCCAGGGCCCGGCCCACAGCATCGACGAACTCGGCATGCAGCTCAAGGACGCCGAAGTCATCGTGCCGATCCGCGAGCGCACGCGCTTTCCGCGCGAGCTGATCGAGCGCCTGCCGCGGCTCAAGCACATCAGCCAGACCGGGCGCAGCACGCATCACCTCGACGTGACCGCCTGCACGGCGCGCGGCATCGCGGTCAGCGCCGGGACCCACGCCTCTCCCTACACCGTCGCCGAGCACACCTGGGCGCTGATCCTCGCGGCGCTGCGCGACATCCCCGGTCAGGTCGCGCAGATGAAGCGCGGCGCGTGGTCCTCGCACCTCAGCCCGGGCCTGCATGGCCGCACGCTCGGCATCTACGGCTGCGGCAAGATCGGCAGTCTCATCGCCGCGGCAGGCAAAGCGTTCGGCATGCAAGTGCTGGTGTGGGGTCGCGCAGGATCGCTGGAACGGGCACGTGCCGCCGGTTACGCCATCGCCGCGGGCAGGCGGCAGCTGTTCGAGACATCCGACGTGCTTTGCCTCATGTTGCGCCTCACCGCGGAGACGCGCGGCATGGTCACTGCCGCCGACCTGGCGTTGATGCGGCCGACCGCGCTGTTCGTCAACACCGCGCGCGCCGAGTTGATTGCTCCGGGCGCGCTGGTCGCCGCGCTGCAGAGCGGCCGGCCCGGCTACGCCGCGGTCGATGTCTATGAAAACGAGCCGGTGCTCGGTGGCGACCACCCGCTGCTGAAAATGACCAACGCGCTGTGCACGCCGCACAGCGCGTGGATCGAAAAGGACACGTTCGAGCTTTACTTCGGCGAGGCGTTCGATAACGTCCTGAAGTTCGCGCATGGCGAACCTGTCAACCTGGTAAACCCCGAGGCGCTCGGCCGCTGAGCGGCGCGCCGGCCTCGCGCACCCGATGGTCGCGCCGCGCCGGAGACGCTAGAATCGGCGCTGGCCAGTAAAGAGTTCGAGGATCGCCCGCCATGGAAACATTGTTCGACGACGAGATGCATTCGGCATTGCAGCAACTGATGGACGAGACGATCGAGGCGCTGCAACTGGCGAAGGTCAGCCCGGATCTCGACGATCTCGGCGCGACGTTCGCGGTGGCGCTGCTCAAGCTCGGATTGGCAACCACCTTCGTCGAGCAGAAACACCCCGGCTTCGCCAGGGATGTCGAAGAAAAACGCCAGCGCGTGCTGTCTGCGCTGATGCCCCGGCACTGATGAGACACACGGGAGGAGTGAGGCGTGAGGCGGAAAACAAAAGTTTTGAAAAAGGCGCTGCTCGCGCTGTTATGCGCGGCATTCGCGCCGCTTGCCCTCGCGCAAGGATATCCGAGCAAGCCGGTGCGCATCATCGCGCCGTTCGGCCCCGGCAGCACCATCGATATCCTCGGCCGCATCATCGCGCCCAGGCTGCATGAGGCGCTGGGCCAGCCGGTGATCGTGGAAAACCGCGCCGGCGCCGGCGGCATGATCGGGATGGACGCCGCCGCCAAGGCGGCGCCGGACGGCCACACGCTGGTGATCGGGGCCCTCGGGCCGCTGGCCATGAATCCCGTGCTCTACCCAAAGACGCCGTTCGATCCGGTCAAGGACTTTGCCGCGGTCAGCCTGCTCGCCACCGGACCCGTCGTGATCGTGGTGCATCCGTCGGTACCGGCGCATACCGTGAAAGAGCTGGTGAACCTCGCGAAGAAACGGCCGGGACAGCTCAACTTCGGCTCACCCGGCGTCGGCAGCAGCCCTCACCTCACCGGCGAGCTGTTCAAGCTCCTCACCGGCGCCAACATCGTGCATGTGCCGTACAAGGGCAATGCGGAGGCGATCACGGATCTTATCGGCGGACAGGTCAGCATCGTCTTCACCGGTGTGCCGCCGGTGGTGGCGCTCGCCAAGGCCGGTAAAGTGCGCCTGCTCGCCACCACCGGTCAGCAGCGCATGCCGAACCTGCCCGCGGTGCCGACGATCGCGGAGGCCGGTGTCGCGGGCGCCGAGGTGCTGATCTGGTACGGCGTGGTGGCGCCCGCGGCGACGCCCAGGGATGTCATCGGCCGGCTCAACCGCGAGATCGTGAAAGCGATGAACCTGCCCGACGTGCGCGAACGGTTTTCCCAGCAAGGGGTCGATCCCGCGACGAATTCCCCCGAACAGTTCGCGCAGCTCATCCGCGACGAAGTTGCGCGCTGGGGCAAGGTGATCCGCGCCGCCGGCATCAAAGTCGAGTAGCATCGGTGCCGAGTGTCTGGTGCCCAATCCTCAATCCTCATTCCTTGATAACATCTTATGGCCGCAGCGCATGGACTGGTCACGGTGTGGCTGCACGTGCCGCCGGAGCGCGAAGAGGAATTCAACGACTGGTACAACCTCGAACACATCGCGCAGATCGTCAACATTCCCGGCTTCACCTGCGGCCGCCGCTACGCGACCGACCAGCAGGTGCCGAAATACCTGGCGTGGTATGAAGCGATCGACGAGCACGTCGAACCCGGGCCCGGCTTCAGGCACGCGGTCGACCATCCGACCCCGTGGTCGCTGCGCATGCGCCGCTTCTACGGCGAGAACCGGTTCCGCAACAATTACCGGCTCAGCTCTGCGTTTGGCGCCGCACCCGGGCCGGACGCATCGTGGCTGTATCTGGTGCAGACCGACTGCGCCGACCCGGCGCAGGCGGAGGAGTTCGACGATTGGTACGACCATGAGCACCTGCCGGCGCTGGCGCAGGTGCCCGGTGTAGTGCGGGCGCGGCGTTACATCGCGGTGTCGGGCGCGCCGAAATCACTCGCCGCATTTGAGCTCGCCGCACGCGAAGTGTACGCAAGCCCGGCCTGGCTCGCCGCGCGCGAGACGCCGCGGACTGCCAGAATGCGCCGATTGTTCAGCAACGCCCGGCGCGCGATCTACCGGCTGATCCTGCCCACGGTATTGCCGGGATCACCGCCGCTGCCCTGAGAAGGAAGCGCGCGCCGCAGTTGAAGCCGCACGCGACCAAGTCGCGCGCGGCTTCGACGGCATGGGCGAATGTTTCCGCATCACCGTCGGGCGCTTCAACACCGGGGAAGAAATCGATTTCGCGCTTGCTTATCTCAGGCACAAAATCGAGGATTGCCGCCAGGCGCTCAGGCACGGGACTGTCAATCCACGCTTGATCCAAATCAAACGCCTGTTTTCCGATTCCGGCTAGATTACTCGCGTGACGGCATGCGGGGCTGCGGCGACGCGAACGCGGCCCGATTCGCATGCCAATCCGCAGCCGCAGCGTAAGCCCATCGATTGCCGGCGCGAAATCGGGAAGGGGAAAGCACGTCATGGCGGGAGAAAAAAAGAAGTACCGGTTCCTGTTCATACAACCTTTCGAGTTGTCCGCCGGCAGCCGGTTTGCCGACAAGTATCACTCCGCCGTCCTGCCCAAGGAGCAGCGGCTGCGGATGAATTACCTCCCGATCGGCCACTTGCTGGAGGACGTGGAATGGGATTTCCACGGCGGCCCGCCGGCGCCGTACGGGGATTGGGCGGTCGAGACCCGGGAGGAATTCTGCTACGTGGCGGCGGCGCGCCTGCCGATCGTGCGCGAGGCCTGCGCGAGCGGCAAGTACAACGCGATCGTGCTGCTCGGCGGCGGCGAGCCGGGTTTTCCGGAATCGCGGGAGATCGCCCGCAAGTACGGCATACCCGTGACCTCGTGCGCCTTTTCCCAGATGCACATCGCCTCCATGCTCGGCAACAAATTCAGCGTCATCGATTTCAGCGAGTCGCACAACATGTTCTATTACGATCTGGTGGTCCGCCACCGCTTCGCCGACCGCTGCGCGTCCATCCGGAACATCAACTACCACCACGCCAGGCCCGGCTACGCGAACGAGGGCACCATCGATCAGGAGCGGGAGAAGGCCCTGCGAGGCGAGCCCTCCGCAGCCGTGGAGCGGGCCGTCAGGGAAGCGGTCGCGGCCATCGAGGAGGACGGCGCGGAGGTAATCACCTTCGGCTGCTCCGATGTCTTCTGGCTGCAGACTTTCCTGCAAAAGCGCCTGCACGACATGGGTTGGGAAGTGCCCGTATTGGAGGGTTACGGCTGCGCCATCGTGCTGGCCAAGCTGTTCGTCGATCTGGGCGTCGATGCCAGCGGCCTCAATTTTCCGGGCGAACGCCCGCGGCAGTGGCGGAGGAAGAAAACCTTTTGAGCACAGGGGGCTGCAGATGACGGCGGCAAACGCGAACCGGGGCTTCGTCGTTCCCGAATCGATGCAAGCCTGGGTGCTGGGCAACCCGGATGAGCTGACCCTGGTGCGCAAGCCGGTGCCGCAGCCCGGCGACGCGGAGGTGCTCGTGCGCATCGGCGCGATCGCGGTATGCGGCACGGATCTCGAGGTCATCCGCCACGGTCATCCGGCCCTGATCCAGGGCGGCCAGCCCTTCAACAAAAATTTCACCCCGGGCCACGAGTACATGGGCACGGTGGCCGGATTGGGCCCGGGCGTGGACGAATATGACATCGGCGACCGGGTGGCGGTCGAAATCCATGCGGGCTGCGGGCGCTGCGAGCGCTGCCGTGAAGGCATGTATACCGCCTGTCTCAACTACGGCATGAACTACGGCGACCACGACAAGGGCCACCGCGCCAACGGTTTCACCACCGATGGCGGGTTCGCGGAGTACGCGGTGAACAACATCAACACGCTCGTGCACGTTCCCGGCGACATGGGCGACGAGGAAGCAACTCTGATCGTGACCGCAGGCACGGCGATGTACGGCCTCGACGTGATCGGCGGGCTGATCGCCGGCCAGTCGGTGGTCGTGATGGGACCGGGCCCGATCGGACTCATGGGCGTGGCCGTCGCCAAAGCGCTCGGCGCGCAACCCGTGATCCTGACCGGCACGCGCGCAGACGCGAGGCGCCTCGGGATTGGCAGACAACTCGGCGCCGACCATGTCGTCAATGTGCACGAAGAAGACGCCATCGCGGCGGTGAGGCGCATCACCCGGGGCAAGGGCTGCCACTACGTGCTCGAATGCTCGGGCGCTCCGGGCGCGCTCAACGATGCCGCGAGAATGCTCAGCCGCGGGGGGCGCATCTGCCTGGCGGCGTTTGCGCAGGAACCGGTGCCGGTCGACGTTGCATACCTCGTGAGCAACAATATCTACGTTTTCGGCATCCGCGGCGAAGGCAGGAGCGCGACGCACCGCGCAGCCGCGTTGATGGCGCAGAAACGTTTCAACGCCGGTCTCATTCATACGCACACGTTCGGGCTCGAGGAAGTGCCGACCGCGATCCGCTACGCGCGCGACCGCATCGACGACGCGATCAAGGTCGTCGTAAAAATGGCGTGCTAGAGGGCGCCGCAGGACCGGGGCAAGCAGCCCAAGTTACCGTTTGCGATAGCGCTGGCGCGCCGTCTCGACGATGCGCGGAATCAGGTGGCGGTACTCGATGCCGACGAAGCAGAGGTTGCGGCCGAGCGTGTGCGGCGTGAGGTCGGGATTCGGATTGGCCTCGATGAACACGAGCCGGCCGGCGTCGGTCAGCCGGAAATCGAGCCGCGCATAATCGCGCAGCTTGAGAGCGCGGAACGCCTTCCTGCAGAATTCGCCAATCTTGCGCATGACGCGCGGCGGCAGCACCGCCAGCCGATAACGCACACGCCATTTGGTGCGGTACTTGCCGTCGTTCTTGAGGCGATACGTCGCGAATTTCGGCGCTGATACTCGTTTGCTTTCGACCACCATCTCGGTCGGCGCGAGCACGCGCGGCTCGTTGCCGATGATGCCGACGTAAATGTCGCGGCCGGGAATGAATTCCTCGCATACCACCGGCTCGTCGAGCCGCGAACGGATCGCCCGCACCCGCCGGCGCAACTCGCGCGGTGTCCTGACCAGCGAAGCCTTGCCGATCTCGTCCGAACCGTCGCCGAACTGCGGCTTGACGATCAGCGGGAAAGGCAGACCCGGATTTTCGATGCGGTCTCCACGGTCGAGCGTGAAGCAGCGCGGCACATCGACGCCGGCTGCTGCGACGACATGTTTCGACAATGCCTTGTCGCGGGCGAGCTGCATGCCGACCGGCCCGCTGCCGGTGTAGCGGAACTTCATCATCTCGAGCAGCCCCGCGATCGCGTGGTCAAGCTTGCGGTCGCTCGCGACCCACTCGGTGAGATTGAAAACGATTTGCGGCCCGAGCCTGCGCAATTCGGTCAGCGTCGCGACGATGTCGGGGCCGAACGGCACCACCGCGACCCGTGGGTAGCGCGCGCGCAAAGCGTTCAAGATGTGCGCCTCCATGCTGCCGCGGTCGAGCACAAAACGGCCGGACTTGTTGCGCTCGCCGTTCTCCTCATCGACCAGCATCGCCACGTCGCAGCGTTGGTTATTCGTCTTGCGTCGCGTCATGCGCGGATTGTAACCTGCCATGCCCGCACCTTGCATTTACGACGCGCCGCTGCTATTGTTTTGCGCTCGTAACCGGACATCGCGTCCGTCCGGAAATCAATCCGCCGCCGGGGGAAAAATGACAATCGCAAGAGTTTGGGCATTGCTCGCCTGCGCGACGCTCACCACCACTGCCGCTTTTGCCCAGCCCTGCCCCGAGAAGAACCTGTTCTACTGGCAGGCGTTCGTGGCCGGGGGCGAATCCGATCTCTCGGCGCGGCACCAGCAGGTGGTCTTGAAGAGAAAATGCCCGGGCATCGAAACCATCGTGCAGTACAAACCGGGCGCAGGCGGCGGACTCATGTGGTCGCAGATGAACGCGCTTCCGGGCGACGGCCTCAATATCGTCGGCATCAACCTGCCGCACATCGTGCTGCAGCCGCTCGAGGGCCAGGTGCAGTACAAGACCGAGGACATCACGCCCACCTACTGGTTCCACTACACGCCGGACGCGATTGCGGTGGTAGCCGACAGCCCGATCAAGACGTTCCAGGATCTGGTCGCCGCAGCCAAAGCCAAACCCGGCGAGTTTTCCTTCGGCGGGTCGGGCCTCAACAGCGCGAATCACGCGGCACACGAAAAATTCAACGCGTTGACCGGCACCAAGTCGAACTATATCGCCTACAAAGGCACCGGCGACATGACGATACAGCTGCTCGGCAAGCACATCACGGGCGCGATGTCCTACACCGCGTTCGTGATCAACAACAAGGGCAGGATACGCGCGCTTGCTGTAGCGATGGACAAGCGCCATCCTCAGCTGCCGGATGTGCCGACCTTCAAGGAACTCGGTTTCGACTGGATCGACGGCGCCTACCGCGGCATCGGCATGCCGAAGTCCACCCCGCCCGAAGTGCGCAAGCGGATGTCGGACCTGTGGGACGCGCTCAACCACGACCCCGAAATGAAGGAACGCGCCGCCCAGAACGGTTTCGAGCTGACCTACATCGGCGTGGACAAGATGGATGCGTTCATGAAGGAGCGCACCCGGGCCTACATGGAAACCGCCAGGCGCCTGGGGCTGATAAAGTAACCGCGCGCGGGTTGGCCAATTACAGCGCACCCGAGACGCTCATACACTCCACCTGCTCGGGCGAGCTCGGAATCGGTCGTTCCTAGTCGCTTTGCCTGTACGAAACAAGCTCCCTGCGGCCAGTATAATTGTATCCGCCAAACCGATTACGATTTACGAACTCCAGCGCGATGGCTCGCCTGACTTTGTCGGGTGCGATCCAGTATGTAATTTTTAAGCTGGCGCCGGCCGCCTTCACAAATCCCTGCCCCTCCACCTTGAAGGCGTCAAAAGTTCCCGCGGGCACGGTGATGTGCTCTTTTGCCACAACCTTGAGGTCAATTTCGATTTCATCACGACTACCATCACGTCGCGTAAGGCGATATTTGGTCGTCCATTTCTTGTCGATGTTATATTCCGCAACAGCGATCTGCATCCCGGCAAAGGATTGTCCGATGCGATCCTTGATGAAATTTCCCAGAAAATCGGTAATCGTCGTTTTGCCATCGTTGTAGACGATTTCGGTATCCGTAATGGCAGTGATCGTTTCGGTGTATTTTTCGCTCTCCAACCTGGTTAGCAGGTCGATGACGCGGAAACTGTAGCTGTCGCCGATTTTGAAGTTGGTGTCGGTGCGCGCCGTGCCCTTGCTGAACGGGTTGGCCGCGTCGGCGACGACCTCGATTTTCTTCTCGCCCTGCTTCGCCAGCACCCGGTCGAGCTGAAACTGCGCGAGCTCGGAGAAGCGCCCGCTCGGATATCTCCTCAGATAATCTTCGAGCGGCGCCGGCTCCTTCGCCACCTTGATTTTCTCCCAGATCGCGAATTCTTCGTCAAACTGCTTCTTGAGCTCTGCCTCCGAGAGCTTCCTCACCTGCTGCGGCGGCAGAAAATAGAAGTCCTCCTCGAGCGAGGTGGTCTCCCACGGAATCTGCCGACCCCCGGACTTGAGCCTCACGTTGAGACGCACGCGCTTGAACACGTCCTCGATCTTCGCCTCGGGTGTTTTCAGCTCCCTTAGCAGGTT
The DNA here is from genome assembly GCA_023266235.1 of Betaproteobacteria bacterium. Classification (GTDB taxonomy): domain Bacteria; phylum Pseudomonadota; class Gammaproteobacteria; order Burkholderiales; family SG8-41; genus PALSA-1004. The sequence continues at coordinate 14,186 of JAHFRL010000091.1, forward strand.
CTCGGTATAAAGGCCGTTCGCGCCTTCGCCGTCGGCTGCGGTGTTGCCGGGCGAAGTCGCGTAGGCGAGTAACGAGCCGGGCGGCGCATCGAACTGGGAGAGCCCCTTCTGCCCGGTTTGCACCTTGTTGCCGAACGGATTGTCGCGACAGGCGTCGAGGATGATTACGTTCATCGGGTTGTGCGCCTTGATGAGCCCCTCGAGCAGCGCATTGAGCTCGACCGCGCGCGTCTGCATGTCGTCGAGCTTTTCGATCTCCGCATCCACCGGTATCAGGTAGTTGCGCCACGCAAGCTGCGCGCCGTGGCCCGCGTAATAGAACAGGCCCACCCCTTTCTGCTTGGCGAGATTCGTGCTGAATGCCTGAATGACCTCGGTCATCTGGGCGCGACCCGCATCGAGCGCGAGCTGGACGTCGAAGCCCGTCTTCTGCAGCTCCGTCGCAATTGCCTTCGCGTCATTGCCCGGGTTCTTGAGCGGTGCTTCGACATACTTGGTGTTGCCAATCACCAGCGCGAGCCGCGGCAGCGCGTTGAGCGTCGATTGCGATTGCGCAGATGCAATCGGAACCCGGAACGGGAATGCCGCCGCCGAGGCGAGCGCCCCCGCCTGCGCGAGCCACCGGCGGCGCGCAATCCGCATACCGTGCCTCGTCCCGCTCCCCGATCGTGCGCTCATCTCAAGCCTCTCCGCGTTCCGAGATGCTGAAGCTAGTCCCGGCCGGCTGGCCGTGTCAACTGCGCACTCCGTCGCACTGTTCCTGCGCTCGAAGGAGTGCGATATGTTTCCGGCCTTACCCGAACCAAAGGACGCGACCTGTGGCGTCGCCTATATTCGCTACACACGTGCAATTCAAATTCCAATAACGTCGACCTCGGTCCGCCAAATACACTAGGGCAGATTGCATCGTTGCTCAGCCGCGCTTCTTAAGTACCGGCGCCGTGAGCGATGACAGCGACTCGCGTTGCCGCCCCTGCGCATCGAAGTTGCCCGGATCCAGCCACTGCAGGAAAGCTTTCCTGAGCAGTGGCCATTCCTGGTCGATGGCCGCATACCACGCCGTATCCCGGTTGCGGCCTTTAACCACCGTGGCCTGCCGGAAAACGCCCTCGAACGACAACCCCAAGCGTTGCGCGGCATGCCGCGAAGGAGCGTTGAGCGTATTGCACTTCCACTCGTATCTGCGGTAACCCAGGGCGAATGCTCTTTCCATCATCAGGTACATGGCCTCGGTGGCGGCCGGGGTTTTTTGCAGCAATGGGGAAAAATTGAGATGCCCGACTTCGATCGAGCCGTTCCTGGGATCGATGCGCAGGTAGCTCGCCAGTCCCGCGGCCTTCCCGGTGCGCAGATCGATGATCGCGAAAAACAGCGGGTCCTTGCTCAAACACGACTCGCGCAGCCAATCAACGTAGAGCTCCAGCGTTGCAAAAGGCCCATAGGGCAGATACGTCCAGTTTCTGCCCCCGGCATCCAGGCTGTTCGCCTCGTGCAGCGCCAGCGCGTGACGTTCCGGATTCACCGGTTCCAGGCGGCAATAGCGGCCTGCCATAGCCTCGCGCGCGGGCAATGCCGGCGGCGTCCAGCCCGGGACCGGCAAGCCGACCGGCTGACCCGGATTATTGGTTTCGCGATCCATCGCAAACCTTGATCTATTATTGAACGACACTCTGGCTGAATTTCGCGACCTTGCGCGCCTCGCCGCTCAACTCGAGGATATGCATGCCGGTATCGGCGCGATCGACGATGTAGATGTAGCCGCGGTCGTCGACCTCGACGTTGTTGGTCTGGATCGCGATCTTGCAGCGCTCCGCGCCATCGACCTTGATGCAACGCTTGTCGGTTTTATCAGTGATGGCGGGAATGTAGTAGCCGATCTCGCGCGGGCGGTAGGGGTCGCGGATGTCCACCGCACGCACTCCGGCATTGAACCACGCCATGAACACGATGCGCCTCGCGTACATCGGCGGCTGGTTCTCGTTCGAGGAATGCGCGCCGAAGCGCCCGCCGCGCGAGCAGAAATTGCCGCTCGCTTCATCCACATTGAAATTCGCGATCGGGAACGGCGTTTTTTCATTGGTAATGTCCACGATATAGGCTATCTGCCGCGACTCGCGGCATTCGTTCGAAGTCGATTCGTTCACCAAAACCAGTATGTCCCGATTCGAATTCTTGTACTTCATCAGTGGGGCGATCTCAAGACCCAGTACCGGCAGCGTCGTGTGTGCCCCCATGTACGGCGGCGCGTCGATGCGGCCGACCTGCGGGTAAAGCAGGTTGGCTGACGCCGGCTCCTTTGGTCCGTTAAGCAGCTTCTCGCGATCCACGATCTGGATAACGCCGTTGGCTACCGAGCCATAACCGAAGTAGATGCGGTTACCCTTGGGCCCGGTCGAAATCGGCCCATGCAATTCATAGGCCGGCAGCTTTTCTGCGGAACCCGGCTGCTGTCCGGCAAGTCCGAAATCCCGGATGTGTACGGGTTTCGCCGGGTTGCTCAGGTCAAAAACCTGCGTCATGCGCCGCGTGTGCCAGCCGGCCACACCGGACACCAGGTAGGCAATACCGGTATCGCACTCCCACCAGTTCTTGTGGGTGTTCCGAAGCTTGTCCGACACGACCGTCACCCGTTCCGGCTTTTCCGGAACCGTAACATCCCAGATCTCATGCGCCTGATTGCCGAAAGTTCGCAGCATGTAGACCTTCGCCGGGTCGCCCCTGGGCAGGGTTTTTCCATCGCACAAGCGAACCATCTGTGCGCCGCCCGACTCGGCACCGCCCTGGTCGCCGGGAATGTGGTAGAGGTATTTCGGGTTCTTCGGGTCGGTCACGTCCACAATCGACGTGCCATTGTTTTCCCGTGCGCCCGTCATCGGATTGAGGGCCGCGCCGCCGTGGTGGCCGACGTAGGCGATCCAGCGCCCGCCCTGCCGCTGAATGACGGGTTGATACGCGCTGCGCGCCTGCAGGTCGTTATAGCCGACGAGATCCATGTCGCGCTTTTCAACCTGGGCGAGCGCAGCGCCAGCAAGCGAGACCAGCGTCACGCTCGCCAACAGCACGCGAAGATTCACCAAGCGATGCCAATTTTGCATTTCTCTCCCCCTAAAAAAAGAAACCGCCGGCCGTACACCGTGGCCGGCGGCACTCGCGCGTTGCGCGCATCAGGCCGTATTGCGGCCCGCATCGAGCAGCGCCTGCTTTACCCGCTGCGGCAGCATCGGCGTCTGACGGATCCGCGCGCCGGTGAGCTGGAACACCGCATTGGCGATCGCGGGCGCGACCAACGGCGTCGCCATCTGGCCAGCGCCCGTCGGATGGTTGTCGGTCGCCATCAGCTTGATGTGCAGCGGCGGGATGTCGCGCATGCGCGGCACCTCATAGTCGTAAAAATTCGACTGCTTGACGACGCCGTCTTCGTACGTGATGCGCTCGGTCAGCGCGAGGCCGAGCCCATAGACGATCGAGCTTTCGGTCTGCGCGATCACGTTGTCGGGTTGCACCGCGATGCCGGGGTCGATCGTGAGCCAGAAGTTGTGGACCATGATCCGTCCCGTGGCCCGCTCGATCGATACTTCCGCCACGGCCCCGAGCTGCGTGCCGGTGTAATCGCAGTAGGCGAAGCCGAGACCGCGCCCCTCGCGCTTCCTGCCCCAGTCCGCCATCCGGGCGACTTCCTCCACCACCGCGCGGGCGCGCGGCTGGTTCCTGAGCAATTCGAGGCGCAGCGCCACGGGGTCGATGCCGCGCTTGACCGCGACCTCGTCGAGGAAGACCTCGCTCGCGAACTTGTTGGGGCCGACGCCGATCGCGCGCAGCGACGAGGTGCGGATCCCCGTCACCTGCGACACCTGCTCGGCGAGCCGGTGCGGGATGTCGTAGGTCTTGAGCTCGGTGCCGCGCATCGCGATGTTGTCGAGGCCTTTGGATTTCGCGCTGCGCACCGGGTCCTGGAACGGCAGCACCTGATCGCACGCCACGCGCTGGTGCAGCGCGACGACACGTCCCGACGCATCGAGGCCCGCGCGCAGGTAGTGCACGTAGAGCGGACGCATGCGACCGTTCTTGACGTCGTCTTCGCGCGTCCACAACACCTTGACCGGTTTCTTCGCCGCCTTCGATAGCAGCACGGAGTCAACGACGAATTCCTCGTCGCGGTGGCCGCGGCGCCCGAAGCCACCGCCGAGCAGCATGCCGTGGAACGTCACGCGCGCGGTCGGAATGCCGAGCGCCTTGGCGGCGGCGACGACCGCCATCGGCTGGCTTTGCGTGCCGCACCAGATCTCGACGGCGTCACCGGCCGGGGACACCGAGGCAACCGAGTTCAGCGGCTCCATTTGCGCGTGATACGCGTAATCGCAGCGGTACTCGCCTTCGATGACCGTCTTCGCCTGCTTAATCGCGTCAGGCGCATCGCCCACTTTCTCCCAGGCGAGACCCGTGCGCGCAAGGTCGCGCGCCGCGGTAGCGAACGCCTTGTAGGCGCCCTCGTCGGAATAGCCCCATGCCTTGGCGTCGCGCGTCCAGGTGATCTTGAGCGCGCGCCTGGCGTTGAACGCGGCCCATGGTGTTTCTGCGAGCACGCCGACGCCGTAGGGCAACTGCACGATCTGGACGACGCCGTCGATGCCGCGCGCGGCGGTATCGTCGATCTTGTCGGGCGCGGCGCCCTCGACCGGCGCGCGCTCGATCACGCCGTAGAGCATGCCCGGCACCTGCACGTCGATGCTGTATTGCGCCGAGCCGTTGACCTTGCCCGGCAATTCGACCCGCATTACGTCCTTGCCGATCAGGCGGAATTCGCTCGTCTTCTTCAGCTGGTCGGGCGTGATCTCGGGCGCCTTGGCGGGAATCTCGGCAAACGCCGCGATCTCGCCGTAAGTGAGGCGCCGTCCCGACTTCTCATGCAAAACCACGCCCGGCACGGTCGCGAGTTCCGCCAGCGGAGCACCCCAGTGGCGCGCAGCGTTCTCGAGCAGCACCAGTCGCACCTGCGCGCCGAACGTGCGCAGCGCCTTGAAATATCCGTTCACGGCGAAACTGCCGGCCGTGTACATGATCCCGCCGAAGCCGGGATTGCCGTAGACCGCCTCGTTCGGCGGCGCCGGCACGACGCGCACCGTGGCCCAGTCGGCATCGAGTTCCTCGGCGAGTATCAGCGGCAGCGAGGTCAACGAACCCTGCCCCATTTCGGCTGCGGGCGACATGATGGCGATCGTGCCGTCCGTCGAAATCGTCACCCACGGACTGACCACGATGTCCCTGGACGCGGCCGCCAACGCGTCGCCGCTCGCGAGATTCAGGGCGGCAGGCAGGCCGCAGGTGACGCCGAACGTGAACCCGGCGGCGCCGACCATGAAGCGGCGGCGGCCGCTGTCGACCGGCGGGATCTTCTTGTTGTGCACGCTGTGAGTCATGGCTCAGCCCTCCTCCTTCACGGCGCGCTCGATGGCGCGGACAATTCTCGGATAGGTGCCGCAGCGGCAGATGTTGGTGCTCATATGCTCGACGATCTGTTCACGCGTCGGCCGCGGGTTGTTGTTGAGCAATGCAGCCGCGCGCATGATCTGCCCCGACTGGCAGTAGCCGCACTGCGGCGTCTGTTCGGCGAGCCATGCCTTTTGCAGCGGATGGCTGCTATCGGGCGACAAACCTTCGATGGTGACGATGGTCGCGCCGGCGAGCGTCGCGATCGGGCGCAGGCACGCGAACATCGGCTGGCCGTCGATGTGCACCGTGCACGCGCCGCACTGGCCGACGCCGCAGCCGAACTTGGTGCCGGTAAGCTTCAGGTTTTCGCG
>JAHFRL010000206.1 GCA_023266235.1 Betaproteobacteria bacterium
GACGGTCACCCGCAAGCTGAGGCCGCGGGTGCCTGCGGAGGTCGCCTGGAACGACGTCAAGTCGTTGCTCGCCTGGCGGCCGCAACCGGTCGACGAAGCGCTCATGCGACGCGCGCGCGAGATCGAGCAGCGCTATCGCCTGAGCTGGTGGGACAGCATGGTGGTCGCCGCGGCCCAGTTGCAGGATTGCGCGCTGCTGCTGACCGAGGATTTGCAGGACGGCGCAGCCTTTGGCGGCGTGACCGCCCGCAGTCCGTTCACCCTCGCCGCCGAGGAACCCCGGGCACAGTATGAAGTTGCAGCGGCCGCGCCACGGCATCCCCCGCGCGGCCGGCCACGCAGGAAAGCGGTGAACGGTAAGCGGTGAGCGGTGAGCGGTGAACGGTGAGGGGGGAAGGGGAGAAACCCAGGAGAGCGGGAGATGGAAGAAACCTGCTTATTTCCCTGCGGCTCGTGTTTGTCCGTCAGCGGCGGTAGACTTTGTTATTTCGATAAAATGGGTCACGGAGGCCAACGCGATGACCGAAGCTACCAAGACTCTGAGCGTTGAAGCGCGCAAGCTTTCTCCCGCCGAGCGCATCGACCTGGTGGACGACATTCTGGCGAGCCTCGACGAGCCGGACCCGAACATTGACCGGCTGTGGGCCAGGGAAGCCGAGGAACGCCTGGCTGCCTATCGCCGCGGCGAGATCAAGGCGATTGCGCTGGAAGAGGTACTGGCGAAGTATCGCGCGAAGTGAACGTCCGCGTTCTCGAAGTCGCCCAGCAGGAACTCGACGAGGCGATTTCGTACTACAACGGCCAGGTTGCCGGCCTCGGCGACGCATTTTTGCTGGAGGCGGTTGCGGCAATTGAACGGATTCGCCGGTTTCCCGAGGGCTGGCATCCGCTTGCCAAGGACATCCGGCGCTGCCGCCTGCGCCGATTCCCGTACGGCCTGATCTATCAGACAGACAAAACCGAAGTAATCATTATCGCCGTGGCACATTCGCACCGGCGGCCTTCCTATTGGCGTGATCGGCTCAAGTAGCCCGGGGCCAGGTCTTGAAAGATCAGCTTTCTGAAGCGCAAATCGCCCGCAAACCCAATCCCCATGCGGCTTTCCGGGCGAAACTGCTGCGCGTGAGCGTGCCGGCGGTCAGTCTTGCCTGCCGCGCTCCACCGGGATCTGCGCGTCGAGGCTCAGGATGTGCGATGCCATTTCCGCGCGCGTGCCGGTCCAGAGCTCGCGGGAGCCGGCCACGATCTCGGCGATGCGCTCAACGACCCACGCGCCGCCGGGGCGGCCGAAGATGTGCGCATGCACGGTGACGTCGACGATGAACGGCCCGGGTTCGCGCTCGATCCCGCGCGCGACGATGTTCTCGAACATGGCCAGCATCGACTCCGGCACCCGGCCGTAGCGCATGAACGGCATGTCGTTCACGTCGGTGTTGAGCGGGATCGCCACCAGCCTGCGCTCGCCGAAAGTCTGCACGTAGGGCAGGTCGTCGTCCATCACGTCGCCGTGCCACTGGTAGCCGGCCTCGGCGAGCAGCCGCCCGGTGTTGAAGCTGGGCGTGCCGCGCGGGCTGAGCCATCCTTTTACCGGCTTGCCGGTCACGTTCGCGAGCAGGTCGGTGCAGCGGCGGATGTTCCTGCGCTCGTCTTCCGCGGAGAGCAGCACCGGGATCACGTCCATCGCGTATGAATGCGAGAGCACTTCGTGCCCGGCGTCGGCGACGGCTTTCACCGCCTGCGGGTGGCGCTCGGCGAGCACGGCGTTCGTCATCACGCTCGCCTTGATGCCGCTGCGCTCGAGCCCGTCGAGCAGGCGGTAGATTCCGCGCTTCGCTCCGTACTCCGCCCAGGAGATGGCGTTGGTGTCGAGCACGCCCGGCGCCGGCGGCAGCGGATTTCCCATCGGCCCGATGCCCGGCGCCTTGCCGTCAGACCAGGCCTCGAGGCAAATGTTGAACAGGATTGCGCCCTTCCTGCCCGCGGGCCAGCGCCATTGCACTGCGTTCATCGGCATTTCCCTCTAGCGGTGGAAAATGAAACGTGAAAAGTGAAACGTGGTGCGTGCCGCGCCTGCCTTTCGCCGTTCACCATTCACCATTCACCATTCACCATTCACGGGTTCTCTTACTGGGTGTTGGCCAGCCCGGCGCGCTTGATGACCTGCGACCATTTTTCCGCTTCGGCGTGGATGAGCGCGGAGAATTCCTCGGGCGTGCTGCCGACCGGTTCGGCGCCCTGTTTTGCGAGCTGCTCCTTCACGTCCGCCATCAGCAGGTGCCGCGCGACCTCTTTCTGGACCTTGGCGATGATCGCAGCGGGCGTTCCCGCGGGCGCCGCCACGCCGGTCCAGCCCTGGATCACGACATTGCGCAGGCCGGCTTCGCCGAGTGTCGGCACGGCGGGGAAGCCCGGCGTGCGCGCAGTTCCGCAGACCGCGAGCAGCCGCAGCCTGCCCGACTGCAAATGCGGCACCGCGATCGGCATGGTGGAGAACATGTAGGCGGTCTGCCCGGTCATCACGTCGAGCAGCGCCGGCGTGTCGCCCTTGTTCGGCACGTGGACCGCCTTCAACCCCGCATTCAAGCCGAAAAGTTCCGCGGCGAGGTGCGACAGGTTGCCGATCCCGGCGGAGCTGTAACTGAGCTGATCCGGCCGCGCCTTGCCGAGGGCGACGAGTTCCTTGACCGATTTGACGGGCAGCGACGGGTTCACGACGAGCACGAAGGTGATTACCGAGGACTGCGTGACCGGCGCGAAATCCCGCAGGGGATCGTAGGGCAGCTTCTTGTAGATGTACTGGTTGACGGTCATCGCGCTCGGCACGACCATGGCCAGCGTGTAGCCGTCCGGTTTGGACTTGGCGGCGAGCTCCATGCCGATGATCGCGTTCGCGCCGGGCCGGTTCTCGACCACCGCCTGCTGGCCCCAGGCTTCCGTGAGCCTGGCCGCGATCAGACGTCCCAGGATATCGACGCTGGAGCCCGGCGCCTGCGAGACGATGATGCGGATCGCACGCGCGGGGTAATCCTGCGCGACGCAGATCTGCGCCGCGCAGGGGGCCAGCGCCGCCGCCAGCGCGAGACGAACGGGAATACGGTACGATTGCATGGTTTTTCCTCCGCGGTTCTTGTGAGCCTGGTGCGACCGGCTGGGGGCATTCTAGCCCAGTCGATGCGACGCATGCCAATCGACGGGCGGGCGCCGTTTCGCGCATTGTGCGTGCGCGGCGCCAGGATGCGCGCGGAGAGTCGATTTTCCCGCTGCAGGCGCGCGGCGTGCTACGCTGCGCACGTCGTGACCCTGTAGGAGGAAAAGTCATGCGTTTGTCGCGTCATCTCGCCCTGCTCCTGCTCCTCTGCGCCGCGGGCCCGACGCTCGCCCAGCAATATCCGGCGCGCCCGATCCGCCTGCTCATTCCGATGGCGGCGGGCGGCGCGACCGACATTCTGATCCGCTCGCTCACCCCGAAGATGACGGAGCTGCTCGGCCAGCAGATCGTCGTCGACAACCGCCCGGGCGCGAACGGCGTGATCGGCGACGAAATGGGCGTCAATGCCCCGCCCGACGGCTACACCTTGCTCGCCAATTCGATTGCGATCGCGATCAATCCCGGCCTCTACAAGCTCAACTACAGCATCGTGCGCGATCTCGCGCCGGTGACGCAGCTCGCCTCGATCGATCTGCTGATGGGCGTAAATCCGCAGGTGCCGGCGAAAACGGTTGCCGAGCTGATCGCGCTTGCGAAGGCGCAGCCGGGCAAGCTCAACTACGCGTCGTTCGGCGTCGGCAGCATCGCGCACCTCGCAGCGGAGATCTTCAAGCAGGCAAGCAACACGCAGATCGTGCACGTCGCCTACAAGGGTACGCCGCAGGCCGTGCAGGACACGATTGCCGGCCAGACCCAGTTCATGTTCGGCGGTATTCCGTACATGCTGCCGCATGCGCGCGCCGGCCGGCTGCATGGCATCGCGGTGAGTTCGCTGCAGCGCTCGCCGCTGGCGCCGGAGATCCCGACGCTCGACGAATCGGGGCTGCCCGGTTTCGATGTCACCGCCTGGTTCGGCATGTGGGTGCCGGCCAGGACTCCGCGACCCGTCGTCGCGCGGCTCAACGAAGTCATGGTCAAGACCCTGCACGACCTGCGGCCGGCGATCGAAAAGCAGGGCTACCGGCCGGGCGGCGGCGCGCCGGAGGAATTCGGCAAATTCGTGCGCGCCGAAGTCGACAAGTTCGCGCGCGTGATCAAGACGGCCGGCATCAAGCTGGAGAACTGATCCCAACAACAAATAACGCGGCCACCTGCCTCATGCGGGCTGGATGGCGGTGATGCGCGGCTTGCTGGGTAGCATGTCCGTCTTCACCATGTTGATGACGATACCGCAGGTGCTGACAATCTGGGTCGGTCAGCAGGCGGCCGGGGTTTCGCTGATTTCGTGGAGCGCGTATCTTGCCTCTGCCGTGCTGTGGTTCTGGTTCGGGATTACGAAACACGACAAGAATATTTATTTGCCGTGCATCGGCTGGATCGCGCTGGATAGCGCCGTGATCATGGGGGTCGTCGTCTATGGATAGCCGACACTTCGACCGCCGCGGCCCGCACCGCGGACGTGACCCGCTCCCTTTGTTTCATGAAGGCAATGCCGAGGCACAAAATAGCAAAAAGGCGGTCAAAACAGTGTTGAACGTGCATTTTTTTGATGTGTTAAGATTAATTGCTTTCTAGCAGATTTACGCACAATGGTCTCAAACTTATTCGGAGGCGAACAATGGCAGAGAGCACTAAAGCTGCGCCTCAATTAGAAAAAGACATTGAGGCATTCAACAGCATGAAGAAAGACTTGCTTGCCAATCACAACGGGAAGTATGTGATCTTTTACGGCGGCAAGTTTGTCGGCGCATTCGACACTCTAGATAATGCTGCTCGCGAGGCTATCAAGCAGTTTGGCAACGGTCCTTATCTAATCAGACAGGTTGGTAGAGAACCAACGATGACAATGCCCGCATCAGTTGCTTTTAAGCCTGTCCGTGCCGCTAACTGATGCAGCATTTAAGCTTCCGTCCGGACTCTACGATCAGTCCTTACTGACCAAGTTCGGCCCAACATTACAAGTTGTCGTAAGTCACTACACCGCCCTTGTTCAGCAGCCAGCCACGACAGCTCCTCAATCGGAAATATGTCCGGCGCTAGTTGATACTGGCGCCGAGGAAAGCTGCATTGACCAGGCTCTCGCGGTCAAGCTCGCATTGCCGGTCGTTGACGTAATAATGATTGCTGGCGCTGGCGGAGCAAGGCAACATCAGGTGTTTCTGGGGCAAGTGCTTATTCCGGCTCTTGGATTTATGCAATTCGGCCGTTTTGCCGGCGTAGACCTCACTGGCGGAGGCCAAATTCACACCGTATTACTCGGCCGAACTTTTCTCAGCAATGTTTTAATGGTGTATGACGGCTTGAAGTCACAGGTTACGCTTGCTTCCCCGGTACTGCCGACTTCCCCTTAAGTTCTGGACCACAACTATCCCGTCTTCCATGTCGCGCTGCGCCTGGC
>JAHFRL010000207.1 GCA_023266235.1 Betaproteobacteria bacterium
CAATGCTCACGACGCGCGTTTTCTTCACGAATTTCAGATCGACGTTGAACCAGCGCGGCGCTTCCTTCGCGCCCTTGTCGTAGTACTTGCTCTTACGATCGAACTGCGTCTCATCGGGATAGGCGACCCGGTTCACCTCGACGATGCCGGCGATTCCCGGGACCTCACAGCTCGAGTGATAGAAGAATCCACGGTCGCCCTTGCGCATCATGTCGCGCATGAAGTTGCGCGCCTGGTAGTTGCGCACACCGGACCACGCGGTAACCTTGTCCTGCGCCAGATGGTCGATGCCGTAGGTGGTCGGCTCGGACTTGAATAGCCAGTAATTCATTATCCTGAGATGCGTGACTGGCGGCTCGTGACTCGCGGGTCGTGGCAAAAAAATGCGGCACGCGCCGCATTTTTTGTTGGGACCCCCGCCTGTGCCGTCAGGCCAGCATCTTGAACCAACGGTTCAAGGTTGGTCGCCTTCCGAGCCCTTTAGGCGCTTCCGTGTCGGACGCGCACACCGGTGCTGCTTGAGTCGGCGCCCTCAGTTCACTATGTTGGTTTAGAAACTTAAGCCTTATACGAACACCGCAGGGGATATCAGAACAGCTTGCTCTGATCGCGCATCGCCTGATCGAGCGCTGTTTCCATCTGATTGATTCTACGCTTTACCTCCGCGATGTCAAAACCGCCGCCGATCTTGGTGCTGAGCAGCTCGTGCGCGATGTTAAGCGCCGCCATGATCGCAATGCGCTCGAGCCCGATGACCTTGCCGTTATCGCGAATTTCGTTCATTTTCTTGTTGAGATAATCCACCGCCTCGAGCAGGCCTTTCTGCTCGTTGTCCGGGCACGCGACGCGAAATTCGCGCCCCATCACGTTGATCTGCAGGCCTTTTGAATCCGCGCTCATGAATCTTCTTCAGGAATCTGTTGAAGCAGGGCTTCCAAGCGGTTGGTCGCGGTGCCGATTTTCTCGTTCAACTGCTTGTTGTCGCTGGCCGCGGACGCGAGTTGCTGGCGCAGTTGCTGATTGTCGGCACGCAGCCGCTGGCACAACTCGACGAATTGGCCGAGTTTGCGCTCGAGCGACTTCAGGTCCGCGTCCATGCGGCACACTATAGTTTCAAAAATCTTGATAAGTCAACTGTTAACAGCCTTTTTTGAATGTTGTTTGGCATCAAGGCCATGAGCCGTTTTCAGGCGTATGTCATAGCCGCCGAAGGCGCGGAGCCGGCCGTTCCCGGCGGCGCGACCGGCACTCCTTAAGGGCCTGAGCCGGTGCGGAAAACTCCAGCTCCGGCTTCGATTCCCTTCCCGGCGCTTTCAAGGTCCGGGAATCGCTGCGGCCGGCACGGGTTGGTTACAATGGAACCTGTGCGCGCGGACGTGCTTTCCGCAAGTGATGGTCCATGCGCACTCGACACCGGGTGCCCGTTCGCGCGTTTCACGCGGCGGGTTAAACGGGAAACAGGTGCAATTCCTGTGCTGCCCCCGCAACGGTAAGCGAGCGTGGGCGTACCACGATGCCACTGTGCGCAACTCGCGCATGGGAAGGCGGTACGTCAAGTTCTCGCGAGCCCGTAGACCGGCCTGGGTCGTGGATGGAACTGCCGCGGGGAAGCGGCGTGCCCACGTTTCGGCACCGGCCATTTCCCCGCGTCGCTTCCCTATGTTGATTGGCATGCGGCGGGCGTGCGCGAGGAGATTCGATGCGTCTCATCAGGAGAAGGGCCGCCGCTGTATTGGCGGGTTTTTCATTTTGGGCGGCTGCCGCAGAGCGACCGGTCACCATGGGCGAGCCGGTGGTGGTCACGGCGACGCGGATTCCCCAGAAACTTTCGGAAACCAGCCAGCAGGCCGTCGTCATCACCCGCGAGGAGATTGCAGTGAGCGGCCACCTGTCTTTGGTCGAGCTGCTGCAGGCGCGCGGCGGCGTGGAAATTACCAACAGCGGCGGGCTTGGCCAACCGAGCGCAGTGTCCATGCGGGGCGCGGAGCCCCGTCACACCATGGTGTTGATCGACGGGCTGCGGATCGGCTCGGCCACCGCAGGCGGAACGGCGTTCGAGAACATCCCGTTGAACCAGATCGAGCGCATCGAGATCGTGCCGGGGCCGCTCTCCAGCGTCTACGGCTCGGACGCGATCGGCGGCGTGATCCAGATCTTCACGCGGAGCGGAACGGGCAACAGCGCCCGGGTCGGGGTCGGCAGCTCCGGCACGCGCGAGGCCAGCGCGAGCTTCGGCCGCCGCATCAACGATACCGAGTTCAGTTTCAGCGCCGGCGCGCTCGAGAGCTCCAGTTTCGACGCGACGAAACCGACGTTGCCCTTCGCCCAGCACAATCCTGACTCGGACCGATACCGTAACCGAAACTTTTCAGGCCAGTTCACACAGCAGATTGCCGCGGGTCACTCGGTAGGTTTCACGGCGTTCCAGAGCGAAGGCGCGGCGCATTTCGACGCGGGACTGGCGACCGACGATGTCAATCGCCAGACGCTGCAGGCGTTCTCGATCCACAGCCGCAACCGCATCACCGCGAACTGGAGCAGCCTGCTGCGCATCGGCACGACGCGCGACGACTCCGACACGGTGGGCGCGTTCCCCGGCTATTTCCGCACGGACCAGCACCAGGCGACGTGGCAGAACGACTTCCAGCTGCCGGTCGGCACGCTGGTAGGCGGTCTCGAATATCTCGACCAGCGCGTCGCCAGCAATACCTTGTTCAAACGGACCGGGCGCACGGTGACGAGCACTTTTGCCGGCTACGGCGGGAGCTTCGGCAACCACGGCTTGCAGTTGAACGCGCGCCACGACGACAACAGCCAGTTCGGCGGCCGCGACGCCGGGTCGCTCGGCTACAGCTATCGCATCTCCGAACCTTTGCGGGTTCGCGCGAGCACCGGCACGGCGTTCAAGGCGCCCACGTTCAACGACCTGTATTTTCCCGATTTCGCGCCGTTCTTCTTCAGCAATCCGAACTTGCGCCCGGAACGCTCGCGCAGCCGCGAGGCCGGCGTCGACTATCGCAGTGGGGAGCGGCACCTCGGCGTCACGGTTTTCCAGAACGACATCACCGACCTGATCACGGTGTTCACCGATCCCGCGACGTTCGTGTCCACCACGCAGAACCTCGCGCGGGTGCGCACCGAGGGCGTGGAGATTGCATGGCGCGGCAGCCTGTGGGGATGGCAAACGCGCGCGCAGATGACGTTGCAGGATCCGCATGACGGGACGACGGGCTCGCAGCTGCGCCGGCGGGCGAAGCAGCACGGGAGCATCGGGGCCGAGCGCCGTTTCGGCCCGTGGCGCTTCGGCGCTGAAATCACCGGCAGCGGCGAGCGTTTCGATTCGACCAGCGAGGCACCCAATACGCGAATGCACGGGTATGGCCTGGTGAATCTCACCGCGGGCTACGCGCTGGCGCGGGACTGGAGCATCCATGCGCGCTGGAACAACGTCCTCGACCGCGACTACGAGCTCATCCAGTTCTTCAATACGCCGGGCAGCACGCTCTTCGCCTGGCTGGCCTGGCAGCCGCGCTAGCCGCGATCCGCTATTACATCGGCATCCGGCGCGGGAGGTCCACCCCGCGCCGGTTCGTGCCCGACGCTTTGATTTTTCAGCATTTTTTGCTATCGTGCGGGGATGCGCACGATGACAAGCAGCGAGCTCTATCTGCGGCTGCTTTCGCACGTCAAGCCGCACTGGAGGGTATTCGCCTTCGGCTGCCTCGGCATGATGATCGTTGCGGCGACGGAGCCCGCTCTGCCGGCCTTGATGAAGCCGCTCATCGAGGGCACCTTCATCGACAAGGACCCGATACTCATCAGCTGGATGCCGGTCGTGATCGTGGCCCTGTTTGTGGTCCGCGGCGCCGCTGCCTATATCGCTAATTACTCGCTGGGCTGGGTTGGCAACCGGCTGGTGACTGATCTGCGCAACGCGATGTTCGCGAAGCTCCTGGCGTTACCCGCCCGCTATTTCGACGACCAGCCGTCCGGCGTCCTCATCTCCAAGCTGACTTTCGACGTGACGCAGGTCACCCAGGCGGCGACCAGCGCGCTCACAATCGTGTTCCGCGACTCGCTCGCCATCGTCGGGCTGCTCGCATACCTGCTATGGCTCAACTGGAAACTGACCCTGTTCGCGCTGGTGATGGGTCCCCTGATCGTGCTGGTGGTGCGCGTGCTGAGCGTGAAACTGCGC
Source organism: Betaproteobacteria bacterium (assembly GCA_023266235.1). Lineage (GTDB taxonomy): Bacteria > Pseudomonadota > Gammaproteobacteria > Burkholderiales > SG8-41 > PALSA-1004. The sequence goes on from JAHFRL010000207.1 coordinate 4,199, forward strand.
AACTCGAGCCGCGAGGTGCAGCAGGCCATGGGCTACATCACGCAAGTGATCGACGAAGCCATCGGCGGGCACCGCGTGGTGAAGCTCTTCGGCGGCCAGGAATACGAGAAAGCGCGCTTCGACGACGAGGCGAACCGGGTGCGGCGCCACCAGATGAAGCAGGTTTCGGCGATGGCGGCGAGCGCACCCATCGTGCAGCTGATTGCCGCGGTCGCGCTAGCGATAATCGTCTACTACGCGATGCTGCAATCGAGCGCGGCGCAGTTGTCAGTGGGCGAGTTCGCGGCGTTCGTCGCCGGGATGTTGATGCTGACCGCACCGCTCAAGCGTGTCACCGATATCAACGAATACCTGCAGAAGGGTCTTGCCGCCTCTGAGAGCGTGTTCGAGCTGATCGACCGGGAGCCCGAGCCCGACCGCGGAACTGCGGCCATCGGCCGGGCGCGCGGCGAGATCCGGTTTGAAAACGTGAATTTTTCCTACGGTGATCCTGGACGCCGCGCGCTGGATTCGGTCAATCTTGCGATCGCACCGGGGGAGACGGTGGCGCTGGTCGGCGCTTCAGGCGCTGGTAAGACGACCCTTGCCAACCTGGTGCCACGCTTCTACCAGCCGACTGGCGGACGCGTCCTGCTCGATGGCCACGACCTGGAAACATTGACGCTCGCGAGCCTGCGCGCCAATATCGCGCTGGTGAGTCAGGACGTGGTGCTGTTCAACGACACGGTGGCGGCCAATATCGCTTATGGAATGATGAATGGCGCCGCGGAGAAGGACATCGTCGCGGCGGCCGAGGCGGCGCACGCGATGGAGTTCATTCGGGAAATGCCGCAAGGGCTCGCCACACTGGTGGGAGAGAACGGCCTGAAACTCTCGGGTGGACAGCGCCAGCGGCTGGCCATTGCGCGGGCGCTGCTCAAGAATGCGCCGGTGCTGGTGCTCGATGAGGCGACCTCGGCGCTCGATTCGGAATCCGAGCGCTACGTCCAGGCGGCGCTGGAGGCGTTGATGCGCGGCCGCACCACGATCGTCATCGCGCACCGGCTCTCCACGGTCGAGAAGGCCGACTGCATCGTGGTGCTCGAGCGCGGCCGCATCGCGGAATCCGGCACCCACCGCGAACTGTTGGAGCGCGGCGGCATATACGACAAACTGTACCGCATACAGTTCGCGCCCGGGACCGCCACCGGTTGACCCATGCCGCACATCTCCGTCGTCACGCCGGTCTACAAAGCTGAGGGCTGCCTGGAGGAGCTCTACCGCCGGCTCGTCGCCGCGCTCTCC
>JAHFRL010000092.1 GCA_023266235.1 Betaproteobacteria bacterium
GCCGGGAAACAGCGGGGTTTCCGGATCGCGCAGCCGGAAGTGGTGGCTGTAGCGCTCGACCACGCGCGGATATTCGGCCGGATCGACGTCCGGTAACACATGCGCCATCGCGTCGTTGAGGCCGAGCCCGATAATGTAATGCGCGCGCTCGTCCGACGGCACCGGCAGTCCGAGACCGCGGCATGCCGCCTGCAGCGACGCGACGATCACGGCCGTCGAATCCATCAACGTGCCGTCCCAATCGAATACCAGCAGTTCAAACCGTCTGCCCATGGTGCCTGGAGGTTATCTGGGAAACCATCTGATTCGATACGCCTGATTATTGTTTTTCTGATCTTTGCGATCGGTGCTAGTTCAAAGTCCGCAGGAAATCCTGCAACTCACCGGGTAACGGCGCTTCCAGCGTCAGCACGGAAGCGGTCGCCGGATGCCGGAAGCTGATGTTGCTCGCGTGCAGGAACATGCGCTTCAAGCCCGCGCGCGCCAGCCGCTTGTTAAGCTCGAAATCGCCGTATTTGTCGTCGCCGGCGATCGGAAACCCGAGATGCGCCAGGTGAACGCGGATTTGATGCGTGCGGCCGGTCTTGAGCTCGGCGCGCAACAGGCTGAATTCGTGCCACGCCTGCGCGAGCTCGAACACGGTGTGCGCCTCCTGCCCTGCGGCAGCGACGCTGACGCGGCGCTCGCCCGACGCCAGCACGTGTTTATGCAAACTCAGCCGCACGCTTTGCTTCGGATTGCGCCAGTTGCCCCTGACCAGCGTCAGATAATATTTCCGCACCCGCCCGGCACGCAGCTCCGCGTGCAGCGCAGTCAGCGCGCTGCGTTTTTTCGCCAGCAGCAGCACGCCCGACGTAGCGCGATCGAGCCGATGCACGAGTTCGAGAAACCGCGCCTGCGGCCGCTGCGCGCGCAACTGCTCGATCACGCCGAAACTGACGCCGCTGCCGCCGTGTACCGCCAGCCCGGACGGCTTATTGAGCGCCAGCAGCTGGTCGTCCTCGAACAATATCGCTTGCTCGAGCTGCGCATTGACCGGCGGGGTGCCGCGTTGCGCCCGTGCGGCGACCCGCACCGGGGGTATGCGCAACTCGTCGCCCGGCTGCAGACGGTAAGCAGGCCCAATGCGCCCGCTGTTGACCCGCACCTCACCGCTGCGCAGGATGCGATAGACGTGACTTTTCGGCACCCCTTTCAGTATTTTCACCAGATAGTTGTCAATGCGCTGCCCGCCGGCTTCGGCGGCGATCCGGTGCCGCGAAACGGTATTTTTGCCCAAATCCTTCATTTTGCTTATACTATCCGCTGATTAGCAGAGTTCAGGACAGTATCGTCCCGAGCCCAGGCTGTGCACCGCGGCAAACGCCGCCGGAGCGCCAGGCAGGTTGGCCCAGCGCCACCTAGCTGCTACCCAAGCGCGGAGAAGCGCAGCGCGGGAGACTATCCCGGTGTTGCGGATGACGATCCGCCAGGAACCAATGGTTAATGTCGCTCACCACAAAAAGTAGCGATCGTAGTTGAAATGCGCGCTCACAGCACACGATAACTTTGTTACAGCAGCGCGACCCCGGTCCCGGCGCCAATGCACCGCCTTGGGGCGTGGTGCTGCTGCAAAACGAATTTTACGGCAAACCCGCGAAAGTCATTTTCCACGAGTCACTGCAGGACATGCCCCAATTTCGTGACTGAATGATTCGGCAGTAACGTGCGGCGCTTCCCGCTGCGCGCGAGTTTGCCCATCCCGTGACCATGAGCGCGGGAGAAGAAAAAAATGAAACGCATGTTGTTTAACGCGACGCAGTCGGAAGAGTTGCGCGTCGCGATCGTCGATGGCCAGAAACTGCTCGACCTCGACATCGAATCCGCAAGCAAAGAGCAGCGCAAAAGCAACATCTACAAGGGTGTCATCACCCGCATCGAGCCGAGCCTCGAGGCTGCCTTCATCGATTACGGCGGCGAGCGGCACGGATTCCTCCCCTTCAAGGAAGTTGCCCGCGCCTTTTTCAAGCCCGGCGTCGACGCCGGCCGCGCGCGCATCCAGGATGCGCTCGAGGAAGGCCAGGAGCTGATCGTCCAGGTCGACAAGGACGAGCGCGGCACCAAGGGCGCCGCCCTCACCACCTTTATCAGCCTCGCCGGTCGTTACCTGGTGCTGATGCCGAACAATCCGCGCGGCGGCGGCGTATCGCGCCGCGCCGAGGGCGACGAACGCACCGAACTGCGCGAAACCATCGACCAGCTCGAAGTGCCCCAGGGCATGAGCGTGATTGCCCGCACGGCGGGGATCGGTCGCGGCGCCGAGGAACTCACCTGGGACCTCAAGTATCTGCTGCAGCTGTGGCGTGAAATTGAAACCGCGTCCAAAGGACAAAGCGGCGCGTTCCTGATTTACCAGGAATCAAGCCTGGTGATCCGCGCGATCCGCGACCACTTCCATCAGGACATCGGCGAAATCCTGATCGATACCGACGACATCTACGAGCAGGCGCGCGCGTTCATGGGCCATGTGATGCCGGACAACGTCAGCCGCGTGAAGCTCTATCGCGACGATGTGCCGCTCTTTTCGCGCTTCCAGATCGAGCACCAGATCGAGACCGCGTTCTCGCGCCAGGTGTCGCTGCCCTCGGGCGGCGCGATCGTGATCGACCATACCGAAGCGCTGGTTTCGATCGACGTCAACTCGGCACGCTCCACGCGCGGCGCCGATATCGAAGAAACCGCCTTTCGCACCAATCTCGAAGCCGCCGACGAACTCGCGCGCCAATTGCGGCTGCGCGACCTGGGCGGGTTGATCGTGATCGACTTCATCGACATGGAAAATACCCGTAACCAGCGTGAAGTCGAAAACCGCCTGCGCGAAGCGCTGCGCGTCGATCGAGCGCGGGTGCAAACCGGCAAGATTTCGCGCTTCGGCCTGATGGAACTGTCGCGCCAGCGGCTGCGCCCGGCGCTTGCCGAGAGCAGCCATATCCCCTGCCCGCGCTGCCATGGCACCGGCCACATCCGCGGGATCGAATCGACCGCGTTGCATATCCTGCGCATTCTGCAGGAGGAAGCAATGAAGGAAAACACCGGCGCGGTGCACGCGCAGGTGCCGGTCGACGTCGCGACTTATCTGCTCAACGAGAAGCGCGCCGAGTTCCATTCGATCGAGTCGCGGCTCAAGGTCAACGTCGTGCTGATTCCGAATATTCATCTCGAAACGCCGAATTACACGGTGACGCGCCTGAAGCACGAGGAACTTAACCAGGCCGACGTGTCGCCGCCGAGCTACGAAATGGTCGCCATGCCGGAAAAAGCCGGGGCCGGCCTGCCCTCGGCCCAGACGGAGCCGGTGGCGCCGCGCCAGGAAGCGGCGGTAAAAGGCATCACGCCGGCGCAGCCCGCGCCGATCGTCGAACCCCGTCCCAAACCGGCGTCACCAGCCGCCGCGCCGCAATCCGTGCCTTCAATCATCGGCAAGATCTTCGGCTGGTTCAAGCGCGGCCAGAGCGAAGTCAAGGCAGCCACGCCGCAACCGGTGCGCGAACGAACTGAGCGTGGTGAGCGCCCGGAGCGTGGCCAGCGCCGCGGCAGACCCAACGCGCCGCAGCGCCGCGATCGGCAAGAACAGCGCGAGCGGCCGTCACAGTTGCAGCGCAGCGGTGTCGCTACGGACCATCCCGGCCAGCGCAACGAACCGCGTGGACGCGGTGGCGAGCGCGACCAGCAGCGCCCTGCGCAACGCGATCAGCAGCGGGAGCAACAGCGCCGTGAAGGACAACCACCGCGACCGCCACGACCGGAGCGTTTGGAACAGCCCCCGACCGAAGCCGCCGCGCTGCAGACGCAGCTGCGTGAACAAGGTCAACGGCATGAGGGCGAAGGCCGCAACCGCGGCCGTCGCGGCGGTCGCGGCGGCCGCCGCGATCGCTTCGAGGCGCGTGACGGACAAGCGGCGGCGGCATCGACCCCGCACGTTGAGACGATGCCCGCGACCGCCTTGGCGTCTGCTGCTGCATCAAGCGTGACGGCTGAAGCCGTGACGATGCCGCCATTGCAGGCGGTTGCGGTGACCTCCACAATCCAGGCGCCGCAGGTTACCCCGGTTGCGGAAATCCGCGCCAGCGGGCCCGCGGCCACCGCCACCGCACCGGTCGCCGAGCGTGTGATCGAACCGGTATTGCCCGCCCCGACCCCGGTCATTCGCGCACCATCAGTGCCGCTCGAGCCGCTCACGCTGCCGCCCGGGCTCGAACTGATCGAGACCAATCCGGACAAGTTGCGCAGCGCGGCAAGCAACGTCGAGCCGCCGCGGCCACCGCGCCCACCGCGCGTGCGCCCGCCGCTGCAGCCGATCAGCGACGAGCCGCTGGAGCTGGTGGAAACCCGGAAGTAACTGCGGAAAACGCCGGGGCGGGCTTGCTCCCCCGCCCCGGCGTTTTATTCAGACGCGGCTCAGCCGCCGCAAACGCTCGAGCAAGCTCGCGCTGATCTGCTCGGTCATGTCGAGCACCTGCTCGAAGTCATGCGCGCCGCCATCATACGGATCAGGCACTTCCTGCCCCGCATATTCCTCATGGAAATCGCAATATAACGACAGTTTGTGCGCATGCTGCGGCGGGCATTGCCGCCTGAGCAGCGCGAGGTTATGGCGGTCCATCGCCAACACGTGGTCAAACCGCTCGAAATCCTGCTTGCTGACCTGGCGTCCGCGCAGATCGCTCATGTCGTAGCCACGGCGCGATGCCGCGAGCTGCGCACGCTCGTCGGGTGGCTCACCGATGTGGTAATCATGCGTGCCGGCAGAGTCGCATTCGATCAGATGCTCAAGCTTCGTCTGCTGCACCGCATGCCGGAATACCGCCTCGGCCGTCGGCGAACGGCAGATGTTGCCCATGCAGACGAACAGGATGCCGATCTTTTTTTCAGCTGCCATGCGGCGTAATCGGAAATTCCGTCACCACTCGACCGCAGGTGCGGTAACCGCGGCTACTTGCCGAGATTGGGGAGCCAGGTGGCAAGCTGTGGATAGACCGCGATCGTGACGACCGCGGCCAGCAGGCATATCCAGTACGGCACGCACGCCTGGAAGATTTCGCCGACCGTGGCCTCGAGCGGCAGCGCCGCGCGCACCGTGAACACCAGGATGCCGAACGGCGGCGTCAACAGTCCCGCCTCGATGGCCAGGATGCCCAGTATCCCGAACGCAATGGGATCGAATCCCAGCGCTGCCGCGATCGGCGCGAACACCGGCACCGTGAGCAGGATGATCGATATCGAGTCGATGAGGCAGCCGAGCACGAACCAGATACCGACCATGATGGCAAGAACGGCATACGGCCCGAGTCCGCTCGTGAGAAAATATTCCTTCGCCGCGCCCGTAATGCCGGTCATCGACAGCGTGCGCGAGTAGAGTTGCGCCGTGAACAGCAGCAGCAGCAGCGGCGCCGAGGTGCGCCCGACCGACAGCACTACCTCGAACATCTCTTTCACACGCAGGCCCTTGGCGATCGCCAGCACCAAGGCCAGCGCCGCCCCCACGCCCGCTCCCTCCGTGGGGGTGAACAGGCCGAACCAGATGCCCCCCAACGTGCCGAATACCAGCACGAGCACCGCCATCGTGCTCCAGAACACGGCCGCCAGCGATGACCCCTCACCAGCCGCGGCAGCGACGGCTGCGGCCTCGGCGCGCACGCGTTTTTGCTCTTTCCCCTCGCCGACGATCTCCGGTGCCGTGATGGCGACCCAGAAAATATAGAGGCAAAATAAGGAAGCGACAATGAATCCCGGTATGATGCCGGCGATGAAGAGCCTGCCGATCGCCTGCTCCGTCAGCACGCCCCACACGATCATCAATACCGATGGCGGGATCAGCATGCCGAGACACGCGCTGCCGGCGATGCAGCCCAGCGCGAACCGACGGTCGTAACCGTTTTTCTTCATCTCCGGATACGCGATGCGCGAGAAAGCGGCCGCGGCCGCAATTGAAACGCCGGTCACGAACGCGAACACGGCGTTGGCGAGCACCGTGGCAATCGCAAGCCGTCCGGGGATCCGGCGCGTGATGCGGTTGATCAACGCGTAGAGATCGCTGGCCGCCCCGCACTTGCCGAGAAATTCACCCATCAGCATGAACAGCGGGATCACTGCGAATACGTAGTCCCGCAGCGCCTCATAGGCGGTGCTGCCAATGAAGGTGTAGACGGTGTGGAAGTCCCGCGTCATCAGGAAGATGCCGAGGACGGCGGTCATCCCGAGCGCGACCGCGACGTGCACGCCGAGAAACACCACGGCGAGCAGCACGCCGATCAGTATCCACATGTCACCGAGGTTGGACATCGCGAACGGTTTCTGCCCGGGTGCCGCGCGGCGCGCCTAAATGCCGCCGGTGCCGGAAAAATGCTGCGCCGGTCCGCGTCCCTGCATGCCCGCCCGGAAGTTCTCGATGGCGATGAGCAGGTACGACAGCGCCGCGAGCCCCGTGCCGATCACAACGATGAATCGCGCGGGCCACGATGGAACGCGCAGCGCCCCCTCGCCTTCGAATTCGTTCGAAATCCAGGCGTGGATGGCGGGATCGATGGCGCCCCAGCACACCAGCCCGAAGAAGCCCAGCCCGCACAGAGCGCCGACGGCCATGACGTAGCTTTGTATCCGCGGCGGCATGCGCACGAGCAGGAAATCCACGTTGATCATGCCGCCGCTGCGCACCGCGTAACCGGCCTGCAGGAAGCAGATCATGACGATCGAGATCGACACCATCTCGGGGGTGCCCTTGAGCGGGCTGTTGAATGCAACGCGGCCGACCACGTCGGCGACAACGACGAACGAGAGCAGGAAACCCAGCACGGCCGCGATGACGAGCAGGCACGTGGTGATCCAGTTATTCAGACGCGTGAGCATTGCGGGTGCCGGTGGCGGCCGGTCGTGGACAGGAAATTATTTTGCCGGGCATGGCCTGCCGCGGGTAGTGTCCGCGGCCTGACCAGCAAAATGAAAAACGGGGCGCCGCTCCGGTCTGCGCCCCGTCCTGCCGCTTGGGCTACTTGATCCGGTAGCGCAGCGGCCACTTGTGACCGAGCTTTTCGGCCTCCTCGAGCGTGAGCTTCAGCACCTGGCTCGCCGGCAGGCCCTGCTTGTCGAGCTCGTCGGCCTTCTGCTGCGGCCAGTCCTTCAGGGCGTTGGCCCAGTCGACGCGCACCGAGTCCGGCAGCTTTTTGACGTTGGTGCCGAACGATTTGAGCTGTTCGAGCTGCTTCGGATAGTTCTCTTCGTTGACTGTGCCGGTCCTTGCTTCGTACTCGCGGCCGACTTCGAGAATGATGTCCTGAACTTCCTTGGGCAGTTTGGTGAAACGGTTCTTGTTGATCGTGAGCCCGTGCCAGGTAATCGCGCCGAAGCCGATTTCGGTGTAGAACTTGCCGACTTCGTAGAGCTTGAAGTTGACCCAGCCCGACGGGAACATGATCCAGCCGTTGTAGACCCCGGTCTGCATCGAGGTGTATGCCTCAGGCAGCGAAGACTGCACCGGCACCGCCCCCGCGTACTCAAGCCACTTGAGGTTCAGGCCCGCGCCGGCGAGTTTGCGCCCCTTGAGGTCCGCGACCGAGTTCCACTCGAAACTCGTGCCGAGGTTGTAGCCGTTATCGGCGATCAGCGCGATCAGCCGCTGATTGAACTTGTCCTCGAACACTTTGGACATATACGGAACCTTGTCGTATACCGCGCGCCCGAGCTTGACGCTCGCCACCGGGCTCATCGTGCCGAACGGCAGCATCACCTGGAACGAGTGCAGCGGCAGGTTGGACGGTTCGAAACAGAAGCAATATCCGCCGATGTCGACGATCCCTGACTGCACGCCCTCGAGCACGTCGGCCACTTTGACGATCGAACCGCCGTAGGCCTCGATGAACTCCACCTTGTGCTTGGTGCGCGCCGCGACCCGCTTGGTGACCTCGGGCACGAAAAAACTCTGCATCAGGCTCACGTAGGTGTTCGCCGGCGGATGGCCGGAAGCGATGCGCAGCTTGATATCTTCCGCGCTCGCGGCCCGTGCCGCAAACAGACCGCAGCCAACGAGCGCGGCCGCCAACGCAATGCGTGTGAATTTCATGTTCTGCCTCCTTACCTTTGGATTGAGCGTGAATAGTGCTGTTATTTTTGTGGTTATTCATAGTCCCAACTTCGTGCCGCGCTGTCAACTGCAAAATCGGTGAAATCGCGCCGGCAGTTGGCGCAGGCGGCAGCGGGTTGTTATACTTCGCGGCCTGCATGGCCGGGTGTGATATCGCGCGCAAACGACTTCCGATATCGCGGCATCGGCCTGCAAATACCCTACACGGAGACTGCACAATGATGACCAGCAAAGCGCGTGTGGTGCGCTTCGCGGCACCCGGCGGTCCGCAGGTGCTCACCGTCGAAACCGTCGAGCTCGCCGAAGCGATCCGCGCTCACACTGATCTCGAGGCCGGGCGCACGACGGGTTCGTGCCTGCTTATCCCCTGAGAAAACCCGGAGAGACCCAGGATGCGAGCGTTTGAACTCGTCACCGCCCGGGATTCCCGCCACGCACTGGCATTGCTGGCCGAGCACGGCCCGTCCGTAAAGATCCTCGCGGGCGGCACCGATCTGCTGGTCGAGTTCAAGTCCGCGCCCCATGTGCCGCAGGTGATCATCGACATATCGCGCGCAGCCGACCTGAAATCAATCGCGGTTACGGACGCTGGCCTCAGCATCGGCGCCCTCGTCACCCACACCGAGATCATGCGCTCGCCGCTGATCCGGGAGATGTTTCCGGCGCTGGTCGATGCGGCGCACACCATCGGCGCCGTGCAGACCCGCAATCTCGGCACGCTGGGCGGCAACCTGGTGACCGGCGTGCCGTCAATGGACAGCGGCCCCACGCTGGTCGCGCTCGATGCGCTGGTGACTGTCGCCGGGCCGGCGGGCCGCCGCCAGCTGGCGCTCGGCGAATTCTTTATGGGGCCGCGCAAGACCGTCCTCACGCCTGCCGAGCTGCTGACAGAGATCGTCATTCCGAAAAAAAACCTCGGCAAGCCCACGCATTTTTTGAAGTTCGGTTTGCGCAAGGGACAGGCGCTGGCGCTGGTCAACGTCGCGGCGAGCCTGTGGGTCGACTGGGACAAGCACGTCTGCGTCGCGCCGCGGATCGCGCTCGGCGCGGTCGCGCCGACGATCATCCGCGCGCCGCAAGCCGAAGCGTACCTCGAAGCCCGCGCGCTCACGCCGGAGGCGATGGCCGAAGCCGGCCGCATCGCCGTCGGCGAGGCGAGGCCGATCGGCGATTTCCGCGCCTCCGCCGGCTACCGGCGGGATTTGATCGCGGTGCTCACCAAACGCGCTTTGGAGGGCGCGTACGCGCTGGCCAGGGCGAAGCGCGACAGGGAGACATGAAATGGCGGACGTAACCATGATCGTCAACGGCGAGACGCGCACCGCGTCCGTGCCGCCGGAAACGACGCTGCTCAAGCTGCTGCGCGACAATTTCAACCTGACCGGCGCCAAGCTCGGCTGCGACGTCGGCGACTGCGGCGCATGCACCGTGATCGTCGACGGCAAGCCGGTCAACGCCTGCCTGATGCTGGCCGGCCAGGCCGATGGCGGCGCCGTGCTGACCATCGAAGGACTGGCGACCATTGACCGGCTGCACCCTCTCCAGAAGGCGTTCGAGGATCACGCGTCACTGCAATGCGGGTTTTGCGGGCCGGGCATCATCCTGTCGGCCAAGGCGCTGCTCGACGAGAATCCGGACCCGACGATTCCGGAAATCCGCGACGCGCTGTCCGGCAACCTGTGCCGCTGTACCGGCTACACCAAGATAATAGCAGCGGTCCAGGATGCTGCGCGCGCATTGCGCGGCGAGATCGCGGACAAAGCCGCGTAGTCTGCAACGGAAAGGACCGAAGCATGGCCAGGAAAACCAAAATCGCAGAAACCAGGGTGCCGCTGGGAACGCCGCAGGAAGCGTACCGCGCGCTGCGCCTGCCCGCGCTCACGCCGCCGGTGACCTATCCGATCGAAACCCTCGTGCCGCAAGTCCGCCAGCAGACGCCCGCGGTGGGCCAGCGCGCAACGCGGCCCGACGGCCGCCTGCATGGGCTCGGCCAGACCAAATACATCGACGATCTCGCTTTTCCGGGAATGCTGTACGCGAAGATCAAGCGGGCGGGCATTGCGTCGGCGCGCATCAGGAACATCGATACGCGGGAAGCCGCAGCGATGCCGGGCGTGATGGCGGTGCTCATCGGCCGCGAAATCCCGGTCAACTCGTTCGGGCCGTCGCTGAAGGACCAGCCGGTACTCGCTGACGAGCGCGTGTTTCATGCGGGCGATGGCGTCGCCGCGGTCGCCGCCGTCACCGAGCAGATCGCCATCGAGGCGCTCGCCAGGATCAAGGTCGATTACGAGCCGCTGCCGGCCGTCTTCGATCCGCTCGAGGCGCTCAAGGACGATGCGCCCAGGGTACATGCGCCGAACAGCAACATCTACGCGACCAAGGTCATCAAGAAGGGCGACCTCGACAAGGGGTTCGCCGCATCCGACCGCATCTTCGAGGGCCGATTCCGCACCCAGATGGTCGAGCACGTGCCACTGGAGCCCCACGCGACGATCGCCGTGTGGGATCCCAACGGCCGCGTCTCCATCTATTCGACCCTGGGGCGAATCACGCTCGGCCGTGCCGACGTCGCGCGCACGCTCAAGCTGCCGATCAACCGCATCCGCATCGTGGCCACCATCGTCGGCGGCAATTTCGGCGGCAAGAACGAGATCACGCAGGAACCGGTGCTGGCGCTGCTGTCGAAAAAAACCGGCCGGCCCGTCAAGGGTACGTTCACGCGCACCGAGGAATTCATCGCGACGACGACGCGTCACCCGATCATCATGGATTACAAGACCGGCGTGTCCAAAGCGGGCAAGATTCTCGCGCGCAAGGTACGTCTCGTTCTCGACGGCGGCGCCTACTGCTCGTGGAGCGAGACGACGCTGGGCAAGGCGTGCATCCTGGCGGCCGGCCCGTACAACATCGATAACCTCCTGGCGGAAGCGTTTGTCGTCTACACCAACAAGACGATGACCGGCGCAATGCGCGGCTTCGGCGCGCCGCAGGTGTGTTTCGCCTACGAATCGCACATGGATGACATCGCCTGCGCGCTCAATATCGATCCGCTCGACATCCGCTTGCTCAACGCGTTCGAGGAAGGCTCGCCGAGCCCGACCGGCCAGGTCCTGCACAGCGTCGTCGTCAAGGACTCGCTGCTGCAGGCGGCGGAACGCTTCGGCTGGAAGGACGCGCGGTCATGAAACGGCGTGGACGCGGCATCGCCTGCATGTGGTATCCGATCGGCTTCACCGTCTCGGCCAACCCGAGCGCCGCAGTGGTGAAAGTCAACGAGGACGGCACCGCGACCCTGCTCACGGGCACGGTGGAGACGGGCCAGGGCTCGCTGACCGTGCTGGGCCAGATCGCGGCGGAAGAGCTCGGCATCGCCACCGACGACGTGCACGTGGTATCGGCCGACACCGACGCGACACCCATGGACACCGGCGCGATCGCCAGCCGCACCACCTACGTGACCGGCAACGCGGTCAGGCTCGCGGCCGAAAAGGCCAAGCGGATTCTGTTCGAAGTCGCAGCGCCGATGCTGGGCGTGAAGCCCGATCAGCTCGAAGCCAGGGATCGCAAGATCCAGGTCAAGGACTACCCGCAGCGCAATCTCGCCATCGGCGAAGTGGCCAACCATGCGCAGGTGGTCATGGGCCAGCCGCCGATCGGAGCCGCATCTTTCAATCCGGCGACGGTCGCGCTGGACCCCGAGACCGGACAGGGCAAGCCGTTCAGCACCTACGTCTACGCTACCCAGATCGCCGAGGTCGACGTGGACGACGAGACCGGCGAAGTGGAAGTGCTCCGCATCGTCGCGGCTCATGACTGCGGCACCGCCATCAACCCGATGCTGGTGGAAGGGCAGATCGAGGGCGGCATCTCGATGGGCGTCGGTTTCGCGTTGCAGGAAGAAATCCTGTTCGACGACGCCGGCCGCCAGCTCAATCCCAACCTCACCAATTACATCATGCCGACCAGCCTCGACATGCCGGCAATCGAGGTCGACATCGTCAAGAGCTTCGATCCGACCGGGCCGTTCGGCGCCAAGGGCGTCGGCGAGCCGACGGCGGTGCCGACGGCGGCGGCGATCCTGAACGCGATTCACAATGCGGTCGGCGTGCGCATCACCTCGCTGCCGGCCACCGCCGAGAAGGTCCTCGCCGCGATCAAGGCGAACCGCGCGCAGCCACCGCGGCGGCTTGCGGCCGGCTGAGCGCTACGCGGCGGCGAGCCCGATAAACAGCCGCTGCTTGAGCTTTTTAAGCTCGTCGCGCAGCCCGGCGGCGCGCTCGAATTCGAGGTTCCTCGCGGCATCGAGCATTTCCTTATCGATGCGCTTGATCTCGCGCGTGAGTTCTTTCTCGTTCATCGCTTCGTACGTTGCCTCGGCCTGCGCCGCCTTCAATTGCTGGTGCGCTTCCTGCGCGTCGTAGACGCCGTCGATCATGTCGCGCACGCCTTTGACGATCCCTTGCGGTGTGATGCCGCGCTGCTGGTTGTAGGCGAGCTGTTTGTTGCGGCGGCGTTCGGTCTCGCCGATCGCCCGCCGCATCGAGTCCGTGACCCGGTCCGCATACATGATCGCCTTGCCGTTGATATGGCGCGCGGCGCGGCCGATGGTCTGGATCAGCGAGCGCTCCGAGCGCAGGAAGCCTTCCTTATCCGCGTCAAGTATCGCCACCAGCGACACTTCGGGCAGATCGAGCCCCTCGCGCAGCAGATTGATGCCAACCAGCACATCGAACTCGCCGAGCCGCAAATCGCGGATGATTTCGACGCGTTCGACGGTATCGATGTCGGAATGCAGGTAACGCACTTTGGCGCCATGCTCGGCAAGATAGTCGGTGAGATCTTCCGCCATGCGCTTGGTGAGCGTCGTCACCAGCACGCGCTCCCTGACCTTCACCCGTGCGTTGATTTCCGACAGCAGGTCGTCGACCTGGGTTGACGCCGGGCGCACCTCGATCTGCGGGTCGACCAGGCCGGTCGGCCGCACCACCTGCTCCACCACCTGCGCCTGGTGCTCGCGCTCGTATTCGGCCGGCGTGGCCGAAACGAAAACCGCGCGTTTCATCAGGCGCTCGAATTCGTCGAGCCGCAGCGGCCGGTTGTCGAGCGCCGACGGCAGGCGGAAGCCGTAATTGACGAGGTTTTCCTTGCGCGCGCGGTCGCCGCGGTACATGCCGCCGAGCTGCGGCATGGTAACGTGGCTCTCGTCGATGAACATCAGCGAGTCGGGCGGCAGGTAATCGATCAATGTCGGCGGCGGCTCGCCTTCCTCGCGGCCCGACAAATGGCGCGAGTAGTTCTCGATGCCCTTGCAGAAGCCCATCTCGACCAGCATCTCGAGATCGAAACGCGTGCGCTGCTCGATGCGCTGCGCTTCGACCAGCTTGTTCTCGCGCTGGAAGAATTCGATGCGCTCGCGCAATTCGTCCTTGATGGCCTCGATCGCGCGCAGCGCGGTGGCCTGTGGCGTCACGTAATGGCTCGACGGATAAACGGTGAAGCGCGATACGCGCTGCAGGATGTGCCCGGTCAACGGGTCGAACACCGACAGGTTCTCGACCTGCTCGTCGAACAGGCTGACGCGGATCGCGGATTCGGAGTTTTCCGCGGGAAAGATGTCGAGCACGTCGCCGCGCACGCGAAAGGTGCCGCGCTTGAACTCGAATTCGTTGCGCTCGTACTGCATCTCGACGAGCCGCTGGATCGCATCGCGCTGCGTGAGCTTCTCCTTCTCGCGCAGGTGCAGGATCATGTTGTGATAATCCGACGGATCGCCGATGCCGTAGATCGCCGATACGGTGGCGACGATGATGGTGTCGCGCCGCTCGAGCAGCGACTTGGTTGCCGACAGCCGCATCTGCTCGATGTGCTCGTTGATGCTCGAATCCTTTTCTATGAACAGGTCGCGCGACGGCACGTACGCTTCAGGCTGGTAGTAATCGTAGTACGACACGAAATACTCGACCGCGTTTTCCGGAAAGAACTCGCGCATCTCGGAATACAGCTGCGCCGCGAGCGTCTTGTTGGGCGCCATGATGATCGCCGGGCAGCCGAGCCGCGCGATCACGTGCGCCATGGTGTAGGTCTTGCCCGAGCCGGTGACGCCGAGCAGCGTCTGGTACGCAAGCCCGTCCCGAATGCCCTCGGTAAGCCTGGCGATTGCCTCCGGCTGGTCGCCGGCCGGTTCGAACGCCTGGTGCAGCCGGTACAGACTGCCGGGAAATGCCAGCGGCGCCGGAGGCGCAGCCGGTTCGATCTTCAATGCGGGTTTGCTCATCGCGGGCAATGCAATGCAGTTAAACGGTTGATTGTCCCACAGCGGCCCGGCTCGTTTCCAGTCTGACGCCGGTTTTGCCGTATCCGGCTACAGTGCGGCACGGTAAGCAGGTAAAATACCGGTTTCCCGGCATCGGCCGGTTCCGTTCCACGTGATCAGAGACCTGCACATGAGTTCAGCCCTGCTTGCCGCCGTCGAAATGGCGCCGCGCGACCCGATCCTCGGCGTCACCGAAGCCTTCGTCGCCGACACCAGCCCCGCCAAGGTCAACCTCGGCGTCGGCGTCTATTACGATGATAACGGCAAGGTGCCCATCCTCGAATGCGTGCGCCACGCCGAACAAAAGATCGCAGCCAGCGCAGCGCCGCACGGTTACCTGCCGATCGATGGCTTGCAGGCTTACGACCGCGCGGTCCAGGCGGAGCTGTTCGGCGCCGGCAGCGAGACCTTACGGGCGGGACGCGCCGTCACGGTGCAGGCCCTCGGCGGCACCGGCGGCCTGAAGGTAGGCGCTGACCTGCTGCGGCGCATCGACCCGGGCGCCCAGGTCTGGATCAGCGACCCGAGCTGGGAAAACCACCGCGCGCTGTTCGAATACGCGGGATTCACCGTCAACAGCTATCCCTATTACGACGCGGCGACGCACGGCGTCAACTTCGACGCCATGGCGGCCGCGCTGCAGAAGCTGCCGGCGGGAGCGATCGTAGTGCTGCACGCGTGCTGCCACAACCCAACCGGCGCCGACCTCTCAGCCGCGCAGTGGGAGCGCGTGATCGAGATCGTCAATGCGCGCGGCTTGGTACCGTTCCTCGACATCGCGTACCAGGGTTTCGCCGAAAGCCTGGACGCCGATGCCGCCGCGGTGCGCCGCTTCGCGCAGGCATGCCCGATCGCGCTGGTCGCGAGTTCATTTTCGAAATCGCTGTCGCTGTACGGCGAGCGCGTGGGCGCGCTCAGCGTCGCCACCCGCAATGCGGACGAAGCTGCCCGCGTGCTGAGCCAGGTCAAACGGGTGATCCGCACCAACTACTCGAATCCCCCGCTCTTCGGCGGCCAGATCGTCACTACCGTGCTGACCACGCCCGAACTGCGCACGCTGTGGGATAAGGAACTCGGGCAGATGCGCGATCGCATCAAGGTAATGCGCCGCCAATTGGTCGACAAAATTCGCGCCATACGCGCGGATTTCGACTTCAGTTTCATCATCGCGCAACGCGGCATGTTTTCGTACTCCGGGCTTACCAGGGAGCATGTACGCCGGCTGCGCGAGGAGTACTCGATTTATGCGCTCGACAGCGGCCGCATCTGCGTCTCGGCGTTGAACTCAAAGAACATCGATTACGTCGCCAAGGCGGTCGCCAGCGTGCTGGTGTGAGGGATGGTGATGAGGGATGAGGGATGAGGGATGAGTAATTGGACCCTCTCAATCCCCAGTCCTCGATCCTCAATCCTGCCTTTACTGCTTCTTTTTCTCTTCCTTGCTGCCGAACAGTCCTTCGGCCCAGCCGCCGACTTTCGCGCCCACCGATGTGCCCAGCCCCGGCCCCAGGATGGCGGTGCCGACTGCGGCCCCGGCGACGCTGGCGCCGGTCGGGAGCAGCAGCGGCGAATCGACCGTGCCTGAAACATTGAGCGGCACATTGGCGCTGGTGCCTACCGCTTTGACCTGGGCGTTGACGCGCCCGGACAGTTCCTTTTTCGGCGAGATATTCACATTGCCGTCGGCAGCGAGCGCGCCCGAGGCGATCTTGAGCTGCGTGAAACGGTAACCGCCGCGCTCCATGACGAGGTGCCCGGACAACTGGTCGAAGCGCGTTTCGCCGCCCGTCGCCCCCTGCTTGATCAGATTGGTCGCCGCTTGCTGGATATCAATGCCATGCAACACGCCGTTCTGCACGTCGAACGGCGTTTCCAGGCGCAATGCGTTCATCAGTTGATTCGCAGTGGCGGCCTGCGCCGAGAACACCGGTTTGGCATTGAGCCTGCCGCTGACGTTGGTGCCGGGTGACAGCAGCGGAACGAGCTGCTTCAACTCCACCCGATTGACGTCGAAGTTGCCTTTGAGCTTCAGCCCCTTCTGCCAACCGACGTCCGCTTTGCCGCTTACCGTGCCGCCATAGAGCTTGGCGCTCAACTGGCTGAAGCTCGCATCGTTAAGCGTCGCCACGCCTTTGACGGTCAGCTCGTCGAACACGATCGCCGGTCCGACCGGCGACTTCCACGCTTTCGCGCTGGCATCGATCAGATAGTTCGACTTGTCGGGTTTGACGGAAGCCTTGAGCTTGCCGTCCTGCGTGGTAATCGAAGCGTCCTCCGGCTCGCCCTTGCTGTCGAGACTTACGCGCGCATCGAACGGACCGAAGCTCGCCTTGTCGTGCCTGACCAGTGCGTTGACGAGACGAATACTCTCGACCCGGACCTGCGGCGGTTGTTGCGGCGGCTTGGTGTCGTCCGGCTTGCTCCATGCCGGAATCTTGTCGATCGCTTTCTGGGTCAGGATCAGTGAATGGATCTCTATGCTTTTGATGACCTTGGTCGATTCCAGCAGCGAGAAAAGATCGGGGGTCACTGTCACGGTTTCGACCTTGATGTCGTCGGTCTTGCCGACCGTGATGCGGTCGACCGTGACATGCGGCAGCGGCAGCGCCGAGAATTTTATGCTTTTGATCGACACCGGCTCTTTCAGCCTGGCCGAGACCGCTTTCTCGATCTGTGGAATGTAATCGTTGAGCGAGATGAAAAACGGCAGCGCGAGCGCTACCGCAAGCAGCAATGCGAGCGCAACCGATATGCGTTTAAGCCATTTCATGCCGGTTTCAAGCGGGTAGTATCATTGACCGGGTGGGGCCAAACTATTACTATACGCGCCTGTTGCAGCGCCTTCCACCCGCTCTCATTCCCCGATAGCTCAGTTGGTAGAGCAACGGACTGTTAATCCGTGTGTCCCTGGTTCGAGCCCAGGTCGGGGAGCCACTGGCGCTAGCGGGCGTGTAAAATCCCTGTCGCGATACGATGGGGAAAACCCTGCATAACCGTTCACCACGCCGTGCGGCGCGCGCCGAGCAGTTGCGCTTGCCGTTCGAGGAGATAGACGTCAGGCAGAACAACAAGCTGCTCGGCGTCTATCGCGATAACCACGCCCACCACGCCATTGTCTACAAGATCGGGAAGATCAAGATCTCGTTTGTGGAGATGAAAAAAGGCCGGCTCGTTACGCAGGCGTTGCCGGATATCAAGTTTTTCAACATCCGCCGGTTCGAACGGATCGAATACCCACTCGAGCGCGCGGTCGACAATTTCCTGCGGCACGGCGGCGGCGTATCGGAGGCAGCCCGCCGCGCCTTGCTCTCGGTGGTAAAGGCGGCGCGCGTTACAGCCTAGTCGCGGGACTCCGGCGGCGCACTACCGATTTGCCTCAAAGGGCGCACCTCATGGCGTCACCGTGCCGCCCGATCGCTTCGACCGAACCGCCATCCGGTCCTGCGCGCAGATATCGCACGCGGCGTGAACGAAGACCTCCGCGCCTTGCGTGATATCTCCCGCGTGCACGTGTTCGCCCTCTTTCGGATAGTAACCGGACCCGCCGCCGCGCATCCGGCCCTGGGGCCCGTAGCAGATCGCCGGTATCCCGGCCCGCGTCAACGGCGCCGTGTCCGCGTACCAGCCGTCCCAGGTCACCTCGGGTTCGTTACCCCAGACGGTGTGATGCGCGCGAGCGACGGCTCGCACGACGTACTCGTCGGCCGACACCTCCGCCGTGTGCGCGGTCTGAACGACCTTGATCTCGACCGCCAGCCGCGGATCGTCGCGCCCCAGGCGGCGCACGCATTCGCGCACGTCTTCGATGATGTCCCCGTGTTTCTGTCCCGGCATGATGCCGACCTCGAGGTAGAGCCGACAGAACGAGGGCAGCTTGGTCGGTCGAAACGGATGGCCGCCTTCGATCGCGATGATGTTGACGTTACCGGCGGGCTCGCCCTGGTAACGGGTATTGGAGAGGTACTCATCGCCCCAGCGCTTCAAGGCGGGAATGGCCTGCAGCATCTTCTCGATCGCGTCCTCGCCCGGCTTGATCTGCAGGGTCACACCCCCACGGCGGTAGGTTGCGCCCGGGTTGCCGCGGGTCTGCAGCTCCAGGAAAACGTAGCCGCCGGACGCAACCGAGATCCTGTTGGATGTCGGCTCCGGGATGACCACCATGTCCGCTCCGACGCCGTTGGCGACCATGAAGCGCGCGCCCACGCCACATCCGCGATAGCGCGAGCCTTGGTAGTGGGCGACATTCGCATGGGAGGTTTCGCCGACGACCCCCGCGATGAGCAGGTTGCCGGGGAATCCGGCCTTCGCCCTGGCGAGCGCCTCGACCGCCAGAATGGCTGCCGCATGTCCTCCCTTCATGTTGTAGGCGCCGAGACCGTGGACCCAGTCCCCGTCCACCCAGGACTTCGGCTGGTAGCCCGGCCCGAGATCCCGGATGCCTTCCTCATCGCCTCCGTACGCGCTGTCCAGGTGGCCGGCATACATGAGGTTGGCACCGCCGCCGCTGCCCTCGAGTAGCCCGTAGACATTGAAGCGGTTCGGCTCGACCTCCTGCTTCCAGGTCTTCAAGCCCGCCGCACGAAAACGCTCCTCGAGATACCCAGCAAGCGCCTTCTCTCCGCCGACCGGGCTGGGAATGTCGATCATCCGGGTGACGAGCTCGAGCATTGCCTGTCGGTCGACGAAGCCGAGCGCATCTTCAACTATGCTCATCGGGTCAATCCTTTCAGCGGGAAGATATTTCGGCTTCCGGCGATCCCGCGCTCGCCGTTAGCTACGTCCGGTGCCGGAGCACCATGCCACCGGACGCTTCGATCCGGATCGCGTCGAAGTTGCCGCACGCGCCGCTTCACTTCTCGCCATCGCGCAGATGCCGCTTCTCCACAACCTGCACGGTGCGGTTTGGTCTCTACCTCTTAAGGAGATAAGAGCCAAATTTCCTTCTATTCCCCCAAAATCGGAATGGTTTTTTTTCTCTTAAAAATTCCAATGTAGTAAGTATAGAGGACAAGTAAGATGAGCAAATCGCCAAGTGGTC
>JAHFRL010000093.1 GCA_023266235.1 Betaproteobacteria bacterium
CGCGGCGAACTACCGGGAGCTATAAGTGTTAAGTTGAAAGTACCCAGTAGATCAACCGGATGTTAACTTGATAATACCGCCAGATATCATTCTTGAAGTTGTGAGACGTAACCGATCAAAGCATTTATCCTTTCACGGATAATACCTTCATCGGCGACATACTTTCCCAAATTTATGTCATAGGCTTTATCCGATTCGACACGGTAAACGGCTCCCCAAATGGGCATTTCCCGGGGGCCATGAGCCTGCACTTCCGCTCTGCCATCGAGCACTTGATAAACACGCTCGAAGGGAAATACCCCGCCATTTTTCTTTTTCAGTTGAGTGAGCGACGGAGGGGGAATCTTCATATATTTTGCGAACCATCCATCCCCCCCGCCAGTGATTCCATGACACGAAGCGCACTTACTTTCGTACTCTTGGTGGCCAATATTCCCGTCGGCCAGCGTGCACATCGGAGCAGCCAAACCTAACATGGCCAATCCAGTGATGCTCATGGTTATGAACCTCATCTTCGCGCTCCTTTTTTTTAGCAGTTCGGCTGAAAAAAATGTTTATGGATTATGGTGATTTGCTGGCTGTGGGTGGCGAATTCATAGTTTAACTGCAATTGGAGTCTGAAACAGAGCGCGACAATGCTGCCGCCACGAGTAATGCTCCAGCGATGCGGGAGCAGGTGACGATGCACCGGTGTGTTGTGCGGGCGTCGTGCCATCGAGCGAGCGATGCACGCGGTGCTCGTTGTAATAATCCCTGAATTCGCCCAGCTTCCGCGCCAAGTCCACGGCGTTCCAGAAGAATACGCGATCGGTGTTGAGCTGGTGCTCAACTTTTCTTGCCAAGGAACGGCTCGAATGTCATCGGACAGGTAAATTGACACGCGCGATTAAAGCGTGGTCAGCCCCCCGTCTAGAATCAGCGTCTGGCCCGTAATATAGGCGGCCTGCGGACTCACGAGATAGCGGACCGCACCGGCGACTTCTTCGGCGGTGCCAAACCGGCGCATCGGTATTCGACCCAGCGCCATTTCTACGTAGGCGGGGTCGGCCGCCGATCCCGCGCGCGACGGCGTATCCACCCTGCCCGGGGCGATTGCATTGACGCGTATTCCGTGCTCCGCCCATTCTTGCGCGAGCATTCTTGTCATGTGGATGATAGCGGCTTTGGAAATGCCGTACGTCGAACGGCCCGACATGGCGACTACGCCGTGGGTTGAAGCGATGCTGATCACGCACCCCGGGCGCTGTTGGCTCACAAGATGCCGGCCCATCTGCTGGGTCATGAAGAAGGTTCCGGTCAGATTCGTCGTGATGACGGTGTTCCACTCAGCCGGCGTAACCTCCAAAGCGGGTTTTTTCAGCGGCCTCCCCGCGTTGTTGACGAGCACGTCGAGATGGCCAAAAGCTTCAATGACCTCGGCCATGGCTCGCTCAATACTGGTGTGCGATCGCACATCGAGTGCCACCGCCGCCGTATGCGCCCCCTCTGCTTCGAGTTGCCGGAGCGTATCTGCGAGCTTCTCCGGCCGTGTCGACGAAACCGCGACGTCGAATCCGTCGCGAGCAAGCCCAACCGCAGTCGCTGCGCCAATGCCTTGCGACGCGCCGGTCACAAACGCCGTTTGCTTCGCTTTGGTCTCCTGATTCGGCATCGCGGCTCGCGCTCAATAAACTCACCAGCCGCGCGGTTCATTTCGCAGTGGTGCAAACGCATCCAGCGCTGCCGTTAGTTTCTGAGCGCCGGCCGCGGGCAAGGGATCGAGCGGCGGCCGCGTCTCGCCGCAATCGCGGCCCATCGCGCGCATTGCGCCTTTCAGACCGGCGGGACCGGCGCGCATGATGATCTGACGCAGCTCAGCAAGCGCCTCCTGCGGCGCTCGCGCGTCGAAATATTTTTCGCTGCGGCAGATGTCGTAAAGCTGCCGCACGAGTTTCGGCGCGACGCCGGCAAGCGATGAGAACATGCTGGTTGCACCGACCGCGCCGGCGGAAACCATGTACTCGGTGCCGGACAGCAACTGGAACTCCGGTCTCACGCGCCAGGCGTTGGAGACTATGTTAATCATGAACTGCCAGTCGAGGCTCGCATCGACCACGCCCGCAAAATTGGGAAGCTGCTTGATGAGCGTCATCACCGTATCGGTGCCGAGCTTCACGCCAGGCAGTTCCTCCGGCGAGTAGTAAACGAAGAACGGCACGGTTACCGTCGAGCCAATCTGCGCGAAATGCTCGATTAGCATACTCGGCGGCGGTGTCCAGTAGTACGGAGTAGTTGCCACGATTGCGGCGGCGCCGACTTTCTCCGCGTGATGCGCGCGCGCGACGGCGATCGCCGTGCCGGAGTCGCTTACGTGCGCGATCACCGGTACGCGGCCATTGACTTGGGTGACGACAAGTTCGATGAGCTTGCGCTGCTCCAGGTCCGAAAGACTTACCGATTCGCCCGCGTGCATCTGCACGGCGAGCGCCTCTGCGCCGTTGCGCAGATGAAATTGGACAATCTTGCGGTACAGGTCGTAGTCGACGCGGTAATCGCGGGTGAATGGTGTGACCGGCGTATGCACGAGTCCGGGAATAAAGCTCGCCACCTTGCGTGCCCTTTTCGGCAATGACTGTGAAGTTGCGATCACCAACCGTGCGGTTCGGTGTCGAGAATACCCAGTTCCTCGAGCTGGGTTGCGATGTATGCCTGACGCTCCTTGCTAGCGGTCGGTAGCGGTGGCCGTGTGGGGCCGACAGGGCGCCCCATGGCAACCATGCCGCCTTTGAGCGAAGACGGGTACTGGTCGCGGAAGAGGTCCCACAGACGCGCGAGCTTGAATTGCAGCTCACGTGCGCGCTTCGATTCGCCCGCCACGCAAGTGTCGTATAGCTCTTTGCACAGATTTGGGCAGATCGCACCAGCCGAGGAATACGAGCCCGCGCCGCCGAGCGGCACGGCGGGTGCGAGGAACTCAACGCCCGAGATCATCGCGAATGTCGGCCGCAGCGCGAGCGCAGCGCGCGAGATTTCGAGGTACTTCTCGCTGTTAAAGCTCGCTTCCTTCATGCCGATGAAATTAGGCAGTCGCTCGATCAGGCGCCGCGTAAGGTCACCCGTGAATTCGAGTCCCGACAGGTAGCTCGGAGAGTTGTACGCGATCAGCGGCAGGTCGATCGAAGTACCGAGGCGCACGAAATAATCGTAGAGCCCCTCGATGGTCGGTTTCCAGAAATACGGTGTAATCGCTATGATCGCATCGGCGCCGATCTGCTGCGCGTGACGTGCGAGGTCCATTGAGTCCTCGACGGCAAGCGCGCTCACGTGAATCGATACCGGTACACGCTTTGCAACGACTTTCACCGCGACTTCCGCGAACGCCTTGCGCTCGGCGATCGTGAGATTCAGCGATTCGCCTTTGTGGTGCGGCCAGGAAATCGCGGTTGCGCCGGTGCGAATGTGAAAATCGAGCAGCTTCTCGAACGTTTCGAGATCGGGGCTGAAATCGTGCTTGAGTGGTGTCACCGGGCTCTGCATCACGCCCTTCAGAATCAATGGCATTTTCTTGTGACTTTCTCGTAGTCAAATTGCAAAGCCGCGCGGGCAACCTTCAGGCGGCAAGCGCGGCGGTCGCTGCGCCGGCCCCCGCGACGCGGCCAAACACGGTGCCTGAAACCAGCCCGGTGCCCGCCGGGTAGTTAAAATAGAACAGGCCGCCGACCATTTCCCCCGCGGTATAAAGCCCGGGAATCGGATGAAAGTTCGTATCAAGCACTTGCCCCGTCGCGGGAACGATGCGCAAGCCCCCGAAGGTAAAAGTGATACCGCAAGTCGTGGCGTAGGCCTCGAAAGGCGGGGTGTCCAGCGGATTCGCCCAGTTCGACTTCGGCGGCTCGATGCCCGCGGTGCAGCGCCCGTCCTTGACGGCGTGGTTGAACTGAATATCGGTGCGCACCGCGGCATTGAATTCACGCACGCTCTTAAGAAAGCCCTGGGAATTCACGCCCTCCATTTTCGATGCGAGCTCTTCCAGCGTATTGGCGGTGATCCTCGTCACGGCCTTGTCGCCGTATTCCGGCCGCAGAAGGTGCTTCACCTTGGCATCGAACACCTGCCACGCGAACTGCCCGGGTTGTTTAAGCACCTCGGCGCCATACTTGGCATAGGTGTAGTTGTAGAACTCCACACCCTCGTCCACGAAGCGCTTGCCATCGGCGTTGATCATGATGGACATAGGATAGCTGTGGCGGTATGAGCTTTCCGGCAGGCTGAGATCGCCGAACTCCGGCGCGTAGCGCTCCCAGGAAACCGCGTGGCGGCCCGACCAGTTGCCATAGGGACAAGCGCCGATCTCGAGCGCCATCCTCAGGCCGTCACCGACATTAAAGCGCGTGCCGCGTACCTTCGCGAGTTCCCAGCCCGGGCCGAGATAGCGGGTGCGCCATTCCGGATTCGCCTCGAAGCCGCCGCAGGCGAGCACCACGGCGCGCGCGCGGAATTCGACCGGCTTGCCGCGACTTTTGGTCTTGACCCCGAGCACGCGCTCGCCGTCGTAGACCAACGACACCGCGCGCGTCTCGTAGCAGATCTCGATGCCGTTCTTCACCGCGGTATCGGTAAGGGCCTGCACCAGCCCGGGACCGCCGCCGGAGACCCACAACGGCATGCGGCCGAAGAACTTGCGCTTCCCGTTGACAATCGCCGACTGATGGCGATAGTTCGGCACGAAACGCGTGCCCTGATTGCGTAGCCACACCATCGCATCCAGGCTTTGCGTGACCAAGATCTCACTGAGCTCGGGATCGGTACGGAAGCTGGTGACGTGATACAAGTCATCGTAGAACTGGTCTCTGGTGTTGCTATCCCAATCGGTGTTGCGCGCTTCGTCGTCGGGAATATCGGTGATCCGCTGCAGGTCCGCGACCGAATCGTACGCGAACCGCATGACGCCACCGGCAAAGCGGCTGTTGCCGCCCGACTCGTCCACCGATGCCGCTTCCAGCATCACCACGCGAACGCTCTTTTCTCTCGCGGAGAGGGCAGCGCACAGCGCGGCGTTGCCTTTGCCGACCACGAGCACGTCCAACTGTTGCACGGAAATTTTCTTGGTCTGGTGGGGAAGCCCGATTCTAGGTTGGGGGCTTTCGGGGTGTCAAGATTACAAATCGGATTCAGCAGGGGCACGCGGCCTCTCTCAACGTCATCACGCACCTGTCCAACCGATTCGGTTAAAATCATGACACGCGGGTGCGGGATGTGACGCTGAATTTTTCGAGAGTGATCATCGCGGGCGCTCCCGGCAGCAAGACCGATATCTTCTTTCGCATCGTCTCGCCGAAGATGGTTGGCATACTGGAGCAGCCACTTGTCCCCGGCCACCGTCCGGGCGCGATGCAACTCGGGCAGCGTTGCTGACGTGATGCATCCGGGGAGAAAAGGACAGGCTGCATGAGCTTGGCGCGCCAACTTGCAGAGCGCGTTTGCGCGCTGCGATATGAACAACTTCCGCCGGAGGCCATTCACTGGTGCAAGGTCGCCGTGCTTGACACGGTGGGCGTCATGCTGGCGGGTTCCGTCGAGGCGGCGCCGGGAATCGTCAAGGAAGTGCTGGGATTGCAGACAAGCAGCGGTCCGAGCCTCATCTTCGGGACGAACCGGCGCGTGGGCGCGCTCGACGCCGCGCTCATCAACGGCACTGCGGCGCACGCGCTTGATTACGACAATACGGCCGCCAATATGGGCGGTCACGTGTCGGCCGTGATGGTGCCCGCGCTGATTGCTGCGGGCGAGGTTTTCGGCAGCAGCGGACGCGATTTGTTGCTCGCGCATGTCGTCGGATATGAGGTGGGGGCGCGCATCGGACGTGGTGTCAACTTCTATCACAGCGAAAAGGGATGGCATCCGACTTGGACCTTAGGCGTGTTCGCGGTGGCCGCCGCCTGCTCGCGGCTGCTCAAGCTGTCGGTGGTCGAGACTGAAACCGCGCTCGCGCTGAGCACCTCGCTTGCGGGAGGCATAAAGGCCAACTTCGGCACCATGACGAAACCGTTGCATGCCGGCGAATGCGCGCGCAACGGGTTGCTGGCAGTGCTGCTCGCCCGCGAAGGCTTTACCGCCAATCCTGATGCGTTCGAGCACAAGCAGGGCTTCTTCAATGTGTTTAACGGGCCCGGTAATTACGATGCCGCGCGCGTCCTCGAGGGCTGGGGTGACCCGCTCGACATCGTTACGCCGGGGGCAAGCTACAAGCTGTACCCGTGTTGCTACAGCGCGCATTCCGCGATCGAGGCGGCATTGAACCTGGTGCGGCGGCACGGCTCATTCGATTCTCGTGCGATAGCACGCGTTGACTCATGGACAGCGGCAGTTCGGCTCGCACACACTGACCGACCCGATCCGAACAGCGCGCTCGATGCAAAATTCAGCGTGCAGTACTGCATGGCCCGCGCCCTGCTGGACGGAAAAGTCGCGCTCGAGCACTTCGAAGGCAACGCCTATCACGATCCGGTGGTGCGCGATCTGTTGCGACGCGTTCATGCAGTGCCTTTCACCGGGAAACGGTTCTCGTCGGCCGACCCCTTCGACGCCGAAGTGAAAGTCACGCTGACTGACGGCAGAGCGTTCTCGACCGCAGTTGAGTACCCGCTTGGCAGGACTTCCGCTAACCCGGTCGCGCCCGAGCACCTTAAGGCGAAGTTCGAAAACTGTGCGTTGCGCGTGCTGGAGCCGGACGCGGCCGCTGCCGCATCGCGCGCGATCGGGTCGTTCGAGGAGGTCGAGTCGCTGCGCGATTTTACGAGACTCATCGAGCCGGCGAATCTTCCCCGCTAACCATCCACATCGACCTTGATGTTTCCGCGTTTGACCACCTCTATCCACCTGGCGACATCGCGCGCGATACGGTTGCGGTATTCCTCAGGTGTGGAGTGCGCCGGCACGAATCCATCGGTGACTATCCGCTCCCGCAGGTCCGGCGTTTGCAGCATCCTGCCGACCGCCTGGTTCACGCGCGCGATGATCTCAGGCGGCGTGCCGGGGGTTCCCCACATGCCGTACCAATGCTCGGCCGCAAACCCGGGCACGACTTCGCCTATCGCCGGCACGCCCGGGAACGCATCAACCCGCTTCTCGGTCGTCACCCCAAGAGCACGCAGCTTGCCACTTTTCACGTGCGGCAGCACAGCGACTGCCGTGTAGTAGCCGAGATTGATATTCCCGGCGAGCAGGTCGGTCAGGCCAGGGCCCGCGCCCTTGTAAGGCACATGCACCATCCGGACCCCGGTCCTCTGATCGAGTAATGCGCCCACTAGGTGCGCCAGGCTTCCGACCCCGGTCGAGCCGTAAGTGATGCTGTCCGGCTTGGCGCGTGCGAGTGCGATGAGCTCTTTCAGGTCGTTCGCCTTAAGAGTCGGGCTTGCAACGACGATCAGAGGTCCGACGGCCAGCAGACTGATGGGCGCGATGCCGTTCACCGGGTCGTACGGAAGTTTGTACAAAGCGGGGTTCGCTGCGTAGCTGGCCGATACCAGACACATCGTGTAGCCGTCGGGCGCAGCCCTTACAGTAGTTTCTGCTCCTATCGTGCCGCCTCCGCCGGGGCGGTTATCGACAATGAACTGCTGGCCGAACGTTTCGGCCAGCTTCTGTCCCAAGGTGCGCGCAATAATGTCGGTACCACCGCCGGGGCTGAACGGCACGATCAAGCGGATCGGTTTCGTTGGCCATGCGGTGCCTGCGGCCACCGCGCTGGGCGCCGGGATAGCAACCAAGCACGCCAGCGCGAAACCCGCGAGTGCTCTATTCAGGGATCCCATCGCATCATCTCCTCAGGCTGGTGACAACTTATTCTACGTGCATTATTGCGGTTGTACCCCGCAAATATTCGCGCCTGGGCTGATCATGGCATGATGGGCACATGGTCGCGCTCATCAAGATTGCTGTCCAACTGCTTGCGGACGTGAGCGTGACGAACCACCCGACGGCAGACTGGACGTTACGGCAGTTGCGAGAGGTCATTGGGTTCGACGACACCCATCGGTACCTGATTCACGACCGGGACAGCATCTTCGCGAGGCACACCCCGAGTGGCTCGAGCCGATCGAACTGTACGGCACCGAGGCGGGCCGGGAGCAGCTAAAGACCTTGGTCGACAACCAGCCTGACGCCGATGCCAGACACCAGCAGTGGGTTGACCGGATCGCACCCGCGGCAAGGCAGATCCACGCATTCTGGCTCGCCCGCCGCGCTCCGGAAAGCGAGACGATTCGTGGTACGCAACAGCCGATGCGTAAGGCGGCGCTTCCCGGTCGCAATGACCCGTGCCCGCGTGGGTCAGGCAGGAAGTTCAAGCACTGCCACGGCGCACCGAAGGGGTTACACTGACGGCTCCGGATTCGGGGATTCGGACATCAACGGACGGTGGCAACTGGGGGAACGCTTCGCGCTCGCTCACAGCACGCATCCGGTCAAATCACGCGTTCGCGGATTTTTGCGGAGCACAGGGATAGATGGCTGAACAACCGCTAGCGGCTCGGTTCTGTCGCAGTCCAGCCGCCGCCGAGCGCCTTGACCAACGTCACGACCGCCGTCAGGCGCCGGCCGCGTATGCCGAACGCGGTGCGCTCGTTGGTAAGCCACGCGGTCTGCACCGTGACAACATTCAGGTAACTCACGGTTCCCGCCTTATATTGATTGATGGTCAGGTCCAGCGACTGGCGTGCAGCCTGCACCGCGTCGTCCTGTAGCTTGGCCTCCTGCTCGAGAACGTGCAGCGCGGCCAGGTTGTCCTCTACTTCCTGGAAGCCGCCGAGCACGGTCCGGCGGTAGTTCGCGACGTTGGCGTCATAGACAGCGATCGCCTGATCGGTGAGTGCACGCCGCAAGCCGGCGTCGAAGATCGACTGCGCGATCGCCGGACCTACGGCCCAGAAACGGCTCGGCAGCGTCAGCCACTGCGCGAAGCTGGAGTTCTGGAAACCCGCTGAACCAGACAGCGTGAGCGCCGGAAAAAACGCCGACTTCGCGACCCCGATCTGCGCATTGGCGGCGGCGACCCGGCGCTCGGCCGCGGCGATATCGGGCCGGCGTTCGAGCAACTCGGAAGGCAGGCTCGCCGGTATCGACGGCATCACCACGTTGAGCGGTATCGGCGCCAGCGAGAACTCCGCGGGTGGCTTGCCGATCAGGATCGCGATCGCGTGCTCGAACTGCGCGCGCTGCACGCCAATATCGATCGCCTGTGCCTGCGTGCTCTTCAATTGCGTGTCGGCCTGCACCACTTCCACCTTCCCCGCGACGCCGGCCGCATAGCGGTTACGGGTGAGGTCGAGCGACTTCTGGAACGCCGCGACGGAATCATCGAGCAGCTGCCGCTGAGCATCGAGGACGCGCAACTGGAAATAGTTCAGCGCAAGCTCCGCCTGCGCCGACAGGCGCGCCGCTTCCAGATCGGCGGCGCTTGCCTGAGCGCCGGCCACGCTCGACTCCACCGATTTGCGCACGCGGCCCCATACGTCGACCTCCCAGGCTGCATCGAGCGAGAGGGTGAAGTCGTTGGCAACACCGCCGCCGCGGGACGAGGCGCTCGACCCGGTTCCGCTACGAGTCGCTGCAGCGCTGCCGGTAAGGCTCGGGAATAAACCGGCCCGCGCCGACTGCACGAAGGCGCGCGCCTGCCGGAACTGCGCTTCGGCGAAGCGCACGTTCTGGTTCGAAATATCGATCTGCTCGATGAGCCCGTTGAGCAGCGCGTCGCCGAAAGTCTCCCACCACTTGCCGCGCTTGAGTTCGTCCCGCGGCTGCGCGACTTTCCAGTCACCTGCTTCCTTGTAGACGGCCGGCGTGTCGACGGTCGGACGCACATACTTGGGACCGACCGTGCAGGCGGCAAGCAGCGCGAGCATTGCCGCGAAAACAATAATTCGGGGAGCGTCGAACTTCAACTTCATCGAGCCTCCATTGCGGCGCGGCCCGTTTTCCGGGCCCATGCCCGTTGGCACAGCAAGCGGAAATGGTCCAGATACAGATACACCACCGGCGTCGTATACAGTGTCAGCAACTGGCTCATGACGAGACCGCCGACAATCGAAATACCGAGCGGCCGGCGCAACTCGGCGCCTTCGCCGAAACCAAGCGCGAGCGGTATTGCCCCGAGCAGCGCCGCCATGGTCGTCATCATGATCGGGCGGAAACGCAGCAGGCACGCCTCGAAGATCGCCTCCTCGGGACTCTTGCCGTGCTTGCGTTCGGTCTCAAGCGCGAAGTCGATCATCATGATCGCGTTTTTCTTGACGATGCCGATCAGCAGGATTACGCCGATAAACGCGATGATGCTGAACTCGGTCCTGAAAACGAGCAACGCGAGGAGCGCGCCCACGCCGGCCGAGGGCAGCGTCGACAGGATGGTGATCGGATGCACGTAGCTTTCGTAGAGCATGCCGAGCACGAGGTACACTGCGATGAACGCCGCCAGAATCAGCCACGGCTGGCTGGCGAGCGAGGCCTGGAACACGCGCGCCGTGCCCTGGAAGCTGCCGTGTATGGTAGTCGGCACGCCGATGCGGTCGAGTGCATCCGTCACCGCCTGCGTCGCGTCGGAGAGCGAAATCCCGGGCGGCAGATTGAACGAGATCGTCGAGGCGGCGAACTGGCCCTGGTGGTTAACGCCGAGCGCCGTGTTGGTCGGCTCGTAGCGGCTGAACGCGGCGAGCGGCACCTGCGTCCCGCCCGGCGCGCTGACGTACACATTCTTCAGCGTCTCGGGACTTTGCCAGAACTGGGGCGCGGCCTCCATCACCACCCGGTACTGGTTGAGCGGGTTGTAAATGGTCGAGACCTGGCGCTGGCCGAAAGCGTCATTCAGCGTCGCATCGATCATCCTTGGCGTGACGCCGAGCTTCGCGGCGGTGTCGCGATCGATGACGAGCGAGGTTTGCAGGCCCTTGTCCTCCTGATCGGTGTTCACGTCCACCAGCTCGGGCACCTGGCCCAGCGCCTGCCGGATGCGCGGCTCCCAGGCGCGCAGCTCCTCCAGATCATCCGCCTGCAGCGTGAACTGGTATTGCGCGTTGGCCTGCCGCCCGCCAATGCGGATGTCCTGTACCGGCACCAGGAACAGGCTCGCCCCCGGCTCGCGCGCGAGCTTGCCGCGCAGCCGCGCGATCACCTGGTCCGCGGAGATCACGCGTTCCTTGATCGGCTTGAGCGTCACGAACATGGACCCCCTGTTGCGCTGGCCGCCGCCGGTGAAAGCGATCACGTTCTCCACCGCCGGATCCTGGCGCACGATCGCGACGAAGTCGGCAAGCTTCGGCCGCATCGCCTGGAACGAGATGCTCTGGTCGGCCTGGATGTTGCCGATCAGCCGGCCGGTGTCCTGCTGCGGGAAGAAGCCCTTGGGCACGATGATATACAGGTAAACATTCAGGCAGACGGTGCACGCGAGCAGCACGAGCATGAAAAGCCTGTGCTTGAGCGCCCAGGCGAGCGTAACCTCGTAGCCACGCAGCACCGCCGCGAATGCTCGCTCGCTCAGGCGGTACAGGCGTCCGTGCGTGCGCCCGCGCTCGGGCCGCAGCAGCCGCGCGCACATCATCGGCGTGGCGGTGAGCGACACCACCAGCGAGATCAGGATCGCCACCGACAGGACCACCGCGAACTCGCGGAACAGGCGTCCGATGATACCGCCCATCAGGAGAATCGGGATGAACACCGCGATCAGCGACAGGCTCATCGAGAGCACCGTGAAACCGACCTCGCGGCTGCCCTCCAGGGCGGCCCGCATGGGCGGCACGCCTGCTTCGATGCGGCGCGAAACGTTCTCCAGCACGACGATGGCGTCATCCACCACGAAGCCCGTGGCAATGGTGAGCGCCATCAGCGAGAGATTGTTGAGACTGTAGCCGCACAGGTGCATGACGCCGAAGGTGCCGATGAGCGACACCGGCACCGCCACGCTCGGGATCAGCGCCGTGCGCCAGTCGCGCAGGAACAGGAACACCACCATGATCACCAGCACGATCGAGGTCATGAGCGTGCGCTCGGTGTCGCGCAGCGAGGCCCGGATCGTCGGCGTGCGGTCCATCGCGACCGCGAGATCGATCGCGCTTGGGATCGAGGTGGCGAGCACCGGCAGCAGCGCCTTGACCCGATCGACGGTCTCGATGATGTTCGCGTTGGGCTGGCGGTAGAGGATCACCAGCACCGCCGGCCTGCCGTTAGCCGAGCCTTCGTTGCGCAGGTCCTGCACCGAGTCGACGACCTCGGCCACGTCCGAAAGGCGCACGGCCGCGCCGTTGCGGTACGCCACGATGAGCGGCATGTATTCGGCCGCTGTCTTCGCCTGGTCATTGGCGAGGATCTGCCAGTGGCGCCCGCCGTCTTCGACCGCGCCCTTCGGCCGGTTCGCGTTGGTCGCCACGATTGCCGTGCGCACTTCCTCGAGGCCGATGCCGTACTTGTTGAGCGTTGCGGGGTTCAATTCCACCCGCACCGCCGGCAGCGAGCTGCCGCCCACGGTCACTTGGCCGATGCCCTTCACCTGCGAGAGCTTCTGCGCAAGCACGGTCGACGCCGAGTCGTACATCTGGCCACGGCTCATCGTCGCCGAGGTGAGCGAGAGGATCATGATCGGCGCATCGGCCGGGTTGACCTTGCGGTAGGTCGGGTTGTTCGGCAGGCCCGTTGGTAGGAGCGTGCGCGCGGCGTTGATCGCCGCTTGCACGTCGCGGGCGGCGCCGTCGATGTCGCGGCTGAGGTCGAACTGCATGGTAACGCGCGTCGAGCCGAGCGAGCTCGATGAGGTAATCTCCGTGATGCCGGCGATGCGTCCGAGCGCGCGCTCGAGCGGCGTGGCCACGGTCGCGGCCATGGTCTCGGGGCTCGCGCCGGGCAGCGCAGCCGACACCGAGATGGTCGGGAAGTCCACCTGCGGCAGCGGCGACACGGGCAGCAGCCTGAACGCGATCGCGCCGGCGAGCGCGATCCCCACTGTGAGCAGCGACGTGGCGACCGGCCGTTCGATGAAAGGTGCCGAGATGTTCATGGCCGTGCATTCCCGGGCCGGCTTTCGGCCGCCGCCGCGCGCGCCCGCCGGGCGAGGCGATCGAACGCGAGATAG
This sequence comes from Betaproteobacteria bacterium, assembly GCA_023266235.1. Lineage (GTDB taxonomy): Bacteria > Pseudomonadota > Gammaproteobacteria > Burkholderiales > SG8-41 > PALSA-1004. The sequence continues at coordinate 13,097 of JAHFRL010000093.1, forward strand.
ATCACCGGCGTCGTGAACAACGTGAGCACCTGGCTCACGAGCAGTCCGCCTACCATCGTGATCCCGAGCGGATGGCGCAGCTCGGAGCCGACGCCGGTGCCGAGCATCAGCGGCAGCGCGGCGAGCAGCGCCGCCATCGTCGTCATCAGAATCGGCCGAAAGCGCAGCAGGCACGCCTGGCGGATCGCCTCGCGCGGGCTCTTGCCCTCCTTGCGCTCGGCGTCGAGCGCGAAGTCGATCATCATGATCGCGTTCTTCTTGACGATGCCGATCAGCAGGATGATGCCGATGATCGCAATAATGCCGATGTCATTACCCGAAATCATGAGCGCGAGGAGCGCGCCGACGCCGGCCGAAGGCAGCGTGGACAGGATCGTGACCGGGTGGATGTAGCTCTCGTAGAGCACGCCCAGGACTATATACATCGTGACGATCGCCGCGAGGATCAGCAGCAGCGTGTTGTCGAGCGAGGCCTGGAAAGCGAGCGCCGCGCCCTGAAAGCGCGTCTGCGCGCTGAGCGGCACGCCGATGTCCTGTTCGGCGGCGCGGATCGCTTTCACCGCGTCGCCGAGAGACGCGCCGCGCGCGAGATTGAACGAGATGGTCGCGGCCGGAAACTGGGCCAGATGATTGATCAGCAGCGGCGTGGGCTTCTCGGTCACGCGCGCGAGGGTGCTGAGCCGCACCTGCTCCCCGCTCGAGGACGTTACGTAGATGTCCTCAAGCGCGGCGGGGCCTTGCTGGAACTCGGGTTTTACTTCCAGCACCACGCGATACTGGCTCGTCTGCGTGAAGATCGTGGAGATGAGCCGCTGGCCGAACGCGTTGTAGAGCGCGTTGTCGATGGCCCCCGTCGTGACGCCGAGCCGGCCGGCGCTCGCGCGGTCGATCTCGACGTACGCCTGCAAGCCCTCGTTCTGCAAATCGCTTGCCACGTCCGCCAGCTGCGGCAGTTCGCGCAGCCGCTCGGTGAGCCTCGGCACCCAGACGCTGAGCTCGTCGGGATCGGCGTCCTCGATGCTGAATTGGTACTGCGTGCGGCTCACGCGGTCCTCGATGGTGAGGTCCTGCACCGGCTGCATGTAGAGCGCAATGCCTTCCACCTGCGCGAGTTTGGGCTGAAGGCGCCGAATGACATCCACGGCGGTGTCTTTCGAAAACCAGCGGCTGCGCTCGGCGAGCGGTTTGAGGTTTATGAGCACGCGCCCGCTGTTGAGCGTGGTGTTGATGCCGTCGACGCCGATAAACGAGGACAGGCTTGCGACCGCCGGGTCTTCCAGCACCACCCGCGCCAGCGCCTGCTGGCGCTCCGCCATCGCGGCGAAGGAAATCGATTGCCGCGCCTCCGAGATGCCCTGGATCAAGCCCGTGTCCTGCACCGGGAAGAAGCCCTTCGGCACGAAGAGGTAGAGCAGCACGGTAAGCGCAAGCGTTCCGAGCGCGACCCACAGCGTCGCGCGCTGGCGGTCCAGAACCCAGTCGAGCATCACGCCGTAGCGCGCGATCACCTTCTCGAAGAGCCGCCCGCTCGCGCGGTAAAACCGCCCCTGCTCGGCCGCGGGCGTGTGACGCAGCAGCTTCGCGCACATCATCGGCGTAAGCGTGAGCGAGACCACCGCCGAAATCAGGATCGCCACCGCGAGGGTGATCGCGAACTCCCGGAACAGGCGCCCCACTACGTCGCCCATGAACAGCAGCGGAATCAGCACCGCGATGAGCGAAAAAGTGAGCGAGATGATGGTGAACCCGATCTGCTCCGAGCCCTTCAGCGCGGCCTCGAGCGGGGAGTCGCCCGCCTCGATGTAGCGCGCGACGTTCTCGATCATGACGATCGCGTCGTCCACCACGAAACCGGTCGCGATGGTGAGCGCCATCAGCGTCAGATTGTTGATGCTGAAGCCCGCCAGGTACATGACGCCGAAGGTGCCGACGAGCGACAATGGCACCGCGACGCTCGGAATCGCGGTCGCCGCCGCGTTCCGCAGGAACATGAAAATGACCAGCACGACCAGCGCGACCGCCAGCACCAGCTCGATCTTCACGTCAGTGACCGAGGCGCGGATGGTCGTCGTGCGGTCGGTGAGCAGCACCACGTCGACCGAGCTTGGCAGCGTCGCCTGCAGTTGCGGCAGCAACTTCTTCACGCGATCCACCACCTCGATCACGTTCGCGCCCGGCTGGCGCTGGATGTTGACCAGCACCGCGCGCGTGTCGTTCGCCCACGCGGCGAGGCGCACGTTCTCGGCGTCGTCCATCGCTTCGGCCACTTCGGTCAACCGGACGGGCCGGCCGTTTTTATAGGCGATGATCAGGTTGCGGTATTCGTCGGCCGATTTGAGCTGGTCATTGGCGTCAATGGTGGAGGCGCGCTGCGGCCCGTCGAAACTGCCCTTCGCCTGGTTCACGTTGGCGTTGGCGATTGCGGTGCGCAGATCGTCGAGACTCAAGCCGTAGGCCGCCAGCGCCTTCGGGTTCGCCTGGATGCGCACCGCGGGCCGCTGGCCGCCGCTGATGCTCACCAGGCCCACGCCCGGCAACTGGGAAATTTTCTGCGCGATGCGCGTGTCAACCAGGTTCTGCACCTTGGGCAGCGGCAGTGTTTTCGAGGTGACCGCCAGCGTCAGGATCGGGGTGTCGGCCGGATTCACCTTGTTGTAGATCGGCGGCACCGGCAGGTCGGTGGGAAGCAGATTACTGGATGCGTTGATCGCCGCTTGCACCTCCTGCTCGGCCACGTCGAGACCCAGGTCGAGCGAGAACTGCAGCGTGATCACCGAGGCGCCGCCGGAGCTGGTCGACGACATCTGGTTCAGGCCCGGCATCTGGCCGAACTGCCGCTCGAGCGGCGCCGTGATCGACGACGTCATTACGTCGGGACTGGCGCCCGGATAAAGCGTCACCACCTGAATCGTCGGGTAATCGACCTCGGGCAGCGCCGAGATCGGCAGCACACGATAGGCGACGGCCCCTGCCAGCAGGATGGCGACCATGAACAGCGAGGTCGCCACCGGCCTCAGAATGAATGGACGCGAAGGATTCATTCGGCTATGCCCGGACGCATCACTCGCCCGCTTTCTCGCCGCCCTTCTTACGATTGCCGCCGCCTTTTTTGCGCGGCGTATCGCCGCCTTTGGGCGCCACCGCGCGATCCCGCGACGCGAGTTCGACCTTCGCGCCTTCACGCAGCTTGTCCGCGCCGTCCACAACCACCATCTCTCCGGAGGTGACGCCGGAATCGACGGCGACGATCTCGCCCTGCGTCGGCCCGAGCTTGACTACGCGCACCGTGACCGTGCTGTCGGCCTTGACCACGTATACGAACGTCCCCCGCCGTGCCTCGCTGGACGGCGGCGGCCGGCACCACGGTTGCATCGCGCTTGACGTCAACCAGCATGTGCACGTTGGCGAACTGGCTCGGGAACAGGGCGTAGTCGTCGTTGGAGAACTGCGCCTTCAGCTTCACGGTGCCGGTCGCCGGGTCGATTTGGTTGTCGGCGGTCAGCAAAGTGCCGGTGGCGAGCCTGACCTTGTCCGAGCGGTCGTAGGCGTCGACCGGGAGCTTCTCTCCGGCCTGCAGCTTCTTCATCACCGGGGGCAGGTTGTCTTCGGGAATGGTGAACACCACGGTGATCGGTTGCAGCTGGGTGATCACGACCAGGCCGTTCGCGTCGCCGGCGCGCACGATATTGCCGGCGTCGACCTGGCGCAAACCGAGACGGCCCGCGATCGGCGCCGTGACGCGCGAGTAGACGAGCTGCAATCTGGCGTTGTCGATCTGGCTCTGATCGACCTTGACCGTCCCTTCGTACTGATGCACCAGGGCTTCCTGCGTGTCGACCAGTTGCTTGGCGATCGAATCCTGTGCGAGCAGCGTACGGTAGCGCTCGAAGTCGATGCGCGCGTTTGCGAGCAACGCCCGGTCGCGCGCCATTTGTCCTTCGGCCTGGGTCAGTTGCACCTGGAACGGGCGCGGGTCGATTTCCGCGAGCAGCTCGCCCTCCTTGACTACCTGGCCCTCACGAAACAAAACGCGCATCAATTGACCGTCGACCCGGCTGCGCACCGTCACGGTCTTGAGTGGCGTCACCGTGCCCAGGCCATTCAGGTAAACATTGACGCCGGTTGTTTTCGCCGCCACGGCCACGACCGGCATGATGCGCCCAACGGGATCCCCGCCGCCCTTGCCGGCCGGTCGGGCGCTGCCCGGCTGTTGCTGTTGCCACAGCAGGTAAGCCCCGATACCCAGCAGCGTTAAAACCACCAGGGCCGTGAGCCACCGCGCCCATTTTGGAAACCGGAAATTAAAGGTCGACATTTGAGTTTGTATCTCTTGGTTTCGAAGTGGTCAATTCAAGGTTCGTATGCGCTCCATTTCGCGGCCGGGTCAGCCGCGCGGCTTCGCAACATTTCCTGAGGGAGAATATAACAGGCAGGCGGCGCAAAGCACAGTCTGAAACAAAATGTTACAGCAGACGGTGGTGCGGAAAAATCCGCGTCGCTCGTACCCGAACAGTGGCAACCGCTGCGCCTGCGGGATTGTGGCATGATGAGCGCATGGTTGCGCTCGCATGGATGGCGGCGAGTGCGGTCGTGCTCACGAAATCGGTGCTGGGCGGACTGCATCACGAGTACTCGCCAGCGCCGGACGTTGCCTGATCGCCATGGTATCGAGATGACATACGCACGCCGCGAGTATTTGCGCACCACAGCCTGAGAAAACACCGGCCCCTGTACTCGATCGCTTGAACGGCGAAGTCGTCCGGATGCTGAAAACGCCGGCGGTGCAGAAGCGCCGTCCGTTCGGCCCGTGCCACAGCGTTCTTGCGCCGCGGAACAACGGGGCGCACAATGGCGGCCCCTGCTCCAGCCATGCGGAAAACAGCGGCAGACGAATCGCACCGGATGGAAGGACGGAGGCAAACACTTTTAGGAGAGGACCTTATGCGAATCCGAGTTTTGACCGTCGCCGCGCTCGGCGCCACTTTGTTCGTTACCGGCGCAAGCCTGGCGCAACAGCCCAATCCGCTCGATGCCGTGCCCGATGCCATGCCGTTTGATGTCCCGTACGGCGCGCCGATCGCGCTCGACAAAGCCGACGCGGCCATCGCCGCGGCGGTGGCGGAAGCCAGGAAGCGTAATTGGAAAATGAACGTCGCCGTCGTCGATTCGGGCGGCAATCTCGTTTCCTTCAAGCGCATGGACGGGGCGCAGCTTGCCTCGATCTCGATCGCCGAGCATAAGGCGCGCGCCGCGGCAAAGTACCGCCGCGAGACCAAGCTTTTCGAGAACGCGATCCAGCTCAGCAACTTTCACTATATCGCAACTCTCGATGACGTCATCGCCTCGCGCGGCGGCATTCCGCTGGTGGAGGGCGGCAAGCTGATCGGCGCGATCGGCTGCTCCGGCGGCACCGGCTCGCAGGACGAGGTGACGTGCAAGGTGGGCGCCGCAACCGTCAAGTAGAACTGTTCCCGCGCCGGGAGCGTTCTGCAACCCAGACCGGATTCGCGGACGCCCAATGAAAAACGCCACCTTCGCGGGTGGTGTTTTCATTTGTGCGCTAGAAGGGGGTCGCTTACCGCCATATCGCAGCTTGCGCGAATGTCCGCTTTGGGTCGCGAAGCGAGATGTCGCGATCCGGCCAAGAGCGGACATTTGGAGTCCTTTATGACCTCAACGACTAGGTGTCACCGCCATCGTGTCCAAATTTCCGGCGCCGGCGATGAGCGAGGGTTGCGAACGCTCCTGCATGATACTTCGCCCGCGATGAGTGGGTCGCGTTGCCGCGACGCCTCGCCTTCATTTCGATTTTTCCGCGCCGAGGGGATACTTTGTTTTCATTTCTGGTTTCGTATACTCTATTCTTGAGTTTCGCAACGAGATTGCCGCCATCGCTCCTGCATCTGCGGAAAAACTGGCGGCCTGACTGGCCAATACCCCCGCGCCGTCATTATGCGATTTCCATCACACCGAAATCTTTATCAAAATTCGAGTTTCCTTGACATTGGTGTTGATACCGATGACTTTCACAGTTTACCCTCGCGTCAGCGGTAAATCGAAATGTTTCAATGGCGCATGGCCGACGGCACCGGCGCCTCCGGCGCGGGGATCGGAAAAGGATTGCAGCAAATGCGACCTCTGAGCCTTCAATTTACCCCGCCCCAAAAGTTTACGATGGTGAGCTTGGGGTTGATCATTGCGATGGTAATAGCAACGAGTCTCACCCAGTCTTCGTTTTACCGTCGCGCGATAATCGGCCGTGAATCGGCCGTTATCCGCGATATGGTAACGGCAGTCGTGCGCGAACAGGAAGACGAACACATGCTAT
>JAHFRL010000094.1 GCA_023266235.1 Betaproteobacteria bacterium
AGATGCTCCCGATGCTCAGGCCGAAGATGACGCCGGAGATCAGCAGTTGTGCGTCCATCACCGGCGTGCCTCTGCGCTGTCATCCGTTTTTGTCACGGCCTGCTTCCGGAACAGCAACTTGTCCAGCAGTGGCTGCAGCGAGCCCCAGATGCCCCTTTCCCCGGCGAGCATGATGAATACCAGCAGGAAACCGATGAAAAGCTCCCAGTTGCCGATGAGCTTGCTGATCACGTCTTTCATGCCAGTGTAAGCGAACGCGCCGACGATGGGCCCGTAGAGCGTGCCGACCCCACCGAGTATCGTGACCACCACCGGATCGGCGGCACGCGACGGGCTGCTTATTTCCGGGCTCACAAAACCAAGATAGACCGCATACATCGCGCCGGCCAAAGCGGTCGTCGTATTGGCGATGACAAAAGCGAACAGCCGCACGCTGTAATTGCTGTAGCCGAGAAATTCGAGCTTGTCTTCGTTGATCTTGGTCGCCAGGCAGCAGGCGCCGTAGATCGAGTCGTCGAGATATTTGTAGAACGCCCACACGGCCAGCGCGACCAAAAAAGCGAAGATGAAGAAGTGCGTCGGCTTGCCCAGGTCGAGCACGGGAGTAGAGGATATGCGGGTCAAAAACCACAGCCCGTTGTCGCCGTAGGTGATGCCCGCCAGAACCTTCTGCATGAGATAGTAGATGATGACCGCCAGCGCCAGATTCACCAGTGCGAAATAGTCACTGCGCAGTCTCACGAACAGCGGGCCGACGATGAAGGACACGACGAGCCCCGACAGCACGCCCAGCAGGATACCGATATAAGGATTGGTGCCGAAGTAGAACATATAAAACGCGGTGCCATAAGCGCCGACCGCCAAGTACGCCGGCTGCCCGAACGATATGAACCCGACGCGCCCGAGCAGGAAGCTGCAACCCATGGTATAGATCGAGAAAATGACAACCTCATTGACGAAGGGCAGGGGCAGAAACACCCTCGACACCGCCAGCAGCGCAAACGCCAGCAGTATGCCCCACCACCACTGGAATGCTTTCATCATGGCCTGAAACCTCTAGAGGTAGCGTTCACAAACATCCGCCTTGATCGACTCCCGGTCAGCGAGTTCGGCCACGATGCGCCCCTCCTTTATGGCGTAGACCTTGCTCGATATCGCGCACACCAGAGGCAGGTTCTGCTCCACGAGCACCAGCGCCGTGTTCTTGCTCAATTCCGCAAATACGCTGCGCAGGTGCGCAACGATGCTGGGAGCCAGTCCCTCCGTGGGCTCGTCGATCAGCAACACTTTCGGGCTGCCCAACAGGGACCTGCCGATCATCAACATCTGGCGCTCGCCGCCGCTCAGATAGCCGCCCTTGCGGTCCATGAGCTCTTTCAGTTTCGGGAAATAGTCGGTGACCCGGTCCCAGTTGTAGTCCCCGGTTGCGTAGCTGCCGAGCTCCAGGTTTTCCCTGACCGTCAGATCGGAAAAAACTTTCTTGTCCTGCGGCACGTACTTGATCCCCATCTTCGCGATAGCGTAGGACTTCCGGCCGATGAGACTGGTGGGGCCGGACGTGATGGATCCGGCGAGCGGTTTCAGAAATCCAGCGATACTCTTGAGGAGCGTCGTCTTGCCGGCGCCGTTGCGGCCCACGCAGGCCACGATCTGCCTCGCCCGTACGCTCAGGTTCATATCAAACAGGACCTTCGACTCGCCGTACGCGACGCTCAGGCCCTTGACGGCCAGGATTTCATCGCTCTGCACCGTGGCGCCGCTAGCCGGAGGCATGCCCGCTCCCGTCCGCGGCGACGTCGATCTGCCAATAGCTTCTGCGCACCTCGGGATTGCGCAGACATTCCTCGTATCCGCCGTCCGCGATGATCCTGCCCTCGTGCATGACGGTGAGCCGCTGCAGGAAGTCTTTCACGTGTGAAATCTTGTGTTCCACGATCAGGATGGTCTGCTTGCCGACGTGCCTGCCCAGCACCTCCAGTATGCCCTTGATCTCGGACTCGGCGAGTCCCGCCAGCGGTTCATCGAGCAGCAACACCTCGGGTTCGGCCAGCACCGCCATCGCGATCTCCAGGCGCCGCTTTTCGCCCAGGCTGAGATTCTTCACCTGCCGGTCGCGCACATGCTGGAGATCGAAGGTTTCCAGGATCGCGACGATCTTGTCTTCGTTCCGGTATCTCTTGCAGGTGTTGAAAAGCAGATGCAGCAACGACGCTTTCCGGTGCGCCCGGAAAAAAGCGAGCACCAGGTTGTCGAGCACACTCAGGTTGTCGAAAGTGGAGGTGAGCTGGAAAGTGCGCATCAGTCCCCGCGCCACCCGTTCCTGCGGCGTCATGCGCGTGACGTTTACGCCTTTGTGCAGGATGGTTCCCTCGTCGGGGGCGTAATACCCCGTCAGCAGGTTGAAGAAGGTGGTTTTCCCGGCCCCGTTGGAGCCGATGATGCCGGCAACTTCGTGTTCGCGCAGCGAATAATCAACCCGGTCAACGGCGACCATTGCGCCGAAACGCTTGGTGACGCCTTGGGCCTTGATGATTTCTGGACTCGATTCTGTGCTCATGGCCGGCCGTAATCTCCCCTTCCGCCGCGGTGAAGCGAAGTCATCTTCACCGGGGCAGAGAAGAGCTTTACCAGGGCAAGGCCGCTCTTAGTAACCGAGAGACTTCAGCGTCGGCATCACTGACTCGCCGCCCACCGAACCCATCACCGTGAAAAGATCCCATTCGTTCTTGCGCTCAGCGGGACCTTTGCCTTTTACGAGGAAGGCAGCGTGCTTGTAGGCGGCGGCATGATCATCGCGCCAGTTGGCGGGGCCCTTGACGGTGTTGAATTGTCCTTTATTGGCCATCAGGGCTGCGGACACCTTTTGCGGATCAAAGGATTTGGCGGCCTCGAAGCCCCTGAACATCTCCATGTACGCGATATACGCGATCGTCGCATAGGCATCTGGCGGCGCCTTGTACTTTGCCCGATACAGGTCGGTGAACTCCTGGGCGCTTTTTGCCACTTCCTTGTCAGCAAAGCCGCTGAGGTCGTAGTAAAAATAATGCATCGCGTAGACGCCTTCCAGAGCTTCAGGCGGGAGCCCCTTGGCGACCACGTTCGTGGTGAACGCGTTGAATATTGTCATCTCCTTGCCGAGCCCCATCTGGTGCACCTGTTTGAGCAGCGCCACGGCGTCAGCAGCGAATTGCGCGGCGATGAAAACATCCGGCTTGGCCGCGCGGACTTTCTGCAGGACGGTCGTGAAATCACCGGTTCCCAGCGAAACCTCGTCATAGCCGACCATCTCAGCGCCGTATTCCTTGGCGGCGGCAGTAGCGCCGTCGCGCATGTCCCAGCCCCAGCTGTCTGAGCGGGCTAAAAAGAAAATACGCTTCTTGCCCAGCGTTTTGACGGCCGCCTGGCCTGCCATGTAGCCCACTGTCCAGGGGCTGTATGCGGTGGCGAAGGTCGAATCGGCCCGCTCACCCTTCTTGAAAGCCTCCAGCGCCTGCACGCATACGGGGAAATAGGGCATGGGTTCCTTCGTAACGACGGCATTGATGGCGCGTGCGAGCGGCGCCCAAGTCTGGCCACCGACGCCTTTGACGCCTTCGGAAACCATGTAACGGTAGCGCCGGACGCCCACGTCCAGCTTGGCTTCGTCATCGGCAACAACGCCTTCCACCATGACTTTGCCGCCGGGCATATTGAGTCCGCCCCTCTTGTTGACGACATCAATTGCAAGCAGCGCGCCGTCTCTTTGCGTTTCAGCCACCGCCGCAAACGTCCCGGTGAGCGGCAGCAGGATACCCACCTTTATTTTGCCGGGCTCGGCTGCGATGGCGGGGCCATAACCAAAAACGCTGCAAAATACAAAAGCCGAAAACAAGACCCAAAGCTTTTTCATTGTTGCCTCCTTCTGATTGAACGCGGTTTCAAATCCTCAACGAACGGCCCGGCTCAAGATGGGCCGGCCTGATAACGGTGAATTCCCGAGGCGTCGATTTCCGCGGGCACGCATGCAGATTAAACTCGACTTGCCGGTAAAACAAATTGATCCATGTCAATCTTTCCTGACAGCCATCCAGCGCGGCCCCGTGGCCGCGGCAGCAGGCCGTGGGTTGCTCCGTCATCCCGCAGTACGGCCCGCGCCTCCACTCGCGCAGATGCGGCAGGCGTAGTCCTCGAGCGCGCCGGCCGTTACGCCGATCGCCCCGTGCTGCCTGCGGTTATATTCTTCCGGCTCGAGTTCGGTGCGGAACGAGTCGTTGAGCCGATTGATCATGTTGAACATGCCCGTTATCAGCGAGATCTCCACGATCTCGGCATCGGTAAACAGGCCGCGCAGCTTCTGCCAGGCGTCATCGTCGCGCTTGGCCGTATTCAGCGTCATCGCCTCGGCCCACGCCAGCACGGCTTTCTCCCGCGCGTCAAACAGCGGGCTGTGTTGGTAATCGTCCCCTTGGAGCGCCTCGAACTCGGTATCGGTAAGTCCCAGTGCTTGACCAAGCACCTGATTGTGGGCCGTTCAGTAGCGGCAACCGTTGAGGGTCGAGGTCTTGAGCACGGCCAGGTTGCGCAGGCGCACGTCGGAGACAGCGCCGGCGTTGGGCTGGCGGACCGCCGCGACGAACGGCAGGAACCACCGGGCAAGCTGGGGGCTGTGCGCGAGGATGCGCAGGAGGTTGGCCGTGCGGCCGAGCAGCTGGTTGGAGGAGTCGAAAATCTCCCTGGCCGTGCCGGTGGCCTCGTCGTCTGAAATACCGCGCAATCGCTGAGTCATGTCGTTCTCCTGTGCAAAGTCAGAGCGAGGTAATGCTGCGGGTCAATCTGGCGATCGGAACATGAGCGGCGCGGCGCAGGTCAGGTCTTAGCGCAGTGCATGACCATAGTCAGTGTCGTAGGGTGCGCTTGCGCACCCTACAGTCCCGCCCGGTTTTTTCCTTTTACCGCCCGGTTGACTACGTTCACCGGCCACTCCCCCGACAGGACCCGGCGCACTTCATTCGGCGCGCCGGCCTGCAGGCCGACCATCGCCTGCTCGCTGTACCACGCGGCGTGGGGATTGATGATGACATTGTCGCGGCCGCGCAACGGGTGGGGATCGGGCAGCGGTTCGGGATCGGTGGTGTCGAGTGCGCAGCCCGCAATCTTCCTGGCGTCGAGTGCGCGCACCAGCGCATCGGTGTCGATCAACGGCCCGCGCGAGCAGTTGATGATCACCGCGGTCGGTTTCATCCGCGAGAAAGCTTCGTCGTTCATCATCTTGCGCGTCTGCGGCATGAGTGGCGCATGGACCGACACGTAGTCCGCTGCCTTGAGCATGTCGTGCAGTTCCATTTTCTTGCCGGGGACGTCGAATTGGCCTTCCTTGACGAAGGGGTCGGAGTAGAGGACGCGCATGCCAAAGGCCGCGCCGCGCAGCGCCACCTGCCGCGCGATATTGCCGAAACCGACCAGTCCGAGCGTGCTGCCGGAGAGACGGAACAGCGGTTTGCCGGGCGGAACGGCCCACTGTCCGGCGCGCACCAAGCGGTCGTAAAACGCCACCTTGCGCGCGGCGGAGAGCAGCAGGGCCATCGTGTGCTCGGCTACTTCCTCGATGCAATAAGTCGGATTGTTGGTGACAATGATCCCCGCCTGCGTGGCCGCGTCGAGATCGATGGTGTCCACGCCGATGCCGTAGCGCGCGATGATCCGGCACTTGGGCATCTGCGCCATCACGTCCGCTGTGATCGGCCCGGCGTAGGTGTTGAGCAGAGCGTCGCAGTCCTTCGCCTGCGGCAGGAACTCCTCGGGCTTCTTGGTCTGCAGCGGCACCAGGTCAGCGAGCCCCGCGAGCGTTTTCTTCTCTACCTCGAGGGACTCCCACACGTAGTCGGTGAGAACCACCTTTGCCTTTGCGGCCATGCTGATTTCCTTTCAGGTTGATTCGGCGCAACGGCACGGCGCGCTCAGCGGCCTGCCGGCAGCGGTGGCAGGTCGTTGAAGTACTCCGGATTGGTCTTTTGCACATCCGCCATGAATGACGTGGCGAACTGGTCTGGTATGCTGAGCCGCGGCGCGCCCTTCACCGTATTCTGCAGCACGTCGTCCTCGGCGGCCTCGAAGGCCTTCATTACCGGCTGAGAGACGCGCGGGTCGTAGCTGATGTGCTGGATTGCTTTCTTGCCCACGGCGAGGTCCATGCCGGGGACCCATTTGGCGATGATCTCGACCGCCTCATCGCGGTTATTGCGCGTGTACTGCGAAGCCGCCACCAAGCCGGCTACGAAGTTGCGAATAACCTCAGGGCTCGCCTTGAGCGTCGGCTCGTGAACGGTGGCGACCATGATGTAGGAGAGATACCCGCCGCCTCGAAGGACGGTGTAGGACCCGGGAACCTGCTCGAGCACCATGGTATTGAAGGGCTCCCACGATGCCACCGCGTCAACCTTACCATCCTTTAACGCCGGCGCGAGGGCCGTCGGCGCCATGATATTCTCGATCCTCAGGTCCTCGTATTTCATGCCGCGCCGGCTGAGCACCATCTTGACGTACTCGTCGGACGTCTGAGCCTGGGCCAGGCCGACGCGCTTGCCCTTCAAGTCCTCGATGTTGCCAGGCCGGATGCCTGATCCCTTGCGCGCCACGATCGCGAGCGGCTCATCGGCATTGGACCGGGTGGCATCGCTCATGATGATTCCGATCACCCGGAACGGTTCGCCGGCGTGGCGGGCTTTCAGAAAAGTGGTGACGCTCATGTCACCGGCCTGGACCTCGCGCTTCTGCATGGCGTTCACCATGTCCGTGCCCGTGTTCACCACCTTGAGACGAACGTCCACGCCGTGCTTCTTGAACAACCACTTTTCCACACCGACAAACATCGGCAGGTGGCCGAAGTTGTTGCCGACGACGAGATCCAGCACCGGCATCTGTTGCGCTGCCGCTCCTCCGCCGAATCCAATGGCCCATGCCAGCACTGCGCCCATGACGACGGCAGCGATTCCCTCGCGATATAGATTACTCATGGCCTTGTCTCCCTGGTCTGCAAAATGGAATTATCGTTTCGAATTTCCAGTCCATTCTAGAACTATCTACCTCGACGCGGCATATATTTCCGGGTTCCAGCAATTCGGCGGCCGGCGGCCGTCCAGCACCGCCAGGATGTTGTCCACTACCACATTGGCCATCACTTCCCGCAACTCCCTGACTGCGCTTCCCAAATGGGGTGTGAGGACGACGTTGGGCATGGCGAGGAGCGCGGGGTCGACGCGGGGCTCGTGTTCGAAGACGTCGAGTCCCGCGCCGGCGATGCGCCGCTCCGCAAGCGCGCGAATGAGTGCGGCCTCGTCGACGATCGGCCCACGCGCCGTGTTGATGAGGAAGGCCGTCGGCTTCATGAGGCCAAGCTCGCGCGCGCCGATCTGATGGCGTGTTTCCGGCGTGAGCGGTGTATGGATCGAGACGAAATCGGACTCGGCGAGCAGCTGGTCGAATGGCACGTAGGTGAGGCCGGCTTCCTGCTCTTCGCTTTCAGGTTTGCGGCGCGGTGTCCAGTAAAGAGCCCGCATCGAGAAACCGCGCGCGCGCTTCGCGACCGCACGGCCGATACGGCCACCGCCGCCGATCAACCCGATGACTTTGCCATGTACCCACGCGCCTAACAGGTGCGATGACTGCGCGCCGGGGAAAATTCCCGCACGCACCAGGCGGTCGCCCTCGATCACGCGCCGGGCAACGGCGAGCAGCAGCGCAAAGCTGATGTCGGCGGTTGCCTCGGTCACGATGGCCGGAATCACTGTCACGGGAATGCGACGGGCGGTCGCTGCCTCTACGTCGATATCCGAGGGCGTTATCTTCATCGAGGCCACGGCCCGCAGATTCGGGTTGGCGGCGATCACATCGCTATCCACCCGGTCGTGCAAGAGGCAGAACAGGATGTCATGCCGGCGCACGGCCTCCAGCAGCTCGTCCTTGGTCGCGATGTGGGCCGAGTCGGGATTCAGGTTCACTTCGGCCACCGCGCGCAGCCGCTCGATGGCGCTCGGCGCCACCGGCTGGGTGATGAAAATCCGCGGACGCATCAATGCATCCAGCGCACCACGCCCGCGACACCGTCCACGGCGACCATTGAGCCGTTGGGGATGCGCTGGGTGGCATCGAGCACGCCCAACACCATCGGGATGCCGCGCTCACGCGCGAGCGAGGCGAGGTGCGAGGTGCTGCCGCCGCGTTCCGCCACCACGCCCGCCACGCGCGTCAGTATCTCGCTCAAGGCGGGGCCCGCCACTTTCGTGATCAAGATGTCGCCGGGCGCAATGCGGCTGAGTTCGCATTCGCAATTCACCACGCACGCGCGTCCGGTGCCCCAGCCGATGCCTGCCGGGTGTCCGTTGAGCCGCGGGTGGTGCAGCCATATTTCATCCGGCACCTGGGCCTGCTCCATGTGCAGCGGGCGTGCCTGCAGCAGCTTGAACCCGGTATCGTCCATCGCCCATTCGATTTCAACCGGCATGCCCATCAGATCTTCGGCCATGCGCAGCAGTTGTCCGAGTTCGACCGCCTGCGGTTGGCTGAGACAGGGTTCGACGATGAGCGCTTTGGAAACGAGTTGAGTGGTCGGCTCCGCGCGATGGATGCAGCCGATGCTGTGGTCCTTACGGCCGGCGGTGATACCGAGCAGTTCACCGTGGCGGCTCAGTTCGTAACGGTCAGGCGTGACTTCGCCCTGGGCGATGGCCGAGCCGAGCCCCCATGTCGCGCTCAGCAGCATGCCGCCGTCAGCGGTTTGACTCAGACCGCCGCCGGAAGCGCGCGCGGATACCAGTGGCTGGACGAGGACGGCCATCGCCGTATCCGCCGGGTCGATGTCATGGGTCGCCATGTAGCGCAATGCGCGCGTTGCCCACAACGCGCCCCAGCATGAGCGCACCGCGGTGATGAAGTCGGACTCGGTCTCGATCCCGATGAAACTTTCGAACTGTCCGGCAAAGCTGGAACCGAAGCGGTCCTCGACCAGCGCGGACGAGCGAACCGCGACGAGTGCGCCGGTTTTCCCGACGAGCGTGCGCCGTGCTGCGAGGAGGGGCCCGAGAATCTCCGGGGTAATCGGCTGGTCGAGCAATCCGAGCTTCATGGCGAGCGCGTGCCGGCGTGCCTGCGGTCGATCCGGCGCCGCAAATACGCCGCGCGCGTCGGCTTCCAGGCCCAGCGCCCTGATCTGCGTTCGATAGATCTCGGCACCGAGGCAGAAACCATCGGGAACGGGCAGGCCGGCGCGGCCGAGCGCCGCGAGATTCGCGGCCTTGGGCCCGAAGCGCCCGGCGTCGGTCGCCTCGATGGCGGTCAGAGGAATCACGAGTTGTTGCATGGCGTCCTTTATGTGCGGCGAGGCAGCAGTCACGCTGCCCAAAGCGTGGGTTTCAAACGGTGTGTCCGCACGCGGCTGAATTCACCGCCCGGGAAACGATCGTCTCGCGGCGCCGTGACCCGGTTTCCATCAGAGCGGCTTATGTGCCGGGTAGTTTCCCGAAATTGCAGTAGCCGGGCATCGGGTCCACCACTGTGATCTGCTCGACCGGGAAGTTGGAGACGATCTCCACGCTGTCCTTCTGGACGATGAGCATCTCTTCGATGCGTACGCCCCACTGGAACGGTTTGCCGTGCTGGGTTTCGAGAGCGAATACCATGCCTTCCTTGATCTCGATCGGGTGGTCGAGCGACCAGATGCGCGAGATTACCGGCTGGTCGTACTGCGCGAGGCCGAGGCCATGGCCCCACAGGTTGGCTGCGGCCTGGTCTTCTTCCTCGTAACCCCAGGCTTCCTTGGCCGAAGGCCATTTCGACGCGATTTCGCGGGTCGTGGTGCCGACTTTAACCGCCTTGATCGAGTCGTACAGCCACTTGAGCGCTAACGCGTAATAGTCCTTCTGCTCCTGATTGGGTTCCCTGGCCACCATGTAGGTACGGTAGTAGCAGGATTTGTAGCCGTTCCAGGTAAGAGCGGCCAGATCCATGAATACCATGTCGCCCGGCTTGATGATGCGGTCCGAGAAGTTGCGCCAGTTGGGCCACGTGTTCAGGCCCGAGGAAACGATCACGTCCTCGACGTCCTCCATGCCCGGAATGTTGTAGAGGAACTCCATGATATGCGCGGTGAGCTGGTTTTCCGTGCGGCCGGGCTTCAGGAATTTCATGAACTCCCAATGCGCCGCATCGCCGATGGCGCCGACCTGGCGCATGCATTCCTGCTCGTCCTGGTTCTTGACCGCGCGCGCCTCCATCATCGGCGTCATGCCGTCAGCCCAGTCGATCTTCTGATCCTTGAAGATCTGGATCATGTTGATATCGACGAAGTCGACGCCGAGTTTCATGCCGTCGACGCCCCGCTTCTTCATTTCTCTCTTGATGGAGTTGGTGAACTTGGTGACCTGCTGCAGCGAAGCGGAGCCGGCTGCGCCCTTGATCCAGGCGTAGGAATACTTGATGTTGTCCTTCGGGATCCACGGCGAATGCTTCGCGATGTGCGCGCCGATATCGCCCTGTTCGTACAGCACCGGCGCGTCATCGCCGCACAGCAGCGCATAGCGCAGGCCGGGTTTCAGTTTGTTCCAGCCGGGGGTGAGGGTGCTGGTGACGTAGCGCACGTTCTCGTCGTACATCAGCAGCATTGCACCCAGTCCGTGGGCCTTCATCCGCTCGCGCGCGCGCTCGAGCCGGTATTTGCGCAGCCGGTCCCAGTTAACGCGTTCCTGCCAATCCAACCCTGTCATGCCTACATTTGCCATCTCATTCTCCCGTATGGGTTTGCATGTAAATCAGAATTACGGAAATCATTACTGCGGAGGTCGTTATTCCGTTTCGATATTGGCGTCCTTGATAACCTTGGCGAATCGATCGTTTTCCTTCTTGTGGAAAGCCGCGAAGTCCGCCGGTGACTTGCTCAGGACGATGTTCACGCCGCCGTCAGCCATGCGCTTGACGACGGTGGGATGCTGCATGGTTTCCTGGGCGACTTTGAACAGCTTGTCTATCACGTTGCGCGGCGTGCCCTTGGGAACGAAGATGCCCTGCCATGAACCGACAATCATATCGAAACCTTGTTCACGCATGGTCGGCACGTTCGGCATCGCGGCTATCCTTTCCGAGGTGACCACGCCCAGCATCCGCACGCGGTCCCCTTTGGCGAATGTGATCGCGGAGGAGAACGTCACGAACATCACCTGCACCTCGTTGCCGAGGAGCCCGATCATCGCCGGTCCGGCGCCGCCCTTGTAATTTATCTGCACGGCTTTCGTCCCGGTTGCCATCAGGAACATCTCCATTTCCAGCCGGTTTGCGCTGCTCGGTGCCGGCGAGCCGTAATTGAGCTTGCCCGGGTTCGCCTTGAGGTAGGCGATGAACTCCTTGACCGTCTTCACGGGGAGCGTGGGATGCACGACCAGGCAGCCGGGAACGTCCACTACCTGGGTCACCGGAACCAGGTCGCGCAGGGGTTTTATCGGGAATTTGGTAAAAATGTTCGCGTTGATCGCCATCGTGCCGACGTTGCCAAGGAGAAAGGTATAGCCGTCGGGAGTGGCGCGGGCCGCGACTTCGACGCCGATGTTGCCGGCGGCGCCGCCGCGGTTGTCCACCACTACCTGCTCGCCGAGCAATTCGGACATTTGCGGTTGTATGATGCGGCCGACGAAATCGGATGCGCCGCCGGGGGCGAACGGCACCACCATGCGCACCGGGCGGTTGGGATAGGACGCGGTGTCGGCGGCGATGGCGGTCAGACTGAACAGCGACAACAGGCAAGCGGTAAAAGTGCTGAAACCGCGCACGGCATACATGGTCTTATCTCCTCCGAGATTTTGGGGGAATGATCGGCAACAGGATGTGCGATGCCGTGTTCGCGCCAGTATAAATGATATTGGTACCGGTATTGTAGTCCGCGCTGTAGTGCGTGTAGGGCGCGGCTCCGATGCCGTCGCGCGGCTGAATGTCAAGCCGGATGCGGTGGCCTTTCGCGAACACCATGCAGGTGGGCCAGACCTCGACCTGCACTGGTACTATCTGGCCGGGTTTGAGCAATAGCCGTTCGTCGTGAGTGTGATACGGACGATAGGGCAGGGAGAGTTTTTTGTCGAGCTTGCGGTGCGACACCCGCAACCAGCCTTTCGCGACCGGCACCGGCTGCTGTTGCTGGCCGATCTCCCACACGTCCTTGCCGTCGCGGCCGATGTTGCGGAGGGTCGCGAAGATGTCCATGTCCTCGGTCGAACTCGCCACCCACAGCACGAGGTTGATGGGGCCGGTGACTTCGGTGTCCGCAGGTAACGGCCCGGTCTCGAACGACGCGCCCATGCGCGGCAGGCTGCCGGCGAGTGCGGTCGAAGTCCATGACGCCGAGGCGACACCGGCTTTGGTCATGCCGCTCGCGGGGTAGGCCAGCGAGCCGCGGGTTTTCGGCGCCGTGTTCGTGAGCGCGCCTTCCGCCAGTTCGCCATGGCGTGCAGTTTGCTTGAGCGGCCGCAAATAGAACTTCGTCCAGCGGGTGCGCGCGAGGGGCCATTCGTTCTCGTAACGGAATCGGTAGTTCTTGCCGCCGCCGGTCCGGATCAGGAGCTTGACCGGCGGTTCGTCCATGCTGCCGGTATCGATGCCTTTCAGCCAGTGATCGAAGAAGCGCAACTGGTCGCGGCGGGCTTCCTCGGCGTAGAACGGGTGATAGTGCGTGCCGGCATGTATGCGCAGCTTTTTGTGTTTCGACCTGGCGCGCACATAAGCTTCGGTGTTGCCGCGCAGGTGCAGCCCCATGCCGCTCCAGTTGCCGACGGTAAAGAGCGGAATGTCGATGTTTTCCCACACCGCCTGCCGGCCGCGGTACTGGCCGCGGTCGAGGCTGTCGCGCAGGTAATGCCATAACCAGTGCTTGGCGAAAGTATCGGGATTCTGCCGCTGCGGCTTGCCGAGCAGGTGGTGCGCCATGTGATTGTTGTACCAGTTGGCGACGAAACCGAAGCAGAAAATGCCGCCGTGATAGGCGAAGTCGCGGTACATGTCGGCGGCGCCCTCCCACGGGATCATGGCCTTGAGCGATGGCGGCTTGAGGCTCGCCACCAGCCACTGGGTCATCGCATAGTAGGAGATGCCCAGCGTGCCGACCTTGCCGCTGCACCAGGGTTGCCTGGCCGCCCATTCGATCGCGTCGTAAAAATCCAGCGCTTCCTGCGGCGAGAACGGATCCGTCTGGCCGGGAGATTTGCCCGAGCCGCGGCCGTCGACGCGCACCGCGGCATACCCGCGCGGAATCCACCACAGCGGATTCACGGTCTCCCAATTCATGTACGGATTGTCTTTTTCCTCCAGGTCGGGCGGCGGCACCCAGTGCTTATCCTTCTGGTAGGTGCCGAGGTTCATGATCGCCGGGAATTTCCCGCCGCCTTGCGGCCGGAAGATATCGGCCTTGAGGCGCGCGCCGTCGCGCAGCACGATCTCGACGTCCTTCTCGATGATCATGCCATGTATCGACCGGGAAGTTTTTTTCATTTGCGCCGCGCGACCAGGTTCGGCCTGCTCACTCCACCTTGATGTCGTTCTCGATCACGATCTTGCCCCAGCTCTTGATTTCCTGCAGCACGAACTGCTGGAACTCCTCCGGGGACTTATTGACCACGACCGCCATGAAGACCTTGGACAACTGCTCCTTCATCGCGGGACTCTCCATGACCTTCACGACATCGGCGTGGATGCGCTTGAGCAGCGGCTTCGGGATGCCGGCCGGCGCAAACAGGCCGTTCCAGGCGTTGGTTCCGACGCCGGGGAAGCCCGATTCCGCAGTGGTAGGCACGTTCGGCAACTCGGGATGCCGCTGGAGCGTCGTAATGGCGAGGGGCTTGATCCTGCCGGTGCGGATGTGCGGAAGCGAGGACGCCATGTTGATGAACATGAACTGCACCTCGTTGCCGATGATCCCCGGAATCATTTGCCCGGCACCGCCCTTGTAGGGCACGTGCGTCATCTCGATGCCCGCTATCTTCAGGAACTTCACAGCGTCGAGGTGGGGATACGCCCCGACGCCGGCGGACCCGTAGTTGAGGCGCGCTCCGGATTTCTTCACGTACTGAACCAGGTCCTTGAGACTGGAAACCGGCACGGTGGGGCTGACGACCCAAAGATGCGGCAACTCGATAAGATTGGTGACCCCGGTCAGATCGCGCGAGGGCTTGATGGGCAAGGTCTTGACGAACGTAGTTTCATTGATCGCGTTGGTCGAGACGTTGCCGACAAACAGCGTATAGCCGTCCGGCGTTGCTCTTGCCGCGAGCTCGAGCGCGATGTTGCCCGAGGCGCCGGCGCGGTTGTCCACGATTACCTGCTCGCCCCAGACCTCGGTCATCTTTGCCGCCAGCTGGCGGGCGGTGATGTCGGTTGCGCCGCCTGGCGCATACGGCACAATCAGGCGCACCGGCCTGGTCGGATATTTCTCTGACGGCTGCGCGAATGCCGCATTCAACGTCAGTGCGGCAAGTGATGCGAGGAACATCTGTGCGATGGTGGAACGCCGCTTGATCATGTTTTTCTCCTTGGGTATTGCTTCTGCTGACAATCGGCTGTTGCGACCACAACCCGCGATCAGCTCCTGCGTTTTTCGTCCTCGGGCGTGATCGGCAGAGAGACCGGGCGTTTGAGCCGCGCCGAAAGATCGATCGCCTTGGTGAGCATCAGGCGATTATGTCCCTCACGCGCGGTCGCGTGCTGAGTGGGCACGCCAAGCGCGACGCGATTGAGCCAGGAATTGGTTTCCTCGCGCATCGGCCCGCGCAGCTCACCGAGCGCGATATCGCCCACGGGATAGCTGGTGAGGAAGTCGACGTGGCGCCGTTTGTCGGGCGCGTAGCCTTCGCCCTGCACGAGATTGGTGGCGAGCACGATGTCGCGGTGGGTGTCGTCGATAGTGAGCACGCCTTCGGTGCCGACCGCGCCGACTTCCAGGCTGTAGACCGCGCCTGGCCATACTTCGGGCAGCGCCCACGAAATCACGCCGTGGTAGATGGCGTCGTCGTTGAACGTAATGACGAAGCCGGTGCCATCGATGCCATGCCACTTCGGCCCCAGCGCCTTGTCGACCGAGCGCGCGTAGACTTCGACCGGGGTCTTGGCTTCCATCAGCCACATGACGATGTCGAGCGCATGCGTGCCCGAGATCACCATCGGGGAGATCTCGGCGGGATTGTCGGAACGCTGGTAGTTGTCGATCGCGACCAGCCGGTTCATGAAGGCGCGCGAAGTGACCATCGTGACTTCGCCGAGCGCGCCGGTGCGCACCTTTTCCTTGGCGACGAGCCAGCGGCGCCGGAACCGCTGCGTGTAGCCGATTACCGCGTCGACCTTGGATTTTTCGATCGCGTCCATCACCATCTGCGATTCGGCAAGGTCGGTGGCGAGCGGCTTCTCGATCAGCATCGGATGGCCGCGCTCGAGCGCCGCCATGACCGGCTCGACGTGCAAGTGCTCGTCGGTGGAAACGACCACTGCGTTGACCTCCGGACGTTTCAGCAGCTCGCGGAAGTCTGCAGTCACAAGCTCGGCGCCGATCTTGCCGGCTACCAGCTTGGCGCGGTCCGGGTTTTTTTCCGCAATGCCTATCCATGCAACTTCCGGATGGCGCGCGGCGAGTTCGCCGCGGATCAAGCCGACGCGTCCCGCGCCGATGATGGCGAGGCCGATTTTCCTGGGTTGCTTCCTCATCGGCCGCCCCCCGCGGCAAGCGCGCTGATGCGCTGTTCCGGCAGCGGCAGCTTGACCGGCTCATTGCGCTCGGCGGAAATGTCGGCGGCGATATAGACCTCCATGACCTGGCGCGCCTGCTCGGGGGTGACGAGCACCGGCCGGTCGCAGGCGACTGCTTCGATGAAATGCACCGTTTCGCTCGCCATCGGACCGGCATAAGTATGCTCGACGAACTCGCCGGGCATGGTCGACATCGGGTGCACGATGCCGTTCCGCATGGTGGTGAGCATCGTGTCGCGGTGGGTATCGTCCACGATCAACGCGCCCTCGGTGCCCACGAACTCGATCCACGTCATCGCGAAGTTGGGGTAGGCGGGCGGCAGGCTCCAGCCGGCGCAGATCACGAACGATACGCCGCTGTCCATGGTGACCGTGATGTACTGCGTGTCCGGGACGTCGGCGCCGGTTGACGCCTTCATCGCGCCGTAATTGACCTGCGAATATACCCGCACCGGCTTGGCCGGCTCGAGGCACCACAGCACGAAGTCGAGATCGTGGGTCGCTTCCATCGCGGCCGGGGAGAGCTTGGTGCGACCGGTGATTTTCTTGCCGAGGCTGCGCCCGATATGCCGGCTCACGAGCGCGCTCACCGGCTTGCCGAGCGTGCCGTCGGTCGCGCATTTTTTCACGTAAGCGAACTTGGGATTGAAGCGCTGCGAATAGCCGATCGTGAATTTGAGGGTGTTGTTGCGCGCGAGCGCGATCAGCTCGTCGGCCTCGTGCAGTTCGATTGCGATCGGCTTTTCGAGAAACACGTGTTTGCCCGCCAGCAGGCTGTCGCGCGCCATCGGGTAGTGCAGGACCTCGGGCGTGGCCGAGATCATCACGGCGTCGAGCCCGTCGATCTCGAGCAATTTGTGGTAATCGGCGGTGGCGGTTTGCGCGCCGGTGGCGGTGGCGACCTCGGCGAGTCGCTCGGGCCGCGTTTCGGCAAGATGCAGGCTTTTGACGAGCGGGTGGGTGGCGCAGGTTTCCGCGCGGATGCCGCCACACCAGCCGGTGCCGATGATACCGACGTTGATTTGCTTCAAGGGGATCCTTTCGGGATGCGGCGCAGACGCGGCCGTTCCCGCAACGCGTCAATGGCCGTGTTCTTTATTTAAATGCGGATCGATGGCAGGTCGTGCCAGCACACATACCTGCCGTCATTTTAGCATTCAAGGCATAATCCCGGCTATCCGGCGCCCGGATCGACGGTCAAGTCAGGCAAGCCGCAGGTGATTCCACATCAACCAAGAGGATAACACGGTGATACGCATCGATACGCACAACCACGTCATTCCCGAGACCATCATCCAGGCGATGCGGGAGCAGCCGGAGCTTTATCGCACACAAATCGAGGGGCAGCGGGGCAGTTACAAATTCGTGCGCGGCAAAACGCGATTCGACCTGATCCCCGAGTTCTATGATGCCGAGGCCAAGCTCGAATCGATGGACCGCAAGGGCATCGACATCGCGTACATTTCGCCCGGCCCGCAGACTTTCTTCTACGGCCTCGGCCCCGACCACGCATTGAAGACGGCGCGCCTGGTGAACGACGGGGTGGCGAACATGACTGGCGTCCGTCCCGACCGGCTGCGCGGCATGGCCACGCTGCCGATGCAGCATCCGGATGCCGCCATCACCGAGCTCGAACGCGTGGTCAGGGAATACGGTTTCAAGGCAGTCGAGATGGGTACCGCGATCGGGGAAGAGGAACTCGCCGAATCCAGGTTCCGCCCGGTGCTGCGCCGGTTGCAGGAACTCAAAGTCGTGGTCTTCGCGCATCCGAATACCCAGGGCTCCACCGGCCGCCTCGATTGCTATTACCTCGGTAACCTGATCGGTAATCCGCTCGATACCACCATCATGGTGGGCAAGCTCATGTTCAGCGGCGCACTGGACGAGCTCAGGGACCTCAGGATGCTGCTCGCCCACGGCGGCGGCTTTCTGCCGTACCAGATCGGGCGCTTCCAGCATGGACACGCGGTGCGTCCCGACACCAGTGCCGTGACCAAATCGAAGCCGCTCGATATGTTCAGGAATTTCTACTTTGATGCGCTCACGCACGATCCGCGCGCGACCCGGCATCTGCTCGAAATGGTCGGTTCCGGGCGCGTCGTGCTCGGCACCGACTCGCCGTTCGACATGGGCGAGGAACGGCCGGTCGAGCATCTTGACGCGGTGCCGGATCTGACCGCCAAGGAACGCGAGGATGTCAGTCACCGGACGGCAGCGCGCCTGTTCGGTGAGTCATCCTGATCGCGCCGGAGGTCGCCCGCGTGCTGTTTGTTCCGCTGATCACCGCGCCGGAGGATCGCGCCGGGCGGGTGTTATGGTTTGCGTTTCGCGGCGGCGAATTGCTGGTGTCGCGCGCCGGTCAGGAAGCAACGGTGCCGGCGTGCGCGGATTTGCGTGAAATCGGTATTGCGCCGGTGCGCCACCAGTATCTCGGCCGCTTGAACGGGCAACATTGCTTTGCCTGCGAGCTGCCAGCCGATGCGGCGTCACCGCCGGGGCTGGAGTTCAAAACGCTGCGCTCGCTGCTGTTCGAGCTCGACCCAACCATGAGCGGGCTCGCCGGACGCGCGTTCCAGCTCATCGAGTGGGACCGCACGCACCAATTTTGCGGTGCCTGCGGGGCACGGACTCAGGCCCTGCGCGAAGAGCGCGCCCGCCAATGCACGCAATGCGGCATGTTGTTTTACCCGCGCATTTCGCCGGTAGCGATGGTGCTGGTAACGCGCGGGCGGCAACTGTTGCTCGCGCGCAAGCCCGGCTACGTGGCGGGCCGATATACGGTGGTGACGGGTTTTGTCGAGGCCGGGGAAACGCTCGAGCAGGCCGTTGCGCGCGAGACGCGCGAAGAAGTCGGCGTCGACGTGCGCGATATCCGCTACTTCGCATGCCAGCCGTGGCCGTTTCCGAATTCGCTGGTGATCGCGTTCAACGCCGAGTATGCGGGCGGTGAGGTGCGCGCGGATGGCGTCGAAATCGAGGACGCGCGCTGGTTCGATGCGGAACATCTGCCGGACCTGCCCGAGCCTGTTCACGTGTCGCGGCAGCTCATCGATGCGACGCTCGCAAGATTGAAGGGGACACACACATGACACGCGGCAAACGCAGCAAGGCAGTGGGAATTGTCGGCCTCGGCATCATGGGCGGCGCATTCGCCAGGCATTTGCGGGCGGCGCGCTTTCGCGTGGTCGGCTACGATGTGCTGGCGGCAAAGTGCGCGGCACTGCGCAAACTTGGCGGCACACCGGTGGCGTCACCAGCCGAAGTCGCGGGCGGCGCGCGGGTGATCATTACGTCGCTGCCGTCGGTCGCGGCGTTTGATGCCGCGCTGTTCGGAAAAAACGGCATCGCCGCCGGTGCGCACCGCGGGACCATCGTCGTCGAAGTCAGCACATTGCCGCTCGAAGTAAAAGAGCGTGCGCGCACGCGGTTTGAGAAAATCGGTGTGACGCTGCTCGACTGTCCCATCAGCGGCACCGGCGCGCAGGCTGCCGCCAAGGACATCGTGATCTACGCAAGCGGCGACCGCGGGGCCTGTGCGCGCTGCCGCCCGGTGTTCGCAGGGTTTGCCCGCAACGCCTACTATTGCGGCGCGTTCGGCACGGGTTCCAAGCTCAAATACATCGCCAATCTGCTGGTCACGATCCACAACCTGT
>JAHFRL010000095.1 GCA_023266235.1 Betaproteobacteria bacterium
TAAGTATTTGTAAAATAACTGTACATCTTGCATTAAGAAGAGTACGATTCGTACCCATTTAACGTAACGGGAGAAACGCATCGTGCTCGTCCGACCGCGCCCGACCCCTGCCGCCAAGCGCGCGCCCAATACGCGCGCACTCACCACCGATGCCACTCCTGCCGAATCACTGCCCTCCGGGCAGACAACCGAAGCCGTCCGTGTTTACAGAAACGAGCTCTGGACCAGCAAGCAGCGGCAGGCGTCATCGATCCACGAAATATCCTACCGCGCCTGCTTCAAGCCGCAACTGCCCGCGTACTTCATCGAACGGCTGACGCGCGAAGGCGACGTCGTCTACGACCCGTTCAGCGGCCGCGGCACCACCGCAGTGGAGGCCGCGCTGCAGGGACGCAACGTTGTCGCCAACGACGCGAACCCGCTGTCCGCCATACTCACGTGGCCGCGCCTGGAACTGCCGAGCGTCGCCGACATCGACAAGCGGCTGCGCTCGCTGCGGTTTGCGGCCAACGCTTCCAGCGACATCGATCTCTCGATGTTCTTCCATCGCAATACGCTGTACGAGATCCTCGGCCTGCGCCAATATCTCGCGCGCCGCCATCGCGAAGGCGCCGAGGACAGCGTCGACCGCTGGATCCGGATGGTCGCGACGAACCGGTTGACCGGCCATTCACCGGGCTTCTTCTCGGTCTACACGCTGCCCCCCAATCAGGCCGTGTCGTCCGAGAACCAGATCAAGATCAACCAGAAGCTCGGGCAAAAACCGGAATACAAAGATATCCGCGCCCTGATACTCAGGAAATCGATGCAGCTGCAGGGCGGACTCTCCGCCGCCGATCGCTGGCGGCTGCGCGGCGCGGCCATGAGCGCGCATTTTCTCGTCGGCGCGGCTGCTGCGACGCCCGCGATCGCAGCGAACAGCGTGCAGCTGACGGTGACTTCGCCGCCGTTCCTCGACGTCGTGCAGTATGCGCGCGACAACTGGCTGCGCTGCTGGTTCAACGGACTCGATGCCGACGACATCGCTGCGCATATCACGATGTCCCGCACTATCGAAGAATGGAGCGCACAGATGGCGCGTGTGTTCACTGAGCTCTATCGGATCACGAAGCGCGGTGGCTGGGTCGCGTTCGAGGTCGGCGAAGTGCGCAAAGGCAAGATCCAGCTCGATGAGCACGTGGTGCCGCTTGGAATCGATGCCGGATTTAATTGCGAGGCGCTGCTCATCAACCAGCAGCGTTTCACCAAGACCGCCAACATCTGGGGCGTCGGCAACAACCGCCTTGGCACTAATACCAACCGGATTGTCGTGTTCCGGAAGCCGCGCTGAAGAACTCAGCGCGTGACTATTGCAAAATCGGCCACAGAGAACACAGAGGTCACGGAGGGAAATTTCGAATAGCCGGGAATCGATAGAAAAATCACGTATAGAAGTCGGGACTTGATCTGACACACAATGTCCGCCGCCATTAGCGGTCATTTAAGCGGACCCCTTTGCAGACTGGCCGCGAACACGCGGCCGCGGTGCGCTGCGTGTTCGGCTTACCGGTTCGAGCGCACAGACTGCTGTGTGCCCCTAGTCAGGATACTCAGTGTTTCACCTAAGGTTCCGGTTGCCGCCGTAGTGAAAAGACTACGCCCATAATCGAATTGCAATGACATGACAAAGCCAAATCCCCCTTGTTGTATAATCGCCGACGAATTGAATAACAACAATCGAAGGAAAGAGCCTCTGCGGGTCTACGCATTCAGTAAGCGTTGTCAATCGAGCAACTTAAACGAAGGAGGTGTTATGAACACGGTCAAGATTGCCGCAGTCGGTTTTGCTTTGGGACTGGGCGGCTTTATGGCAGCTCCAGTATGGGCTGCGGAGTATACCGCTGTAATGCTGCCCGACATCAAATGGCAAGATGCTCCGTCCATCGGCCCGGGCGCGAAAACCGCCGTCATCGACGGCGACCCCAAGTCGTCCGGACCGTTCGTGATGCGTCTTAAGGTCCCGCCGAAGACCACAATAAAAGTGCATACCCACCCGGCTGCTGAAAACGTGACGGTCCTGTCAGG
The DNA here is from genome assembly GCA_023266235.1 of Betaproteobacteria bacterium. Lineage (GTDB taxonomy): Bacteria > Pseudomonadota > Gammaproteobacteria > Burkholderiales > SG8-41 > PALSA-1004. The sequence goes on from JAHFRL010000095.1 coordinate 2,065, forward strand.
CACTCTGTACTTTGCCGCGAGCGATAAGTTCGAGCCCAAAACGGCCAAGCCATTTGGCCCCGGTAGCTATTTTTCGATTGGGCAAGGCAAGCCGATGTTCGCCTACACGAAGGACAAAGAGGCGGTTGTTCAACTCCACGGGAACGGGCCTTGGGGGATAACATACCTGGAGCCGAAGGATAGTATGGCAAAGAAAAAATAGAGCGCGACACGGCACGGACGGCGGGGGATAGCCGTGTCTGCCCCGTCGCTCTCCCGAAACTCGGCTACCGACCCGTCTCCGCTTCCCGGGCCGCTTCTACGGCGCTTGACTTTGGCGTCAAACGTCCGCTTCGGGTCGTAAAGCGACCATTGGCGAACGGGCAGTTACCGGCCAAGACCGGTCATTCGCCGGGAAAGTGGTATCCGGCCAGATTCGCGGGCGGCCGTCAGCTGCGCGCGAGGCAGATGAGTGCCGCGATTGCAAAAGCAAGCCCGAAACCCTTGCGAAGCGTCAGCGTCTCGCGCAGGAAGACGAAACCGAGTCCGGCCGTGACCACGAAGCTCATCTGCGCGACCGGCACGAGCACGCTCGCTTCACCGCGCGCCAGGCCCGCGAGCAGCATGACGAACCCGCACAGCAGCAGCACCGCGGCCGTGGCCCCGTGGCGCCAAGCGCCAGGCGGCGGATGGAATCCGCGGTCGCGCGCGAGCGCGAACAGCGTCGCCAGTGGCAAGAACACGCTAGCTTGGCCAGTGAGGACCGTGGCAGGGCTGCCACCGGCAATAGCGCCGAGCTTGTAGACGAAGCTCACGATCCCCATCGCCACCGTCGCGACGAGGACGCGCAACACGGATGATGTGGTTGTGCGCGGTGCCGACGCTGGCCCGCCCGCAAGCAGCAACCACACCGCTGCGAGCGAGGCTGCGAGGCCTGCGAGCTTCCAGCCCGTAAGGCGCTCGTCGAGGAGCCACACCGCGAGCGCCGCCGTGATCGCGAAGCTTAATCGGAAGACGGGCGCAACGATGCTGACCGCGCCGCTCGTGAGGCTACGCGCGAAGTTGTAAAGGGCGACGAAGACCAGCACGCCGGCCGTCATGCCCCATGCGAAGGGCGCGCCCAGGGCGAGCGTGTCGGTCGTAAGCCCGTATAGAAATATGCCTGGCGCGAAGAAAAAGGCCTGCAGCGCCAGAAAATGATGGGCCTGCACGCCGCTTGCAGCGGCGCGCTTGTAAACCCAGTCCGCTAGTCCATAGAACAGCATGGCGCCCAGCGCCAATTCCACGCCTTCAGCCATGCCGACTCCACCATTCACCCAGGACCCCATCGTTTGGCACCCGGAAGTTCGCGCGCCACCATGTCGCGAGGTAAAAAGGTCGCGTTGAGCTTGAAGACTTGCCAGCCCCGTCTGATATATTGCCCCGCATCGGCATTGTGAGTTTCCTATGGAAGTCCGTAGCGGCACAGGCGGCGAAGCGCCCCGATGGACGAATTCGAGTGTTTTGCGAAGGAATGGTCGAACGATCCTGAGGAAATTAAACGTTACCTGCGGGAGTATCTCTCGCCTTGGCAAACGCAGTCTACCGCCGATTTCATGCCGAGAGCCACTGACAAAAGGCTGGAATCCAGACGAGGTCACTGCCTGCGTCCAACCAGTTCATCTTGAACGTTGAGTGTAGGTTGTTGGTAAATTCGACCGTCCTCTAGGCGTCGGTTTTTGACTCTTGGCCAAAGGGCGGTTATCGGCCAAGAGCAAGACGTTCAGCAACGATGTCAAACGGAAAGGGCAGGTCAATCGGGTTGCTCATGCAGGCGGGTTGACGAAAGCGCCGCTCAGCGCGGTCTGTGCATGCGCCAGCGTGGCAAACAGACCCGGCACCATGCCGAGCTTGGTCTTGGCGGCGATCAGCGGTTTAATCAGGATGGCAGCATACCGCATGACGGGAAAACCACCAGTTGGCCAGCCATTCACGCCACGATGGACTCTGATCTAAATCAAACTACGTGCAGATAGTAATTGACAACACCTGACGACGGAATACTGTAGTCGCAAGTAATAGCACGTACGCAACTGGAGGCTTTGCACCATGAGTCTCTGGTCCTCTAGTAGTTGGGCGATATTTCCGACTGAAGGTAACATTCACGGCCGGCATTGTTTTCGCGAAGGCTGACGCCATTGGCCGAGACGATTGTCAGACAGCGACTCGCAGCGATTCTTGCTGCTGACGTGGCTGGCTATTCGCGCCTGATGGGCGGCGACGAGCGGGCGACCGTGGCTGCGCTCGATTCCGCGCGCGGTATCTTTAGAGAACATATCGAGACGCACCAGGGCCGCGTAATCGATATGGCAGGCGATTCTGTGCTTGCGGCGTTCGACACCGCAACCGGCGCGGTTGACGCCGCGCTTGCGGTTCAGGAAGGCCTTGTCGCAATGGCGGCAGCCGTGCCAGAGGATCGCCAGATGCGGTTTCGCATCGGTGTGCATCTCGGCGACGTAATGGAAAAGACCGACGGCACGGTCTATGGCGACGGCGTCAACATCGCGGCCCGATTGGAGGGGCTGGCCGAACCTGGCGGGATCACGGTCTCGGACGCGGTGCAGGGCGCCGTCCAGGGCCGGGTGAACGCGACCTTCGCCGATCAGGGCGAACAGCAGGTCAAGAACATCCTGCACACGGTGCACGCGTATCGGTTGGTGACTGCGCAACGCGAAGCACTCACCAGCGCTTTGGATCGCTCGAGGAAGCCGTCAAGCGAGAAGCCCTCGATCGCCGTGCTTCCTTTCGCCAACATGAGTGGCGACCCGGAACAGGAATATTTCGCGGACGGCATTTCCGAGGATATCATCACTGGTTTGTCGAAACTGCGCTGGTTTTTCGTCATAGCGCGTAATTCGTCGTTCGCCTACAAGGGCAAGGCGGATGACGTGAAGCGCGTTGCCCGCGAGCTGAGCGTGCGCTACGTCCTGGAGGGCAGCGTCCGCAAGGGCGGCAATCGCGTGCGCATCACGGCCCAGCTGATCGATGCCTCGACCGGCAGTCACATATGGGCCGATCGCTACGACGGCGACCTGACCGACATCTTCGCGCTGCAGGACGAGATCACTACGAAAGTCGTCGCTGCGATCGAGCCCCGGCTGCTGGAGGCCGAGGGCGTCCGTTCGCAAAGCCGTTCGCCGGAGGATCTCGGCGCCTGGGACATGGTTATTCAGGCGAACTCCCTGTTCTGGCGACTGACTAAGGGCGAGGGCGAAGCCGCGATCGCAATTCTCAGGCAGGCCGTCGAGCGCTACCCCGACTATGCGCCCGCGCACAGCATGTTGGCGTTCATGATGCTGGTGTCGGGTTATGTCGGTTGGAGCGTCGGAGAGCGGGAGCCGCTGGTGAAGCAGGCCGCGGCGCTCGCCGCCCGGGCGGCGGAACTCGACGATAGCGATCCGTGGGCGCATTTCGCGCTCGGTTTTGTGGCCTTCACGCGGCGGAGCACCGACGACGCCCTAGAGCAATTCCAGCGCGCACTCGAGCTCAACCCGAACTTCGCCGCCGCGCACGGCTATCTCGGCTTGGCCCTCGCGCTCGGCGGCCGATCGGACCAGGCGATCGCTCATTCGGAGCAGGCGATCCGCATGAGCCCGCACGATCCGCAAAATGCGATCTTCAATGTGGGCCTGGCGGCCGCCCATTACCTCGCAGGGCGCTATTCGGAAGCGGTCGGCTTCGGCCGCAAGGCCTTGCAACAGCGTGACGGAATGACCGGCGGTCATCGAATTTACTGCGCCAGCCTGGCGCAGGCGGGACAGATCGATGAGGCCCGCGCGGCGCTGACGCGATTGAAAGAATTACAGCCCGACATATCGATTGCGTGGATCGAAAAGTACGTTCCCTATACCCCCGGCCCGATGGCCAAATTCCTCGAAGGCATGCGCAAGGCCGGGCTGCAATAGCCGTCCAGATTCGCCGCGGTCGGGGAGCAAGATAAGGCTTGGCATCTGGGCGGCACGCCGCCAGTGGCTCGTGCAAGCGGGCGCATTCGTCGCCTCAACAGCATTTCCGCCGCGGACTCCGAGAGCGGCCGCACAATCACAATCAGGACTGAATGCGCTGCCCCGCATTAGCCTGGTAATCGGCAATACCCGCTCCGGATTCTCACCCGACGAAATGCGCGGCATTGCCATGTCAAAACCGAGACACGACCCCCGTACTCTCGGCAGGCATTACGGCGCGGCCGCGGCCTCAAATACACGCGCGAACCCCTCGATGAGCTGGTCATCCGAATACACCAACGGGTCTTCTAAGCTTTCGACCATCCCCTTCATTGTCAGCAGCCCGATGGCGGCGAGGTAGGCGAGAAATGCCATGAGGCGGGGCTCGACGTGCGCGCGGCCCGGACGCATTCTTCGTTCTTCACTGAGTTTCTTCGCCGCGCCAGCGAACCAGAGATCGTTGAGCGGGCGGATGCGCGCGAACTGCTGCTGGTCGAAGTGGACGGCGCTTTGGCCGGCGACCTGACCATGGAGGAAGGCCAGGCGGAAGTCGTCGAGGCGTGGCGCGAAGGCATTCACCGCTTCGCGGACGATGGCGCGAAGCGCGTCTCCTCCGCCCTCTGCCTTTTCGACCCCGTCGTGGACCGCTTGCGCCTGGGACTTAATGGCTCCGAAGACGAGCTCGAAGAACAGTGCGTCCTTCGAAGGATAGTAGTAGTAGAGCGCCGTCTTCGACACTCCGATCTCCTTGGCGACTGCGTCGAGCGTAGTGGCGGCGATGCCGCTCCGCAAAAGGACTCGGCGCGCGCCAGCCAGGATTTCCTCCCGCGATCGGTCGCGACGTCGCTCGCGACGCGCCAGCCGGGTGGCGACCTCGGCGCTCACAGCGGGGGCAGGACGGCGCTTCGTAGGGGGCATTGGGGCTCGCGGGGCAGGTAACGGTGAAGCAAATTCTACCGTCGTTACATTAAATAGTCCATAGGTCTATTTTTCGACCATCGGTATATAATATGGTGTATGCTCCAATCAGGGTCTCCGCTCCTGGCCGAGCGCCCCTTCCCGCAACGAAAGGAGAGCCCGCATGCAAACAAGTACCCATGAGATAGCCGACCGCATCTACCGCCTCTCAACGTGCGTCCCTGAGGCGGCACCGGGCGGCTTCACGTTCAATCAGTTCCTCGTCGACGCCGACGACCCCCTTCTCTTTCACACTGGCCCGCGTCGCATGTTTCCGCTCGTTTCGCAGGCGATTGCCCGCATCGTTCCCCTCGAGCGGCTCCGGTGGATCGCCTTCGGACACGTGGAGTCCGACGAGTGCGGGGCGATGAACGAATTCCTCACCGCCGCACCGCGCGCCGAGGTCGCGCACGGCGCGATCGGTTGCATGGTCTCGCTCGACGACCTGTGCGATCGACCGCCACGCAAGCTGGCCGACGGCGAGGTCATCGATCTCGGCGGCAAGCGCGTTCGGCACATCGACACGCCACACGTCCCCCACAACTGGGAAGCACGCGTTCTTTTCGAGGAAAACACCAAGACGCTCTTCTGCGGCGATCTCTTCACCCACGCTGGCGACGGACCGGCCCTCACTGACGGCGATATCGTCGGACCTGCGCTCGCGGCGGAAGAGCTTTTCCATGCCACAGCGCTTTCGACCATTACCGCGACGACGATCCGCCGTCTCGCAAAACTCGAGCCGCAGACCCTCGCGCTCATGCACGGCTCATCGACGCAGACCCGGTGCGGCGAGTCCCTCGTCCGGCTCGCCGATGCGTACGACTTGATGATCCAACAAGGCTGAGAGGAGAACCATGGACAAGTTAAGCCTGCAAAACCCCTTATTCGCTACCTACGTCATCGCCGCCACGCTCATGATCCTCAAGGCCGTGAGCATGTCCTGGCTGACCGTCGTTCGCATGATGCAAGTGAAAGGTGGCTTCCGTTCGCCAGAGGACATCAGGAAGACACCTTTAAACCCTGAGCCCAATCCGAAGCAGCTCGAGCCCGACGAGCGCGTCGAGCGCATCCGGCGAATCCACCTGAATGACCTGGAGAACCTGCCGTTCTTCCTCGTCGCCGGCTTTCTCTACGTCCTGACCGAGCCCACACTGCTGCTCGCGCGAGTGCTCCTCTATGGATATGTTGTGTCGCGGCTCTTGCACTTTGCCGCCTATGCGACCGCACGAACCCATGACGCGCGCGCCACGCTATGGACTGTGGGCTCACTCATACTCATCTTCATGACCTGCCGGACATTGCTCGCCGTGTTTGGCTTCTGATGAAGGAGCCGACCTTAGCAACTGCGCCTGGCGCAGCGCAGGTTTGTGAGGTAGTTGAAGCGCTTGGTTCGGCCGTTCGCCTCCCGCCTCTCAATTCTTCTGATACGTGCCGATCAACTCGAACTTTTCGAGGACGTGGCCCTGCATCGCCTTTTCGAGCTGCGCCTTGGTCGGGCGTTTCAAATCCGGCAGCACGGTATCGAGCGCATAGAGCTTGTGGAAATAGCGGTGCCGGCCGATCGGCGGGCACGGCCCGCCGTAGCCGGTGCGCTTCCAGTCATTGAGCCCGTCAAGCGTGCCTTTCGGCAGCTCGCCCGCCTTGACCGCTTCCTTGAGGCCGGCCGCCGCGGGCGGAATGTTGTAGAGCACCCAGTGCACCCACGTCATTTTCGGCGCCGCCGGATCGGGCGCATCGGGGTCGTCGACGATCAGCGCGAGACTTTTGGTTCCCGCCGGCAGGTCCTTCCACGCCAGCGGCACGGAAATATCCGATCCCTGACAGGTGTACTGCTTCGGGATCGCGCCATTGTGCGTGAATGCCGATGAGGTCAACGCCAGTGCCATGATGATCTCCAGCATTGCCTACAGCTGCGCCAGCATCTTGTCGGCGCCGCTCACTTCGAACTTGCCCGGCGCTTCGAGGTTGAACGCCTTGACCACGCCGTTATCGACCAGCATCGAGTAGCGTTGCGAGCGTATCCCCATGCCGCGCGCGACGAGATCGAGCTCGACGCCGAGCGCCTTGGTGAACTCGGCGCTGCCGTCACCCAGCATGCGCACCTTGCCGATCGCCTTCAGGTCCTTGCCCCACGCCGCCATCACCATCGCGTCGTTGACCGCCACGCACCAGATTTCATCGACTTTCTTCGCCTTGATTTTTTCAGCTTCCTGCACGAAACCGGGCAGGTGCAAGGCACTTCACGTCCGTGTATACGCGCCGGGCACCCCGAACATCACTATTCGCTTGCCTTTCGTCGCCTCCGAAATCCTGACCGCATTCGGCCCGGTCGGGCAGCCGTGGGTATATTCGACCGGCAGTTCCCACAACGTGCCATCCGGCAGCTTGTCGCCAGCTTTGATCGTCATTGCGTCCTCCTTGAGCGGTTCATCGGGTTTAATGGACATGATAGTATACAACGCAGCAACTCCCCGGGATGCAAGCGCTGGTGGACGATTCCAGCGTCCGCCGATGTCCTTACCCGCAGGTCCAATCCGGGAACAATCAGAGCCGCGTGACGCACCGCCAGGGAAACGCATAGCATGCCGATCCAGTACGACAAGCTCATCAACTGGAAAATTCCGGAAGTCGGGCAGCAGCTCACCAGGCGCGACACCATCCTCTATGCGCTCGGCGTCGGCCTCGGCGCCGATCCGTGCGACGCGCACCAGCTCAAGTTCGTCTACGAGCCGAACCTGCGGGCGCTGCCGACCATGGCGATCATCCTCGGCTACCCCGGCCCGTGGCATGCGCACCCCGACACCGGCATCACGCGCAGCCACGTCGTGCACGGCGAGCAGGGTTTCACCATTCACCGGCCGCTGCCGGTCGAAGGCGCGATCACAGGCCTCACCAGAGTCGCCAGCGTTGTCGACAAGGGCAAGGACAAAGGCGCTCTGCTGATGACCGAGTGCACGGTGCGCGACAAGGCGAGCGGCGACACGCTCTGCACGCTGACCTCAACGACATTCTGCCGCGCCGACGGCGGTTTCGGCGGCCCTTCCGCGCCCGCCACACCGCAACACCCGATTCCCGACACGCCGCCCGACGCAGTGTGCGACCTGCCGACGCTGCCGCAGGCAGCGCTGATTTACCGCTTGTCCGGCGACTACAACCCGTTGCACGCCGATCCCGCCTACGCACAGAAAGCGGGCTTCAAGATGCCGATACTGCACGGGCGCTGCACGTTCAGCATCGCCGGCCACGCGCTCCTCAAGACCTGCTGCGGCTACGATCCGGCGCGCTTCAAGAGCATGGCAGGCCGCTTCTCGTCGCCGGTCTATCCCGGCGAGACCATCCGCACCGAAATGTGGCGCACCGGCAGCATCGTGTCGTTCCGCTCGACGGTGCCCGCGCGCGGCGTGACGGTGCTCAACAACGGCCGCGCGGAGATTTTGCCGTGACCAAATCAAAAGCTTAGCCGCCAAGGACGCAGGGGACGCCAAGGAAAAGCAAAAAGGGAATGAAGAGAAAGTCGTAAATCGGAATGCAAATCCAAACGGGCTTGTGAGCTTTGTTTGCCGTTTACTGATTCTCGTCTTCCTTTGCGTCCTTCGCGTCCTTAGCGGCGAGGCTTTAGGCAGTCAACATTTGAATCGGGAGAAAATCGTGACACCAGGCAAAATGGTCGAAGGCAAGGTCGTAGTCGTCACCGGCTCTGGACGCGGCATCGGTCGCGCGATTGCGATGCTGATGGCGCAGCACGGCGCGAAGGTCGTGGTCAACGACATCGGCGTTGCGCTGTCGGGCGAAGGCGGAGACAAAACGCCGGCGCAGGAGGTCGTCAACGAAATCAGGAAAGCCGGCGGCGAAGCGGTTCCCAATTACGACAGCGTCGCCGAATTCAGGAGTGCCGCGAAAATCGTGCAATGCGCGCTCGACAGCTTCGGCCGCATCGACGGTGTCGTCAACAATGCCGGCATCCTGCGCGACGTGATCTTCCATAAGATGACCGAGGAAGACTGGGACGCCGTCGTCAACGTGATGCTGAAGGGCGCCTTCAACACCTCCCGCCATGCGGCCGAGCACTTCCGCCAGCAGTCGAGCGGCGCGTTCGTGCACATGACTTCGACCTCGGGGCTGATCGGCGCCATGGGCCAGGCCAACTATTCCGCTGCCAAGCTCGGCTTGGTTGCATTGTCCAAATCGATCGCAGTCGACATGGCGCGCTTCAACGTGCGCTCCAACTGCATCGCGCCGGTGGCATGGACGCGCATGACCGCGTCGATCCCGGCCAAGGACCCGGCGACCCAGAAGCGCATCGAGCAGCGCAAGCTCGTTACCGCCGAGCACAACGCGCCGCTGGCGGTATTCCTCGTGAGTGACGCCGCGGCGGGCGTCAACGCCCAGGTGTTCGCGACCCGCAAGAACGAAATCTTCCTGATGAGCCAGTCACGGCCGCTGCGCGGCATTCACCGCGCCGAAGGCTGGACCCCCGATACCTGCGCCGAGCACATGTACCCGGCGCTCAAGAGCGGGTTTTATGCGCCGACCGAGCGCACCGGCGACGTGTTTCCCTGGGACTCGATCTAGTCATGACGGTCAAACTCGAAAAAAGAGACGGCATCGCGACCGTCACGCTCAACCGCCCGGAGAAGTTGAACGCGCTCTCCGACGGGATGTACGACAAGCTCTATGCGTACTGGACCGAGCTTGCCGCCGACGAAGCGACGCGCGCGGTGATCCTGACCGGCGCCGGCCGCGCATTCTCCGCCGGCGGCGACATCGCCAACATGGCGAAATCCGACATCGTCTCCGGCCGCGCGCGCTCGCATACGCGCCACCGCATGGTCCTCGCGTTGCACAATCTCGAGAAACCGGTGATCGCGGCGGTGCGCGGCCCCTGCTACGGCATTGCCAACGGCATTGTGCTCGCGTGCGACATCATCATTGCGTCCGACACCGCCCGGTTCTCGATGGCGTTCAAGAACGTCGGCGTGGTGCCCGACGGCGGCGCGATTTTCTTCCTGACGCAATATCTGGGCATCGCCAAGGCCAAGGAACTCGTCTACACCGCGCGTCCATTCAGCGCACAGGAGGCGAAAGACATGGGCATCGTCGCGCGCGTCGTGCCCGATGCCGACCTCGAGAAGGAAGCGCACGTGCTGGCGCGCGAACTCGCCGATTCGGCGACCTACGCGCTCGCGCTCGCCAAGAAAATGTTCCAGTCGATGTACGTGCCGACGCTGGAGATGCTGCTCGACATCGAAAAGCTCGCCTCCGGCGTCGTGCGCCTCACCCACGACCACAAAGAAGGCGTGCAGGCATTCAAGGAAAAACGCACGCCGAAATTCGAAGGCAAATAACAGGCTCGGGCATTGAGCGCACCGCAACAATCGACGCAAAGCGACGCCGCGTGGCTCACCGAGCTGTGCCTGAGCCGCGTCGGCTTCGTCTTCATCTTCACCACCTACTCCGCCGCGCTGCCGCTCCTGAAAACCGACTGGAGCATGTCGGCGAGCGAAGCCGGACTGGTGCAGTCGGCGTGGCACGTCGGCTATCTGATATCGCTGTTTGCGGTCGGCTTCATTTCCGATCACATCGGCGCCAAGAAAGCCTTCCTCGCCGGCAGCATCCTAGCCAGCCTGAGCGCGCTGCTGTTCGCATTGCTTGCCGACAGCTTCGTGTCCGGCCTGCTGCTTTACGGTCTGACCGGGCTGTGCTCGGGCGCTTCTTACACGCCGGGCCTGACGCTCGTCTCCGAGCGCTTTGTCGCATACCAGCGCGGTCGCGCAATGGGCTGGTTTCTCGCCGCTTCGTCGCTCGGATACGGCGGGTCGCTCATCCTGAGCGGGCTCCTGATGCCGCATGTCGGCTGGCGCGGCGCGTTCATCGCCACTGCGTGCGGCCCGCTCTTTGCAACATTGATCTCGTTCTGGATGCTGCGTGCGACGCCCAACGTGGTGCATCCGCGCGGCGCCGATCACACCGGCGGCTTCGTGCTGCTTGCAGTCTGGCGCAACAAGCCGGCGATGCTGGTGATCTGGGCCTATGTATTCCACTCATGGGAACTGCTGGGCTTATGGGCGTGGCTGCCCGCATACCTCGCGGTATCCATCACGCACGGCGGCAACATGACCGTGCAGGCCGCCGGCATCGGCGCGATGCTGACCGCGCTCACCTATATCACCAGCATGGGCGGCAGCATTTACGGCGGCGCACTGTCCGATCGCTGGGGCCGCACCAGGGTGATCCTGTGGGGAGCCTGCCTGAGCCTGGTGTGCTCGTTCACATTCGGCTGGATGATGGCGCTGCCGCTGTGGCTGCTGGTCGCGGTTGCCGCGTTCTATAACATCACCGCGATCGCCGACTCATCGGTCTATTCGACCGCCATCACCGAGCTGGTGCCGCCGCAATATCTGGGCGCCGCTTACGCGCTGCGCTCGCTGCTCGGCTTCGGCGCCGGGGTCATCAGTCCGTGGGTATTCGGCCTCGTGATCGACTGGGCGCGCGGCGAACCGCTGCGCTCGGAGACCATGGCGTGGGGGCTCGCGTGGACCTCGCTCGGCGTCGGCGCCGTGCTCGGGCCGCTGATGACGCTCAAGCTGCGCGCCACGCCCGAGGCACGCCGGATGGCGGGAGGAAAACGATAAGGCGAATGATGATTGCGGAGCGCAAAATGCAAAGTGTTCGAAAACGCTGTGCGCTCATCGCTTAACCATTGTCCTTGGGCAGCAACGATTCCCGCCGGACCAGGCGCACGAATCAAGGTAAAATTGGAGCGTAACATCACACATCCACGCGGAGCAGCCCCCCTTGGATCAGACAGCAGACTCCGCAGTGCGTCCGCGCCATGATTTCTCGCGCTTGATCAACCCGCGCGCCGTCGCGGTGGTCGGCGCATCGAGCGATCCGTCGCGCATCGGCGGCCACCCGCTCAAGCTGCTCACCGAATACGGCTATCAGGGCAAAGTCTATCCGGTCAATCCCAGGCACCAGGAGATCAAGGGGCTCGCCTGCTACCCCGATCTCGCGGCGGTGCCGAAACCCTGCGACGTCGCGCTGATCGCGCTGTCGGCGCAACACGTTCCCGAAATCATCGGGCAGTGCGGCGCCGCCGGCATTCCGTTTGCGATCGTGCTCTCCGCCGGCTTCAGCGAGGTCGGCGCCGACGGCAAGGCTCTGCAGGAAAAGCTGATCGCCGCGGCGCGCGCGAGTGGAGTGCGGCTCATCGGCCCGAACTGCCTCGGCTTGCTCAATCTCAAGGACAACGTCCGCAACGGTTTCGGCGGCACGCTGCAGCTCTCAACGCTCATCCCCGGGCCGTTCGCGATGGTCACGCAATCCGGCGGTTTCGGCTTCGGCGTGGTTGCCATCGCCGCCTACTACGGCGTCGGTTTCAACTACGCGATTTCGACCGGCAATGAAGCCGATATCTCGATGCTCGAGCTGGCCGAGTATTTCCTCGAGCGCAGCGAAGTCGAGGCGGTGGTCGTGTTCATGGAAGGCGTGACCGATGGGCGCCGGCTGATCGCCGCCGGCGAGCGCGCGCTCGCGCTCGGCAAGCCGATCATGGTCTGGAAAGTCGGCAACACCGACGTCGGACGCCAGGCCGCGGCCTCACATACCGCGCGCATGACCGCCGGCTACGAGCTCTACCAGGCCGCATTCCGCCGCGGCGGCTTCATCGAAATACGCGATATCGACGATCTGATCGATGCGCTGAAAGCGTTTCGCGCGCGCCGGCTGCCGCGCAGCAATCGCACCGGCGTGATCACGCTGTCGGGCGGCGCCGGCGTGCTGCTTGCCGACCGCTGCATCGAGCACGGGCTCGAGCTGCCGCCGCTTGCGGATGCGACCGCCAGCGAGATCCGCCAATTCGTGGTCGCATTCGCCTCGGTCGCCAACCCGGTCGACGCCACCGCCAACGGTTACAACGACAACTTTGCGTCGTACAACCGCCTGATCGGCACGGTGCTCGCCGATCCCGGCATCGATCAGATCATTGCACGCGCGCCACGCGGCTCGGCGGTGACCGTTTGGGCGCAGGGGCTGATCGAAGTCGCGCGCGCGACCGACAAACCGGTCCTGATCAACTGGCCGACTGCGCCAGACGACCACGCCGAAGTCATGCAATTGCTCGAACAAAACGGCATCCCCTGCATACCCACGCCCGGCCGCACCGTGCACGCGCTCGCCGCGCTCAACCGATTCGCGCAGAAAAAACGCGCATTCGGGCAACGTCCGAAACAACCCGCATCGCGGCTCGTCGTCAAGCAGCAACTCGATCTGCCGCGGGAGGCGGCAACGCTCGGCGAGCACCGCTCGAAACAGATACTCAAGGCTTACGGCATCCCGGCCGTCGCCGAGACGCTGCTGTCCGCCGATGCAGTTGCCAAACTCGAACACGCACCGCTGCCCTACCCGCTTGTGGTCAAGATCGAGTCGCCCGATATCCCGCACAAAACTGAAGCGGGCGTGGTGCGGCTCGATATCCGCAGTCTCGATGAACTGAAGACAGCGGCGCGCGATATAATCAATGCCGCGCGCAATCACAACAAAAACGCACGCATCGACGGCATCCTGCTGCAGGAAATGGCGGGCGGGCTCGAAGTCATCGTCGGCGCCGTCAATGACCGTTACTTCGGTCCGGTCGTGGTATTCGGCCTCGGCGGCGTGTTCACGGAATTGCGGAAGGATGTCACGCAGAACTTCGCGCCATTCGACGTCAGCGTTGCCAAAGAGATGATCGCGGAAATCAAAGGCAGTGCGCTGCTGCATGGCTATCGCGGCGGGCCGGCGCTCGATGTCGACGCGCTTGCCGACACGCTGTCGCGCGTGTCGCTGCTGATCGCGGACCACGCCGACCGCATCGCCGAAATCGACATCAATCCGCTGTTCGTGCAGCCCGCCGGCCAGGGCGTCATCGCCGCAGATGCGTTAATTGTCTTGAAATAACAGCCTCGCCGCCAAGGACGCAACGGACGCCAAGGAAAATATTTCATTGAAGCCAGCGATGGCCCCGAGTACGTTACCCACTCATAATGCATTTGATCCATTCATACCTGTTTGCCTTCGCGCTCGCCGCGCTGCCGTGCAGCGCGCTGTCGCAGGCGTACCCGAGCAAGGCGGTGCGCATGGTCGTGCCGTTCCCGGCCGGCGGCAGCACTGACATCGTCGGCCGCACCGTCGCGCAGAAATTGTCGGAAATGTGGGGCCAGCCGGTGGTCGTCGACAATCGGCCCGGCGGCGGCACCACCATCGGTACCGACGCAGTCGCCAAGGCCGCGCCCGACGGCTATACCCTGCTGGTCACGCCGGCGCCGTTCACGATCAATCCGAGCCTGCTCGCCAAGCTACCCTACGACGCGCTCGCCGATTTTGCGCCGATCGCGCTGATCAACACCACGCCGCTGGTGGTGGTCGTCAACCCGGGCGTGCCGGCGAAATCGGTGCAGGAGCTGATCGCGCTCGCGAAAGCAAGACCGGGCAAGCTCAACTTCGGCTCGTCCGGCACCGGCGGCTCGAACCATCTCGCCGGGGAATTGTTCAACGCGATGGCCGGCGTGAAGATGGTACACATTCCTTACAAAGGCAACGCGCCGGCGTTGGTCGACCTCGTCGGCGGCCACGTCGATCTCGTTTTCAACGGCCTGACCTCCGCGCTGCCGTTGATCAAAGGCGGCAAACTGCGCGCGCTCGCCATCACCAGCATACAGCGCTCGGACGTGTTGCCCGGCTTGCCAACCGTCGATGAAACCGGGCTCAAGGGGTTCGCGGCAGTGGCATGGAACGGTCTTTCCGCGCCGGCCAGGACCTCGCGCGAGATCATTGCGAAGATCAATGCCGACGTGCTCAAGATCGTCAACGCGCCGGAACTCAGGGAGCGGCTCAAAACCGAAGGCTCGGATCCGGTCGGCAACTCGACCGAACAATATGCGACTTTCCTGCGCGATGAGATCGCGAAATGGGCCAAAGTCATCAAATTTGCGCGCATCAAACCCGAATGAAGACGGTGACCAACGCTTTGCTGCTGGCAGTTGTCATCATCTGCAGCGCGAGCGCAAGCGCGCAATATCCTGCCAGGCCGATTCGTCTCGTAGTGCCATTTCCTGCGGGCGGCCCGACCGATATCGTCGCACGCACGGTCAGCCAGAAACTCTCCGATTCGCTGGGCCAGCCGGTGGTAATCGACAACCGCGGCGGCGCCGGTGGCGTGATCGGTACTGAACTGGTCGTCAAATCGCCCGCCGACGGTCATACGCTGCTGCTCGGCACCATCAGCGGTCTTGCGGTCGCCATGAGCCTATATCCGAGCCGCGGCTACGACACGCTGCGCGACCTGGCGCCGATCACGCACGGCGTGATGGTAACCAATATCCTGGTGGTCCATCCTTCGCTGCCGGTCAGATCGGTCAAGGAGTTGCTCGCCCTCGCGCGCGCGAAACCGGGCACGCTCAATTACGCATCTTCAGGCAGCGGCACGATCACCAACCTCGCCGGCGAGCTTTTCAAGAACCTCGCGCGCGTCGACATCGTGCACGTGCCGTTCAAGGGCGGCGCGCCCGCGCTGACCGCGCTGCTCTCCGGCGAAGTTTCGATGAACTTCGAGAACAGCCTGATCGTCGTGCCCCACATCAAGTCTGGCAAGGTGCGCGCGCTCGCGGTCACCGGCGCGCAGCGTTCGCGCTCGGTACCGGACCTGCCCACGATCACCGAAGCCGGTCTGCCCGGTTACGGCGCAAGCGGCTGGTACGGCTTCGTCGCGCCCGCGGCAACGCCCAAGGACATCGTCACGCGGCTCGCGGGCGAGTTCAACCGCATATTGAAACAACCCGATGTAGTCGAACGGCTGTCGAGCCAGGGCGCGGAACCGGTCGGCGGCACACCCGAGCAGTTCGGTGCGTTCATACGCGACGAAATCAACAAGTGGGCGAAGCTGGTAAAGAGCGCGAACATGAAAGCGGAGTGACCCCATGAGCGTACAGGTAACCAGGGAAAACGGCATCGCGACCGTGACGCTCAACCGTCCGGACAAGCTGAACGCGTTGTCGGGCGAGATGTATCATGAACTCGCCGACACGTTTGCCGCGCTCGGCACGGACGATGCGGCGCGCTGCGTGATCGTGACCGGCGCCGGGCGCGCATTCTGCGCCGGCGGCGACATCGGCTCGATGGGCCGCTACGATCTGGTCGCCGGCCGCCGGCGCTCGCAAAGCCACCAGCGCATGATCAAGAACCTGCACAATCTCGAAAAGCCGGTGATCGCGGCGGTGCGCGGCCCCGCCGCCGGCGTCGGCGCGAGCATCGCGCTCGCCTGCGATCTGATCGTCGCCTCCGAAACCGCCTACCTGCTGATGGCGTTCAAGAACGTCGGCATCCCGCCCGACGGCGGAGCGGTCTATTTCCTGACGCAATACGTCGGCATCGCGCGCGCCAAGGAACTTGTCTACAGCGCGCGCAAACTGCCCGCCGCCGAAGCCAGGGAGATGGGCATCGTGACGAAAGTGGTGCCTGACGGACAGCTCGAAGCGGAAGTCCGGGCGCTGGCGCGGGAAATCGCCGGCTCGGCAACCTACGCGCTGACGCTCGCCAAAAAGATGTTCCAGGCCATGTACGTGCCGACGCTCGAGATGCTGCTCGAGATGGAGCTGCTCGCGGTGTGCGGCGCGCGGCTCACGCACGATCACCAGGAAGGCGTTGAAGCGTTCAAGCAGAAGCGCCCGCCCAGGTTTTCGGGGCGCTGAAGTGCCGGAAAACAGCGCGCCGCTGGTCAACATCCGCATCGATGCGCGCGACGCCGGAAGCGTCGCCTACGTGACGGTCGACAATCCGGAGCAGCGCAACGCGCTCGGCAGGCGCGGCAAGGAAGAATTGATCGCTGCCTTCACTACTCTCGCGCAGGACGACAAGCTGCGTATCGCGGTGCTGACCGGCGCGGGCGGCCAATCGTTCATCGCCGGCGCCGATCTCACCGAAATGAAAGACCTCGATCGCGCCGGCGCGGAAGACGTGAGCACCAAGACGCACCTCGCGTGCGATGCAATCCGGCGCCTGCCGGTGCCGGTCATCGCGCGCATCAACGGTTATTGTCTCGGCGTCGGCATGGAACTCGCGGCGTCGTGCGACATGCGGGTGGGCGCCGGGCACGCCAGATTCGGCATGCCCGAAGTCAGGTTCGGCATCCCGTCCGGCATGGAAGCGTGCTTGCTGCCGGGGCTCGTCGGCTGGGGCAAAACGCGCGAACTGGTGTATACCGGCGAGCTGATCGATGCCCATGAGGCCTATCGTTGCGGTTTTCTCGACCGGCTGACACCCGCGGCAGAACTCGATGCCGCGGTCGAGAAGTGGGTTGCCGCGATTCTCGCCGCCGGCCCGCGCGCGATCCGCATCCA
>JAHFRL010000208.1 GCA_023266235.1 Betaproteobacteria bacterium
GTGAAGGCGGCGCCAGCGTGATCATGCTCGAAGCGGCGCCGCGCGAAGATTGCGGCGGCAACAGCCGTTACACCGCCGGCCTGATGCGTTTCGTGTTCAACGGCGTCGATGATCTGGCGCAGGTGATTCCCGACCTGACCGAGGAGGAAAAAAAGACGCACGACTTCGGCACTTACACCAGCGACCAGTATTACGACGACATGGGGCGCATCACGCAATACCGCACCGACCCCGATCTGTGCGAGCTGCTGATCTCGCGCAGCTTCGAGACGCTGGTGTGGATGCGCAAGAAGGGCGTCAAGTTCCAGGCCAGCTTCGGACGCCAGTCGCACAAGATCGGCAACAAGTTCAAGTTCTGGGGCGGGCTCGCGGCGGAAACCTGGGGCGGCGGCCCCGGCCTCGTGGAAAACGAGCACCAGGCGTGCGCGCGCGAGGGCATCAGGATCTTCTATGCAACCCCGGCCGTCGCGCTCCTTACGGATGACGATGGCGCCGTGCGCGGCGTCAAGGCGAAACACCAGGGGAAAACCGTGGAAATCCACTCGCAAGCGGTGGTGCTCGCGTGCGGCGGCTTCCAGTCCAGCGCGGAGATGCGCGCACGTTATCTCGGCCCGAACTGGGATCTCGCCAAGGTGCGCGGCACGCGCTACAACACCGGGCTCGGCATCAAGATGGCGCTCGCGGCCGGGGCCCTGCCTTACGGCCACTGGTCCGGCTGCCACGCCGTGGGCTGGGATTTGAACGCGCCGCCGTTTGGCGACCTGGCGGTCGGTGACGGCTTCCAGAAGCACAGTTATCCGTGGGGCATCATGGTGAACGCCCGCGGCGAGCGTTTCGTCGACGAAGGGGCCGACTTCCGCAACTATACCTACGCCAAGTATGGCGCGGTAATCCTGGCCCAACCCAACATGTTCGCGTGGCAGATTTTCGACGCCAAGATCATCCCCGCGCTGCGCGACGAGTACCGCATCAAGCGGGTGACCAAGGTCAGGGCCGACTCGCTCGAAGCGCTGGTAAAGAAACTCGACGGCGTCGACGCCGCAGCCTGCCTGCGCGAGATCGAGGCCTATAACAAGGCGGTGCGCACCGACATCCCGTACAACTCGGCGATCAAGGATGGCCGCCGTACCGAAGGACTCAAGATCAACAAGACCAACTGGGCGAACACCATCGACGAGCCGCCGTTCGAAGCCTATGCCGTGACCTGCGGCGTGACTTTCTCTTTCGGCGGCCTGAAGATCACCAACAACGGCGAAGTCGAGGACACCGCGGGCAAGCCGATCCCCGGCCTGTTCGCCGCGGGCGAACTGGTCGGCGGGATTTTCTACCACAACTACCCTGGCGGCACCGGCCTCACCTCCGGCGCGGTGTTCGGCAAGATCGCCGGCACCGGCGCGGCCGCCCGGGTCAAACGCTGACTAGGCAATACACCCCGGTGCTGTTAATCTTTCAGTTCATTTGAATCAAGCAGACAGGTCATGCCGGTATCCCAGCTCAAGAAGAAAAAACAGTCGGCGCGCGAGCGGGTCGGAGAAAAGGAATGGGGGGGCGCGTCAATCTCGCCGCACGTTACCGCCTGATGCACGAATTCGGCATGACCGAAATGATCGCCAACCACATTTCGGCGCGCGTGCCAGCTGCAGGTGATGACGCTGTCGTGCAACGCCGAGATCCTGCTGCCGCCGAACGAAGTTGTGAAACAAACGCAGGACGGCTTCAAGCCCGGCGCGCGCCGGCGTTGGGGACTGCTCGAGTGGCCGGCGTTGCTGCGCAAGCTCGATAAAGTCGACGCCTCCTACCGCGAATAAAAAGATAACCGCTCAACGCCGAGGACGCCGAGGACGCACACGAAATTCGCAAACAACAAGGGATTTTTTCTCCTGTTTCTCCTCTGCGCACCTCCGCGTACCCCGCGTCCTCTGCGTTAGGCGTTTTTGGCCGAACCCCTCCTCTATACTGCGCCAGCGTGGCTGCCCGGCGGGCATCTGCAGACGCTATATGCGCCGCTGTTCGCGCTGCGTCCGAGTGTCGCCTATCGCCGCGAGCGCTGGGATACGCCTGACGGCGACTTCATCGACCTTGACTGGCTCGTTGAGGATCGGGGATCGAGGATCGAGGATCGAGTAGACCCCGACCCACGGCCGCTCGTGGCGTTGTTTCATGGCCTCGAAGGCAGTTCGAATAGCCACTACGCGGCAGCACTGATGATGGCGCTGCGCGCCATGGGCTGGCGCGGCGTGGTGGTCCACTTCCGCGGCTGCAGCGGCGAGATCAACCGCCTGCGGCGCGCCTACCACTCGGGCGACAGCGCCGAGATCGACTGGGTGCTGCGGCGCCTGAAACGGCAGCATGCCGCCGCCGATTTGTTCGCGGTCGGCGTCTCATTGGGCGGCAATGCGCTGTTGAAATGGCTCGGCGAGCAGCGCGCTGCCGCAGCGAGCGTAGTTGCCGCGGCAGCCGCGGTATCGGCGCCGGTCGATCTGACGGCGGCGGGCGACGCGCTCGGCGCCGGCTTCAACCTGATATACACGCGCAACTTCCTCGCCACCATGAAGCGCAAGACACTCGCCAAGCTCGAGCGTTTCCCCGATCTGTGCGACCGCAGCCTGATGCTCGCCTCGCGCACGCTGCGCGAATTCGACAACGTGGTGACCGCGCCGCTGCACGGCTACCGCGATACCGACGATTACTGGACGCGCGCGAGCGCGAAGCCGCTGCTCAAATACGTCGCCGCGCCGACGCTGATGATCAACGCGCGGAACGATCCGTTCCTGCCGGCGCGCGCGCTGCCGCATGCCGGCGAAGTTGCGGCCGCCGTCAGTCTCGAGTTTCCCGCCACCGGCGGCCACGCCGGTTTCGTCGGCGGAGTTTTCCCGGGCCGGCTCGACTGGCTGCCGCAGCGCGTGCTCGGTTTCTTTTGCAGCAATGGCCCGGCCACGTGAGATAATTACCGCATCTCGCAGCCCCCCAGTGACCGCATGAGTTCGCTCCCGCGCGAAATCTTCAAGGCCTACGACATCCGCGGCATCGTCGGCAAGACGCTGACGGAGCCGATGGTGATCGCCATCGGACGCGCGATCGGCTCGGAGGGTCGCGCGCGCGGCGTGCGGGAAATCGCGATCGGCCGCGACGGCCGGTTGTCCGGCCCGGACCTCGCCTCAGCGCTCGCCGAGGGCATTCAAGCCGCCGGCGTCGATGTGGTCGACGTCGGCCGCGTGGCCACCCCGATGCTCTACTTCGCGGCCCACCACCTCGGCACCCTGTCCGGCGTGATGGTGACGGGCTCGCACAATCCGCCCGACTACAACGGGCTCAAAGTCATGCTGGCCGGCGACACGCTCGCGGGCGACGCCATCCAGGCGCTGCGGCACCGCATCGAGCGCGGCGACATTGCAGCGGGCGACGGCCGGTACCGCACTGCCGACATCACCGCCGATTACCTCGCGCGCATCACCGGCGACGTGAAGCTCGCGCGGCCGATGAAGATTGCCGTCGACTGCGGCAACGGCGTCGCCGGCGCGTTCGCGCCGGAGCTGTATCGCCGCCTCGGCTGCGGGGTAACGGAGCTGTTTTGCGAGGTGGACGGCACTTTTCCCAATCACCACCCGGACCCATCGGTGCCGGAGAATCTGCGCGATCTGATCGCGGCGCTGAAGACTGGCGATGCCGAACTCGGCCTCGCATTCGACGGCGACGGCGACCGGCTCGGCGTCGTCACCAGGGACGCGCACATCATCTACCCCGACCGCCAGCTGATGCTGTTCGCGGCCGACGTGCTGGCGCGCAACCCCGGCGCCGAGGTGATCTTCGATGTCAAGTGCACCCGCAACCTGTTCGGCTGGATTACGCGCCACGGCGGCAAGCCGGTGCTGTGGAAAACCGGTCATTCCTTCATCAAGGCCAAGCTCAGGGAGAGCGGCGCGCCGCTCGCGGGCGAGATGAGCGGCCACATCTTCTTCAAGGAGCGCTGGTACGGCTTCGACGACGGGCTCTATGCCGGCGCGCGCCTGCTCGAGATTCTGAGCCGGGTCGCGAACCCGAGCGCCGCGCTGAACGGGCTCCCCGATGCGGTCAGCACGCCGGAGCTTCAGATCAAGCTCCAGGAGGGCGAGAACTTCGCGCTGATCGAGCGCTTGCAGCGCGAGGGGCGCTTCGAGGGAACACACGAGATCATCAGGATCGACGGCGTGCGCGTCGAATATGCAGACGGCTTCGGGCTGGCGCGCCCGTCGAACACCACCCCGGTGATCGTGCTGCGCTTCGAGGCCGATACGTCCGCAGCGCTGAAGCGAATCCAGGAGGATTTCCGCCGCGCGATTCTCGCGCTCAAGCCGGACGCGGCGCTGCCGTTCTAGTCGCTGACGATGCTGCCGGCGGTATTGTCGACCATCACCGGCGCATCGACGTACAGGATTTCAGGCGGACAGCCATACTTGCCTTCGACAAACTTCTTCCACTCGGGCGAGTAAAATTCTTCCGCGCGCGCTTTCGATTCCCAGACGTAAATCCCGCCCGCGCGCAGGCCGTCCTCGCTGAGAAAGTAGTTCTTGCGCAGCAATCCAGGCAGGTTCAGGTACTTCGGCGCAGTAGCGGAAAATACCTGCGTCATTTCTGCGAGCCTGCGTGGCGTTGACTGCTTGAAGCTGACGATTGCGATGATCATGTATCTCTCCTGTCGGCCGGCGTCAATTATTCCGCCGCACTGACTTTCCCGGCCAGCTCGCGGCAGGACGTAACGGTGCCACGTCCGCGGGCGAAGCGTTCAGCGCCCGCGTTGCTGCGCGGCGATAACCGCCGCTACCGCTACTTATGGTCCCACAGGATCATCTGTGTGCAGCGGAACAGCGCGATCTTGCGACCGCTCGCCTCATCCGTGACCACTGCGTCCCATATCTGGGTGCTGCGGCCGAGGTGCGCCGGCGTTGCGGTGCACACGATGACGCCGTCCCGCGCGGTGCCGAGAAAGTTCGATTTGAGCTCGATGGTGGTGAAGGTCCGCGCGCCTTCAGGGAGATTGGCAAGCGCGCCATAGCCCGCCATGGTATCGGCGAGCGCAATCACCGCGGCTGCATGCAGATAACCGTTCGGCGCGAGCAGCTCGGGGCGTACCGGCAGCCGTCCGACCAGTCCGTCGGCCGCGACCGTGCTGATTTCGACGCCAAGCAGGCGCGGTAAATAGCCAACGCCGCGCTGATTCAATACTTCAGGTGTGATCTCCGGCCGCAGCATGGAGTTGGCTGACACTCGTTGCGCGTTCTAGAGCCTGTTATGGACTTGTACTTTGAGGGGCGATATGGCACATAGTAGGGATGAAAAATCCCACGAAGTCCCCCAAGCCTTACCCCAGCGACGTAAGTGACGAAGAGTGGTCATTTG
>JAHFRL010000209.1 GCA_023266235.1 Betaproteobacteria bacterium
CTCGCGGCCGCGCCCGCTTCTGTCTTCACTCCGGCGGAGCAATCTATCACCTATGACGCGACGGGCGACGGCGTTACCTTCTCGACGCCCCCGCTCGAACGGGAGACCGAGATCACGGGGCCGTCGGCGCTGAAGCTCTTCGTTTCGTCGTTCACCACCGATGCGGATCTATTTGTGGTTTTGCGCGTCTTCGATCCGAACGGGAAGGAGGTCGTGTTCCAGGGCGCGCTCGATCCGCACACGCCGGTCGGCCAGGGCTGGCTGCGCGCATCGCACCGCAAGCTCGACCCCAGGCTCTCGGCTCCGTACCGGCCGTATCACACGCACGACGAGAAGCAACCGCTCGTGCCGGGACAGGTGTATGAGCTCGACATCGAGATCTGGCCGACCTGCATCGTCGTGCCGAAGGGTTGCCGCATCGCGCTCACGATCCGCGGCAAGGACTACGAATACGCAGGCGAGGCGGCGCGGCTTTCGAACATGAAAAACCCGATGCGCGGCTGCGGGCCGTTCACGCACGACGATCCGACCGACCGGCCGCCGGAGGTGTTCGGCGGGAAAGTCACGCTGCACTGCGGTCCAACGCGGAAAGCCGCCGTGCTGCTGCCGATTATTCCGCCGCGGTAGATCGAAAAAAGCGATACTGCGGTATTCGATGGCCGGTTGGGAGGAAGGAACATCATGCAACGCCTGTTGAACACGCTCATCCTGTCAATTGCATTCGCCGCCGTGCCGGGCGTGGCGGCGGATTTTCCCGATAAACCCGTGCGCTTGATCGTGCCGTTCCCGCCGGGAGGCGGCACGGATGGCCTGGCGCGTATTCTCGGAGCCAGACTGACGGAGCTGTGGGGGCAGCAGGTGATTATCGACAATCGCGGCGGGGCGCAAGGCAACATCGGCACGGCACTGGGCGCCAGGGCGGCGCCGGATGGTTACACGCTCACGCTCGCCCACCAGGGCGCGCTGACCATCAACCCGCATCTTTACAGCAACCCCGGATTCGACACGCTGCGCGACTTCGCTGCCGTCTCGCTGGCCACGGAGATGGCTTTTATTCTCGTGGTCCATCCTTCCCTGCCGGCAAAGACCATGCGGGAACTCACGCTGCTGGCGAAACAAAACCCCGGCAAGCTGACCTTTGCGTCGACCTCCTCGGGGCCGCAAATGGCGGGCGAGCTGTTCAGGCTGACGACGAAAACGGACATGGTGCACGTCCCCTACAAGGGGGGAGGACCGGCAACGATCGATTTGCTCGCGGGCCATGTAACCATCATGTTTGCCAATCCGACCGCGACGGTGCCGCATGTCAAAGCCGGCAAATTGCGCGCATTGGGCGTGATGGACCGCAAACGCAATGAAGCGCTGCCCGATGTGCCGACCGCGATCGAGGCCGGCTATCCGGAGCTTGGTAATGTTATCGAGTGGTATGGCATCATCGTGCCCGCCGCGACGCCGGGTGCCACGATAGTCAAGCTCAATGCGGACGTCGTCCGCGCGCTCAAATCGCCTGACGTGCTCCAGCGCTTGCAGGCGCTCGGCCAGACTCCCGCGCCCAGCACGCCCGAAAAATTTGCCGAGCACATTCGGGCGGAGTTCGAGCGCTGGGGTAAGGTCGTGAAGGCTTCCGGGGCGAAAGTGGATTGAACAGGTATTTCCACCGTAGCCGGAAAACAGGGCCGCATAGATTCCGCGCCAGATGATTCCAGTCCCGTTAAACACCGCGCAGATCGTTGCCGCCTTCATCGCGCCGGCATTGCTCGCAGGCGCGGCGGCTGCGGCCGGCTATCCCGAGCGGCCGATCAGGCTGATCGTGCCGCAGGCACCCGGCAGCGCATCGGACACCGTTGCCCGGATCGTCGCCGCGGCGCTGGTGCCGCAACTGGGACAGCAGGTCGTCGTCGATAACCGTCCCGGCGGCGCGCTCATGATCGGCATGGAAATGACCGCGCGCGCGACTCCCGACGGCTACACCATCGGTTTCGCGCCCGTCGGCGCGCTTGCGATCAGCCCCAACGTGATGCGCAACGCGCCGGTCAACGTGCTGCAGGACTTCAAGGCCGTTGCGCACCTGGCCAACAACCAGATGCTGCTCGCGGCCACGCCGTCGCTTGCCGTCAGAAGCGTGCGGGAGCTGATCGATTACGCCAGGCAGAATCCAGGCAAGCTCTCGAACGCGTCCTCCGGCAACGGCACGCCGGGTCACGTGGGGTTCGAGCTGTTCAAGCTCATGACCGGCGCGCAGATCGTGCACGTGCCGTACAAGGGCGGGGCGGCGGCCACTACGGATCTCATCTCGGGACAGGTGCAACTGCTGATGGAAAGCCTCAACTCCATCACGCCGCACGCCAGGTCGGGCCGGGTGCGGGGGCTGGCGGTGACCGGCGCGAAGCGCTCGCCGGCGCTGCCCGAGCTGCCGACCGTCGCCGAAGCGGGCGTGCCGGGCTTTGAGGCCACCACGTGGAACGGCATCGTCGCGCCGGCCGCCGTGCCCGCGGCGATCGTCGCGCGGCTCAACGCCGGGATCAACCAGGCGCTCGCGACCCCGGCGCTCAGGGAAAAGTTCGCCGCGATCGGGGCCGAGCCCGCAGGCGGCACGCCCGGGCAGTTTGCCGCGCTCATCCGCAGCGAGTACGCGAAATGGGGCGACGTCGTGAAGCGCTCGGGGGCGAAGGTGGACTGAGCGGAGGGAATCCCGCTCGACGCCGATTGTCCGCGCACCGCCGGCAGTCGCAACCTCGGGCACGATGGTTTAGACTGTTGCCCCATCAACCTGGACCGGATGCAGGCGCAGGCTGGTAATCAACTACATTTTTATCGGGAGATTTTCGTGACTACTGGCACAGTGAAGTGGTTCAACGCAACCAAGGGTTTCGGTTTCATACAGCCGGATGACGGCTCGAAAGACGTGTTCGTGCATGTGTCGGCCGTCGAGAAAGCCGGCCTGTCCACATTGAAGGATGGTCAGAAGGTGGAATTCGAAGCGGTCAAGGGCCAGAATGGCAAGACCTCGGCCGAGAATTTGAAGTCAGTCTGACCCGGCCGCAGCCGGACCCCGGCTCCATTTATCCGCCAGCGTTGATGCAGTCGTTGCGTCGGGTCGTCGCTGCTCCCGCGGTGTTGCTCGCCGCGATGGCGGCAGGCCACGCCGCGCGGCCGGCGGATGGCGCAGCGGCCGCGGATTTCCCGGACAAGCCGATACGCATCGTGGTCGGCTTCACGCCCGGCGGTGGGCCCGACATCACCGCGCGCTTCATCGCGCAGAAACTCACCGAAAGCTGGCGGCAGAACGTCGTGGTTGACAACCGGCCGGGCGCGGGCGGCACTATCGCCGCCCAGACCGTGGCCCGCGCCAATCCCGACGGTTACACGCTGCTCTCGGTGTCTTCCGCGCACGCGGTGGCGCCGGCGGTTTACGCCAAACTGCCGTACGACACGCGCAAAGACCTCGCGGGCATCACGCTGACCGCGAGCTCCAAGTATCTGTTGGTGGTGGCGCCTGCGCTGGACGTGAAAGCGCTGACGGATCTGCTCGCGCTGGCGAAGGCGAAGCCCGGGCAACTGAACTTCTCCTCCGCCGGCGTCGGCAGCGGCACGCATTTCGCCGGCGAGCAGTTCAGGAGCATGGCCGCAATCAACGTCGTGCACGTTCCGTTCAAGGGCATCCCCGAGGCGCTGACCGAAACCATGACCGGGCGCGTGCAGTTCTTCATGGCGCCGATCGCCAACGCGGTGAACCTCGTGAAAGAGGGCAAGCTCGTTGCGCTCGGCGTCTCCTCGGTGCAGCGCGATCCGCTGGTGCCCGATGTGCCGACCGTCGCCGAGGCCGGCGTGCCGGGTTATCACTCGGAGCTCTGGTTCGGGCTGCTGACGGCGCGGCAGACGCCGCGCGCGATCGTCGGCAGGCTCAACCGCGAGATCACCCGCATTCTCAACGAACCCGACCTGCGCCGGCGCTGGACGCCGCTCGGACTCGAGCCCCGGCCCACCACGCCCGAGCAGTTCGACCAGCTGATCAGCGACGAGATCGCCGCGTTCACGGCGATCGCCCGCGCGGCGAACATCAAGGCGGATTGATCGGCATGCATGCCGCGCTGCACGCTCTTGCCGTCGTGGTTGCGCTCGCCTCGAGCGGGGCCGCGCATGCGCAGGCCTATCCGAACAAGCCGGTGCGCGTGATGGTGGGCTACGTGCCGGGCGGCGGCGTTGACACCACCGCCCGCATCGTTGCCGCGGCGCTGACCGAAGTATGGGGCACCCAGGTGCTGGTCGAGAATCGACCCGGCGCAGGAGGCAACATCGCCACTGAAGTAACGGCGATGGCTGCCCCCGACGGTTATACGCTGGTGTTGTGCAATATCGGTTCACACGGCGTGACACCGGCGCGTTTCGGCAAGCGTCTGACCTACGATCCGGTCGGCGATTTTGCGTTTCCCGCCATGATAGGCGGCGTGCCCAACATTTTCATGGTGCATCCATCGGCGCCCATGAAAACGCTCAAGCAGTACATTGCCTACGCCAGGGCAAATCCGGGCAAGCTCAACTTCGGTTCCTCCGGCGTCGGCGCGTCGCCCCACATGTCGATCGAACTGCTCATGAGCATCACCGGCATCAACATCGTGCACGTGCCGTACAAGGGCGCGGCGGCGGCGCTTGCCGATACGATCAGCGGACAAATCGAATCGTCAGTCGGCAATCTGGCGGGGGGACCACTCGCAGCGGTCAGGTCCGGCAGGCTGCGGGGGCTGGGGGTCACCTCGGCCAAACGCAGCGCGCAGTTGCCGGACGTGCCGACCTTCCAGGAGCAGGGCGTGCCGGGGTACGATGTCACAGGGTGGTACGGGCTTTGCACTCAATCCAAGGTGCCCCAGCCCATCATCGCCAAGATCAACGCCGACATGAACAAACTGCTGGCCGGCGGCACCGTGCTCCGAAAACGTCTCGAAGAACAGGCCATCGATGTTTCACCGGCCTCGCCTGAGGAGTTTGCCGCGCACGTGAAGGCGGAAATCGCGAAGTGGACCAAGGTCGTGAAAGACGCGGGTCTCGTCGGGGAGTAGGGGCCGCAGGCTAAGAATCCCGAGGATTGAGGATCGAGGATCGAGGAAAAAAGCAAATCCAAAGCGGACCTCAATCCCCAATCCTGCATTTCACATCCTTGACACCGGCGCGGCGTAGGCGGAAGCTTTCGCGGAAACCGACCCCGCCCGATTGTCCATGGCGAAACCGACGGGAGATGCTTATGCGCTGCGTACCGAAGTTGATGCTGACCCTTGCCGCGTGCGTCCTGTGCGCCGGGCCTGCGGCCGCGCAGGACGGCGGCACTCTCAAGAAGATCAAGGACAGCGGCGCCATCACGCTCGGCGTGCGCGAGGG
>JAHFRL010000210.1 GCA_023266235.1 Betaproteobacteria bacterium
CCGTTCGAGGCGACGGTCGAGCAATGGCAGGAAGGCATGACGGTCAATTTTTTCCGCCTGCGCGAGCTGACGCACGCCGTAGTGCCCGGCATGATCGCGAACCGCTGGGGCCGTATCATCAACATTACCGGCAACTCCGAACCGCGCGGCATTAACGCTGCAAACTCGGCGAAAGCCGCGGTGCACGCGTGGGCCAAGGGATTGTCGAGAGAGGTCGCGAAGCACGGGGTGACGATCAACTCGATCCAGCCCGGCCGCATCATCAGCGAGCAGATCCTGCGCATGCATCCGACCGAGGAAAACCGCCGCGAGTTCGCTGCGCGTGAAATTCCAGCAGGACGTTTTGGCGAGCCCGCAGAACTTGCCGATCTGGCGATATTCCTTGCTTCGGAGCGCGCGCGCTACATTACCGGGACGGTGATCCCGGTCGACGGCGGGATGAGTAAATTCGCCTTCTAGCTCGCGTAAGCGACGTCGCGTTTCTGCACCTGCGGCGGCACGCAGATCGCCGCCACCAGCATCACGCTGGCCATTGCCGCCAGCACGAAAAACAGATACTTGAAATCGCCGGTCGTGCGGTAAACGTGGGCCACCAGCGGCACGCTGCACGCGCTCGCGCCGAACGACACCACATAGCGCACCGCGAATGCGCGCGAACGCCATTTCTCGTCGGTATAGGCCGCCACCATTGCATCGTTGATCGGTATCTGGCCGAACACGAAAAACATCATCGCCAGCGCCACCAGCAGCATCGCGTAGTTCTGCATCGAACCCGCCAGGAACAGCAAGGGCACTTGCAGCGCAACGACCGGCACGAACACGCTGCGGATCGAATGCCGGTCGATCAGGTGGCCGACGACCAGCTGCGCCATCGCCGCGAACGCATAGACCAGCGACACCAGCACACCGATGCCGAGCGTAGTCCGGGTCAGTTCAGTCAGCCGCTCGTCGAATACTTTAGGCATGGCGATCGTCGTGGCGTTGAAGATGATGCCGCCGCAGATCGTCGCGACGGTGAGTATCGTGAACACGCGCACCAGCGTGTTGCGGCCGATATCGGTCCCACCGTCACGTTTCGGCTGTGCCGCGGTTTTGGCTATTGGCGGCACCATCGTCGCAAACGCAATGCCGATTGCAATCGAAAGCGCACCCGGTAACAGGAACGCGGCGCGCCAATCGATCCAGTACGCGAGGGCGCCCGCGATCAGCGCGGCGAACGCGACGCCCAGATTGCCATATACGCCGTTGACGCCGAGTATGCGGCCAACCTTGTCGTGGCCGCTGACCAGCATCGAAATGCCGACCGGGTGGTAAATGGCGCCGAACACGCCGACCAGCGTCAGCCCGAGCCCGATCTGCACGGTCGAGCCCGCGAGTCCGGTCAGCATCGATGCGGCGCCGATGCCGATGAAGAAAACTATCATCATGCCGCGCCGGCTCCAGCGGTCGGCAAGCCAGCCGGCCGGCAACGAGCATGCCCCGAACATGATGAACCCGCCCAGCGACAATGGCAGCATCTCGCCGTAGCTGCGTCCGAACTCGGGCGCCATCGCCAGCACCACCGTCGGGAAGATCAGCATGAACAAATGGTCGAAGGCGTGACCCAGATTGAGAAACAGCTGGGTAACCCGGTTTTTGTCCAAGGGGGTCTCTTTCGCCGCCAGTGGCGTTAATTCGCGCGCATCGATGCGATTGCAGCGCGCACCTGCTCGATCCCGGTCGGATCGTCGAGCGTAGTCAGGTCGCCGGGGTCACGGTCTTCGGCCAGCGCCTGGATGCTGCGCCGCAGGACCTTGCCGGAGCGCGTCTTGGGCAGGAGCGTGACGAAATGAACGCGCGCCGGCCGGCCGATCGCGCCGAGCGCTTTGTCGACCACGTCGAACACTTCTTTCTCCAGCACCCGCCGGCCTTCGGCAGTGGCGACTTTCGTCGCATCCTTCACCACCGCGAACGCCATCGGCACTTGTCCTTTCAGCTGATCGGCGACGCCGACTACCGCCACCTCGGCGATGTCCGGATGGCCGCTGACCGCCTCTTCGATCTCGCGCGTGCCAAGGCGATGGCCGGCGACGTTGATCACGTCGTCGGTGCGGCCGAGAATGAAGTAATAGCCGTCGTCGTCACGGATGCCCCAGTCGAACGTCGTATAAGTCAGGCGGTCCTTGAAGCTCGTGAAATAGGTCTGCACGAAGCGCTCGTCCTGCCCCCACACCGTCGTCATGCAACCCGGCGGCAGCGGCGGCTCGACGGTCACCACTCCTTTCTCGTTGGCCCCGAGTTCCTGTCCGCTGCCTTCGTGCAGCAATTTGACGTTGTAACCGTAGGCCGGAAAACTCGGGCTGCCGAACTTGGTCGGCGTCGCTTCCACGCCCGGCATGCTCGACAGAATCGCCCAACCGGTCTCGGTCTGCCAGTAGTGGTCGATCACCGGCACCCTGAGTGCATCCGAAATCCAGCGCGCGGTCGGCTCATCGAGCGGTTCACCCGCAAGGAACAGGTTACGCAAGCTGCTGACGTCGTATTTCCTGAGGTGCGCGGGGTCCTGTTTCTTCAGCACGCGGATCGCGGTCGGCGAGGAAAACATTACCGTCACCTTGTGCTCCGCGACGATTTTCCACCAGATGCCGGGATCGGGCCGGATCGGCAGCCCCTCGTACATTACGCTCGCCATGCCGTAGATCAGCGGACCGTAAACGATGTATGAGTGCCCGACCACCCAGCCGATATCCGACGTGGTGAACATGGTCTCGCCGGGCTTGCCGCAGTAAATATAGCGCATCGACGCTGCCAGCGCGACCGCATGGCCGCCGGTGTCGCGCTGCACGCCTTTCGGTTTGCCGGTCGTGCCCGAGGTGTACAGGATGTACGACGGCTCGCTCGATTCCAGCCACGTCACCGGCACCTGCGCCGACAAATGCCTGTCGCGCAGCGACGCGTAATCAAGATCGCGCCCTGCCACGAGCTTGAGGTTCTGGTCGATGCCGCGGTTGACGATCACCACTTTCTGCGGCGGATGCCGCGACAGGCGGATCGCGTCGGCGACCAGCGCCTGGTAGATGATCGGCTTGCCGCCGCGCATGCCGGCGTCGGCGGTAAACATCAGCTTGGGTTTGGCATCGTCGATACGCGACGCGAGGCTGTGCGCCGCGAAACCGCCGAACACCACCGAATGAATCGCGCCGAGCCGCACGCAGGCGAGCATCGCGAACGCCGCCTCCGGGATCATCGGCATGTAGATCAGGATGCGGTCGCCTTTGCCGATCCCCTGCTCTCTCAGCACCGCGGCACAGCGGTTGACTTCCGCGTGCAGCTCGCGAAACGTGTAGGTCCGGTTGGCGCCGGTTTCGGTGGAGATGAAGATCAGCGCGCTCTGATCGGCGCGGTCCTTGAGATGGCGGTCGACCGCGTTATGACACAGATTGGTCACGCCGCCGACAAACCACTTGGCAAACGGCGGCCGGCTGTAATCGAGCACCTTGCTGAACGGCTGGCGCCAGTCGATCAGCTTGGCCTGCTCTCCCCAGAAGGCCTCGGGCTGCTCGATCGAGCGGCGGTGGAATTCCCGATAGGTCGTCATCAGCTTCCTCCAGTGTCTCTTCCGCTTGCCACCGCCTTGCCTGGCGGATGCCGTTTTTCCGCACTGCATGGCAGCGCGTTGAACGGCGCGCCATGGCGCGTCCGGTCGAATATGCGCCCGCGTTATCGCCCGCCAACAGCGACGACAATTCTACCCTTCGACTGCTGCTTGAGCATTTTGTCGAACGCCGGCTGCAGCTCGTCGAGCGCGATCGTGTGCACGATATCGTTCAGGTGTCGCGGTTTGAGGTCGCTCGCGAGCCGCTGCCAGACCCGGCGCCGGATATCCATCGGCGTATAACCCGAATCGACGCCGATCAGCCGCACGCCGCGCAGGATGAAAGGCAGTACCGTGGTATGCAGCTCGATGCCGCCGGCATTGCCGAAGCTCGCTATCACGCCATGCTGCTGCATGCTGCGCGTCAAAGCCGCCAGCTGGTCGCCGCCGACCGCATCGAACGCGGCCGCCCACACGCCCTTTTCCAGCGGCCGCGTCCCCGGTTGCAGCGCTTCCCGGCCCACGACTTCACTGGCGCCGATTTTCTTCAGGTATGCGTGCTCGCCCGTTTTGCCGGTGACCGCAGTCACGCGATAGCCGAGTTGCGCCAGCATGTCGATCGCAAGACTCGCGCAGCCGCCGGTCGCGCCGTTCACCACCACCTTGCCGTTACCGGGCGCCATGCCGTTATGCTCGAGCAGATGCACCGCGAGCGCCGAGGTATATCCCGCGGTGCCGATCGCCATCGCATCGAACAGCGTGAGCCCCGGCGGCAGCGGCACCACCCATTCGGCCGGCACCCGCGCATAGCTCGCGTAGCCGCCGTCGTGCGCCATCGCCAGGTCGTAGCTGGTGCAGATCACTTCGTCGCTCGACTTGAAACGGCCGTCGCTCGAGGAAACAACCGTGCCGCTCAAATCGATGCCGCCGACGCACGGATAGCGGCGCACGATCTTGCCGATGCCGGTCGCGGCCAGCGCATCCTTGTAATTGACGCTCGAATAGGCGGTCTTGATGACGACCTCGCCCGCGTCGAGCTCATCGAGCGTCATCTCGGTGAGCCGTCCCTTGCCCTTGCCGTTCTCTTCGAATATCCGGTACGCCCTGAATCTGTCGATTGGCTTCTCCTTTACGGCAGGTGCGGCTGGCCGACGTAATCGCGCGTCTGCATTTCGGTCAGCCGGATGAGCGAGGCCTCGAGCCGCTCGAGCGCGATCAGGTCCTCATACAGGCGCTGAAAATGCTGCAACGTGACAATCTGCGAGGCACCGGGCTCGAAGCCGGGCTCGAGCGCGTGCTGACGCACCCAGCCGATGACGTCGGAACTGTCCTGCGGAAGCGCGAAATGACCGTAGCGGTTGGCAGCGCCCGTGCGTGGTTCGTCGTTCACTGCGGATACACGCGTGCGCTCAGGAGTTCAAGGAGCGCTTATCGACCGCCAGCGCCGCTTCCTTCATGGCCTCGGACAACGAAGGATGGGCGTGGCAGATCCGCGCGATATCTTCGGCCGACGCGCCGAATTCCATCGCGACCACCGCCTCGGCGATCAGCTCCGAGGCCAGCGGCCCGATGATGTGCACGCCGAGTACGCGACCCGACGCCGGTCAGAATGGCAGTGGTAGATTCGACCATGGCTATGACCGCGGGGATGGAAACGGGCAGCAGCAGCAGCGGCAGCATGACCTCGCGGCTGCGGGTGCGGAGCGACACCGCGGCGAAGAAAGTCCCGTTGACCACCAGCGCCCAGGTCCCGAGGACGAAAACGAGGCCCAGCTG
>JAHFRL010000096.1 GCA_023266235.1 Betaproteobacteria bacterium
GGCGGATCTGAGCCGGGCCTCCGTGCTCACGCTCTATCTGCTGCCCGGCATGATGCTCAATTTGCGCCCCAAGCTCTTCAACGAATTGAAGCCCGGCGTGCGCGTGGTGTCGCACGATTATCATCTCGGCGAGTGGCTTCCGGACGACCAGATGAGCTTCGTCGTGCCGGAGAAGGAGGCGGTCAATGGCGTGCCGAAGGCGACGATTTACCTGTGGCATATGCCGGCGAAAATCGCCGGCATATGGGAAGTCAAGATCGCCGGCGGCGCAACCTACGAGCTCACGCTCAAGCAGCGCTTTCAGGCTGTTGAAGGTAGCGTCAGCGCCGGCGGTAAGTCGTTGCGGCCGCAGTATCTGACATTGCGCGGCACTGACTTCAGTTTCGCATTGCCAGACGGCAAAGGCGTCGCGCGTTTCTCCGGCCGCGTAAAAGATGATGCGATGGAAGGCACTGCCGAATTGCCTGGCGCCAAGACACCCGCGCGCTGGTCCGCTGTGCGCACCGCAACAGGTGTGGTGGCCGCCAACTGATGTTTGACCTTAGTGATCAATTTCAAGCTCCAGCAGTACGCATTCCTCGCCCTGGTTGCAGCCGCGTTATTCGGTGCAAGCACACCGGTGGCCAAGGTCTTGCTCAACGACGTGCCGCCCGTCACTCTGGCAGCGCTGCTATACCTGGGCAGCGGTGCGGGGCTGTTTGCAATCCATCTCGGAAAGAGGTGGTTTCGCTCCAATAACCTGAACCGCGAAGCTCGATTAGAACTTTCCGATTATCCATGGCTGGCCGGGGCTGTCATCGCCGGCGGGGTTGTAGCGCCGGTAATGCTCATGTGGGGATTGAGCGGGACCACTGCGTCTGCCACTTCCCTGCTGCTGAACTTCGAGAGTGTCGTTACGACGCTCGTTGCAGCGGCAATCTTCAGGGAAGCTGTCAGCAGCCGGATCTGGCTCGCCTCAATTGTGATGCTGGGCGGCGGGTTGTTACTCTCCTATGATCCCAACGCGCGGTTCAGCCTTTCACTGTACTCGATCGCGGTTATCGGCGCGTGCTTGATGTGGGCAGTCGACAACAACCTCACGCGCAAGATCTCTGCGAGCGATCCGATTACCATCGCAATGATCAAAGGTTTGGTTGCAGGCACGGTAACCCTGTCGCTGGGTCAGATCAACGGCGACACCATGCCCGCTGTCACGAACGTGCTGAGCGTGATGGCCTTGGGGCTGTTCAGCTACGGAATAAGCCTGGTGCTCTTCATCTACGCGCTGCGACACCTGGGTAGCGCACGCACGGGCGCGCATTTCAGCACCGCCCCATTTATCGGTGCGGCGGTAGCGATCCTGGTTTTGGGCGAACCGTTGACCGCGACTTTTGCAATGGCTTTAGCCTTGATGGTGGTTGCGACATGGCTGGTGTTGAGCGAACAGCATGAGCACGAGCATACCCATGAGGCTATGGTGCACAGCCATCGGCACTACCACGACGAGCACCATCAACACGAGCACGATAGGACTGAAGGCCCGGAGCCTCACACTCATTTGCATGCGCACCCGCCGCTGACACATACTCACGCGCATATGCCGGATATCCACCACCGGCACGAGCATTAATTCACGAAAAACGCCGCCGGCAGCGCATCGATCACGTAACGGCGGTTGATCAGCTGGCTTGCCGCGAGATCGGTCGCCACCGGGTTGTCGGCGTCGGTGATCACGCGGCCGTGCTCGAGCAGGCGCTGATCGAGCGGCTGCGGGCTTTTGAGCATCAGCGACAGCGTGAACAAATGCCGTGCCGGCACGTGCGTGAGATCGACGCCTACCGGTGACGGCAATGATTTGCCGCTGGCGACGACGAAGCTGTTGATGTGCTTGGCGATGCCGTAATCGGGGCGGTAGAGCACGATGAAAGGCAGCTCGCTGCGCAGCGTCGTCAGAAAATGCGCGTAGGCGCGCGGATGGTCAAGGTCGGCAAAGGTATTGAATACGGCGACGCCGTTGGTCCCTAGGCAGCGCTTCAGGTCGTGAAAAAAATCGCGCGTCACCAGATAATCGGGCACGCCGTCGCCATGGAACAAGTCGACGATCACCACGTCATAGCCGCCATTGCACGAGCGCAGGAAGGTGCGCGCATCGGCCTGCTGCGCCCGCACTCTGGCGGGATCGAAGCCGAATACCTCGGCTGCCGCGCGCAGCGAGGCGGGATCGATGTCAACGGTGGTGACGGCGATGCCGTGGCCGGCGAGCCGCATCGGCACCATGCCGGCGCCGATGCCGAGCACCAGCGCCGAGCGCAGCCCCGGGCGGTAGGCCAGCGCCAACGCTTCCAGCGCGTAGGTGTACATCGACATCGAGCGGTTGTCGGCAGCGACCATGTTCTGCACCAGGCCATCCTGAAAATACATGCGCAGGAACGGCTCGTCGTCGCGCGGTCCGCTCCTGAGCACCTTGACGGTGCCAAACAGCGAGCGGTAGATCGCTTCGGGCTGCCAGGTGGTGCCGCCGTAACTGGCCGGCCACATGCGTCCGGTATAGGCCTCGGCGCCGGCGAGCAGGCCGGCGGCAGCCGCCAGCGCGACCGCGGCGGTCACGGCGATTGGTTTACGCCGGGCGATTTGCAGCGAGGCGCCTGACAGCGTGATGAGCGGCAGCGCGGCGAGGATCACCGCCACCACCAGCGTCGCGGCAAAGTTGCTCAGGTACGGGATCAACCCGAAAGCCGTCGCGAGCACGCCCGCGACCGAGCCGATGGTGCTGACGAAAAACACCCGCCCTGCGCCGGCATCGGCAAGCTCGCCGCGCGCGGCCGATTGCCGCAGCAGGATCGCGACCAGCAGCGGGTTCATCGCCGCCGTCGCGAGTAGCGGTACGCACAGCAGCACCAGGCAGGCGATGAATGCGCCGAGCACGAGGTCGAGGCGCGCAAGCTGATGGAACAAGTAAGGATAGAGCAGGCACGCGGCGACGATCGCGAGCGCGGCGACCGCCGGCATCAGCGTGAACAGGAAGGCGAGCCGGTCGGGCCGGGCGCCGCTTTTTTTGCCGCCGGCGAGCCGGCCGCCGGCCCAATAGCCGAGCGCGAGCGACACCAGGGTAATCGACAGGATGCCGCTCCAGATATAAAGGCTCACGCCGAAGTAGGGCGTCATGATGCGCGAGGCGAGCAGTTCGAGCGCGAGGATCGCGCCGCCGGTCACGAAAATGATCGCCTGCAGCAGCATGCGTCGGGGCAGCATCAGTCAGGTATAATGGCGGCGCGTTTGCGCCTTCAGGTCAGCGCGCAAATTTACCAGAGTTCACACGGCGAGGCGAGCCGGAATGTCGCGACTGTGCGTTGCGCGCCGCGCCATTGTGTCGAGGAGGGTGAGCGTTTATGTTCAGATTCAAGCCGTCGAACCGCTGCCGTTGCGACGCCGTGCTGGGGGCCGCACTCGTGTTCGGCGCGGTGGCAGCCGCGCATGCCGCCGAACCGAGCGTGCCGTACGTGCCGACGCCGCAGGAAGTGGTCGAACGCATGCTGGAGATCGCCAAAGTCGGCCCGCAGGATTACCTGATCGACCTCGGTTCGGGCGACGGCCGCATCGTGGTGACCGCCGCGAAGAAATACGGCGCCCGCGGTTTCGGCGTCGACTTGAATCCCGTGCGCATCAAGGAAAGCGTCGAGAACGCGGCCAAGGCCGGCGTCAGCGACCGGGCGACGTTCCTGCAGCGCAATTTGTTCGAGACCGATTTGAGCAGCGCGACCGTGATCACCATGTATCTGCTGCCGCGCGTCAATCTCGAGTTGCGGCCGAAGCTGTTCGAACTGAAGCCGGGCACGCGCATCGTGTCGCACGATTTCTCGATGGATGACTGGAAGCCGGACGAGTCCGCCAGCCTGGAGGTGCGGGACAAATACGGCACCGGCAGCGCCGCGGGCACCAGCTCGATTTATTTCTGGATCGTGCCGGCCAGGGTCACCGGCCCGTGGCAATGGCAGCTGACTGTCGGCGGGAAGCCGCAGGCCTACGAGATGGTGCTCGAGCAAAAATATCAGATGATCTCGGGCACGGTGCGCGTCGGCGGGCACAGCATCAAACTGCAGGAAGCGAAGCTGCGCGGCGACCAGATCAGCGTCAGCTTCAGCGCGGAAGTCAACGGCAGTCAGCTCAAGCACGAGTTCTCGGGCCGCGTCGCGGGCAACACCATCGAGGGCGCGGTCAAGCTGTCGGGCAGCCGCACCCAGGGACAGCACGAGTGGAACGCGACGCGCGGCGCGAAAACCAGCTGGCCTGCCGGTGGCGCACGGCTGGCAGCTTCGATTCACTAGCATGAATCTGGTTCCGGTAATAGCGGCGCCGCCGCGCCGCGCCGCGGTGGTGGCCTGCATGCTGCTGCTTGGCGCAGCGCTGGTTGCATGTCCCGGGAGCGCGCAGGATTTCGGCGATACGCCGTACGTGCAGACTCCGCAGAATGTAGTCGACCGCATGCTGCAGGTCGCGCACGTCGGACCCGGCGATTACGTGATAGATCTCGGCTCGGGCGACGGACGCATGGTGATCACCGCCGCGCAGAAGTACGGAGCGCGCGGTTTCGGCGTCGATCTCGACCGGCGGTTGGTCGAGCTCGCCAACCGGCTCGCGGTCCGCGCCGGCGTCGCCGATCGCGCGGTGTTTTACGAACGGGATCTCTACGACACCGATCTTACTTCGGCAAGCGTGGTCACGATCTACCTGCTGCCCGAAGTCAATCTGATGGTGCGGCCCAAGCTGCTGGCGACGCTCAAGCCCGGCACGCGCATCGTGTCGCACGATTACGACATGGGCGACTGGCCGCCCGACGAGCAGATGGTGCTCGACGCGCCCGACAAGCCGGTCGGGCGCGACAAGAAGAGCAAGGTGTTCTTCTGGGTAGTGCCGGCGAACGCGGCAGGCAAATGGCGCTGGCAACTGCCGGTAGCCGGCAGGCCCGCCGATTTCGAGCTGAGCGTCGCGCAGAATTTCCAGGCTATAACCGGCAGCGTGACGGTCGGCGGCAACCCGTGGCCGCTTGAAAATGCACGGCTCACGGGCGAGGACATCAGCTTCACCGTGAACGACAAAAATGCCGCGCTGCGCTACGAATTTTCGGGACGGATTGCCGACCAGGGCATCAGCGGCATGGTGCGTGTTTCCGGCGCCAGGCTGCAGCGCCAGCTCGAATGGAACGCAGCGCGCACCGGGCCCGGCACGCCGGCGCATGCATTGCTGAAACGGCCGCAAATGCAGGAGCTGCAGCAGAAAATGCAGCCATGATCCTGGATTCGCGGCGGCGGGCGATGGTGGTCATGGCCGCATGTTTCGCGGCGCCGGTGATCGCGCACGCGCAGTTCAACTACGACGTGCCGTACGTGCCGACGCCGCCGGTGGTGGTGGAAGAGATGCTGCGGCTGGCCGCTGTCGGGCCCGACGATTTCGTGATCGATCTCGGTTCGGGCGACGGCCGCATCCTGATTGCCGCCGCGAAAAAATTCGGCGCGCGCGGCGTCGGCGTCGACCTCGACCCCGACCGCATCTCCGAGAGCGTCGCCAATGCCGGCGCGGCGGGCGTCGCCGACCGCGTGGCGTTCCTGCGCCAGGATCTGTTCAAGTTCGACATCGGGCAGGCGACCGTGGTGACGATGTACCTGTTGCCGTCGGTCAACCTCAGGCTGCGACCGCGCCTGCTGCGGGAGCTCAAGCCCGGCACGCGCCTCGTGTCGCACGACTTCGATATGGGGGACTGGCAGCCCGATCAGAAATCCACGGTGCGCAAGAACGTTTTTCTGTGGATCGTGCCGGCGCGGGTCGACGGCCGCTGGCGCACCACGCTCGCGCTGCCGGCCGGCGAGCGCAGCTACGAAATCGAGATCAAGCAGAAATTCCAGGAAATCGACGGCGTCGCGCGTTACGGCAAGAAGATCGCCGATCTGTGGAATGCGAAACTGCAGGGCGATCGCGTCAGTTTCGTGATGGTCGACGACAGCGGGCCGCTCGAGAGCAACCTGTATTGCGAGGGCCGGGTAAGCGGCGATGTGATCGAGGGTGTGGTGAGGCGCGGCATCGGCAGCGAGCAGACGCAGATCAATTGGCGTGCCACCCGCATTGCGGCGACGTCCTGATTCCGCAGCGGCGCAGCCAGCGCGGCAAAATGAGTGCCGAATGATTTTTATGGAGATCCTGATGAGGCAAATGAAATGGATGTTGGGGACCGGCCTGCTGCTGGCTTTGGCGCTGCCGTTGCGGCCGTTCGCGCAGGAAGGCGCCGGCGACGTGGTTTACGTGCCGACGCCGCAGATCGTGGTGGAGGAAATGCTGCGCATGGCCAAGGTCGGACCCGGGGATTTCGTCATCGATCTCGGCTCGGGCGATGGCCGCATGGTGATCACCGCGGCGAAGCAATTCGGCGCGCGCGGCTTCGGCGTCGACCTCGACACCGTGCTGCTCAAGTTGAGCAACGAAAATGCGCGGCGCGAAGGCGTCGCCGACCGCGCCAGGTTCATCGAGCAGAACCTGTTCGAGACCGATCTGAGCCAAGCCACCGTAATCACGAGCTACCTGCTGCCGGAGATGAACGAGAAGCTGCGGCCCAAGCTCCTCAATCTGAAGCCGGGCACGCGGGTGGTCGCGCACGATTACCACATGGGCGAGTGGCATGCCGACGAAATGCGCACGCTCGACGTGCCCGAGAAAAAGGTCGGCAATCCCGGCAAGAGCTACGTCTATCGCTGGATCGTGCCGGCGAAAATCGCCGGGCGCTGGCAATCGCAGATCGCGACCGGCGCAGCGCCTGCAAACTGGGAATTCGAATTCGAGCAGCGTTTCCAGATGTTCGACGGCGTCGCGAAGAACGGCAGCCGGAAAATCACGCTGCGCGTGCCCAAGCTGGAGGGCGACCAGTTGAGCTTCCAGTTTTTCACCAAGCCCGGCGACAACTCGACGCGCTTCGAGTTCAAGGGCACGGTCAAGGGTGACGTCATCGACGGCGCTTTGAAGCTCGGTGACGGCGCCGCGCAGAAACAATTGCCGTGGAACGCGAAACTCGTGCAGCGCGCGGCGAGTCCGCAATGACGTCGCCGGCGGCGACAGGACGGGGCGCGCAGCCGCGGCCGAGCCTCACGCAGGCCGACGCGGTCGCGATGATCGTCGGCATCGTGATCGGCGTCGGCATTTTCAGGGCGCCGCCGATCGTCGCCGGCAATTCAAGCAGCGCCGGCATTTTCCTTGCGCTGTGGGCCGCCGGCGGCGTGATCTCGCTCGTCGGCGCGCTGTGCTACGCGGAGCTGGGCAGCGCTTATCCGAATGCCGGCGGCGAATACTTCTTTCTGCGCCGCGCCTACGGTGACTGGCTCGGTTTCCTGTTCGCCTGGGCGCGCATGGCCGTGATCCAGACCGGCGCGATTGCGCTGATCGCGTTTGTGGTTGGCGATTATGCGACGCAGATATTTTCGTTGGGCGAGAAAAGCTCCGCGATCTATGCGGCGCTTGCCGTGGTATTGATCACCGCACTCAACATCGCCGGCACGACGCAGGGCAAATGGCTGCAGAACATCCTCGCCATAGTGCTGGCGCTCTCCATTCTCGGCGTGGTGGTAGCGGGGCTCTCGGCAACGCCGCCTGCCGCGGCGGCAGCCCCGGCGGTGGCCGATAAGGCCGCGCCGCTGTTCTCGGGACTGGCGCTGATTTTTATCCTGCTTACTTACGGCGGCTGGAACGAGGCCGCCTACCTGACCGCAGAGATGCGCGACACCAAGCGCGGCATAGTGCGCGCACTGATCATCGGCATCGTGATCATCACGGCGCTCTACATGCTGCTCAATCTCGCCTACCTCAACGCGCTCGGGCTCGCCGGCATGCGCGAATCGAAAGCGGTGGCGACGGACTTGATGAAAGCGACGTGGGGCGGCGCCGGTGCGCTGGTGCTCGGTGCGGCGGTCGTGACGGCCGCGTTATCGACGCTGAATGCGACGGTATTCACCGGCGCGCGCACCAACTACGCGCTGGGCCGCGACTTCGCGCTGTTCGGATTCCTGGGCAACTGGCACGCGCGCTCCGACTCGCCGGTCAACGCTCTGCTGCTGCAATGCGCGATCGCGCTGCTGCTGGTGCTGCTCGCGTCGTTCACGCCCGACGGTTTCCAGACCATGGTCGCCTATACCGCGCCCGCGTTCTGGCTGTTCTTCCTGCTGACCGGCCTCTCGCTGTTCGTGCTGCGCCGGCAGCCGCCGGTCAACGCCGACCCGTTCCGCGTGCCGCTGTATCCGGTGACGCCGATCCTGTTCTGCGCGATGTGCGTCTACATGCTGTATTCGAGCTTCAACTACGCGATGAGCCTCGACCCCGGCAGCATCGGCGCCATCGTCGGCATCGCCGTGCTGTGCGCGGGGATTCCGGTCATGCTCGTC
Source organism: Betaproteobacteria bacterium (assembly GCA_023266235.1). Lineage (GTDB taxonomy): Bacteria > Pseudomonadota > Gammaproteobacteria > Burkholderiales > SG8-41 > PALSA-1004. The sequence goes on from JAHFRL010000096.1 coordinate 8,397, forward strand.
GCACGCGGCACCCAGCGGCAAAGATAATCTTACTGCGTGAGAAAAGCCGATTCCCTCCCCCTTGACGGGGGGATGGCTAGGGTGGGGGTGAGTTGTCCGTGGCACCTCGCGCCGCGACTCCCTATAATCGATTTCTCAACACTCCGCAGGACTGAGGATGGCGAACAACGACAACGGCAAATCCCTCGAATCCTGGATCTGGGACGCCGCGTGCTCGATCCGCGGCGCGCAGGACGCGCCTAAATACAAGGACTTCATTCTGCCGCTGATTTTCGTCAAGCGGTTGTGCGATGTGTTCGACGACGAGATCAACCGCATCGCGCAGGAGGTCGGCTCGCGCGCAAAGGCGTTCAAGCTTGCCGCGCGCGACAAGAAGCTGGTGCGTTTCTATCTGCCGCTGCAGCCGTCCGACCCCGGGCAGCCGGTGTGGAGCGTGATCCGCACGCTGTCGGGTACTCTTATCGCCCTGTTTCGCGCGCTCTTACACCAGTTGATGACGGCGCAGATTCGGGTGAACGACCTCGATCTCTCCAAACGGGAAGCCACCACGAAAGCGTAGAGAATTATGTCCGAGGCGAGAGACGATCCCATTAAAAATCCTTCACGACCAGGACGATTCGAAGACCGGTATCGCCTCTACCTTGATGAGTCCGGCGACCATGTATTTCGTGAGACAAACGAGATCGCACACCGGTATTTGTGTCTGCTGGGTTGCTGGTTCCGCAATCCCGATTACATGAAATTCCATGAGGCGCTGGAAAGCCTTAAGACACGGCATTTGCCGCACCATCCGGACGATCCAGTGGTGCTGCACCGCGACGACATGATCAATGCCCGCAAGGCCTTCAAGAATCTTCGGGAAGAGGCAAAACGGGAGAGTTTCGACGCCGAACTCCTGCAGGTCATCCAAGCCGCCGATTTCAGAATGGTGGCCGTGGTGATAGACAAACACGAGCTGCGCCGCTCTTACGAGGAAGCGGCGTCACATCCATATCATCTGGGGCTGGGATTTCTTTTGCAGCGATTCGTTGGATTCCTGAACCACATCAGCCGAGTTGGTGACATCATGGGCGAGTCGCGCGGCGGCCAGGAAGATCGCTTGCTGAAAGAATCGTATACGAGAGTGTTCGAACGCGGCGTCTGGATGACCAAGGCGCACGCGTTCCAGTCAGCGCTTACCTCTCGCGAGTTGAAGCTGAAACCAAAGAGCGCCAACATCGCAGGCTTGCAGCTGGCCGATTTGCTCGGACATCCCGTCAAACAATGGGTGCTGAAGCATTACGGTAATATCGGCTCAGAGCCAGCTCGCTTTGCTCAGCGTTTGATGCAGGTAGCGGAAACGAAGTTCAACCGCCATCTCTATGACGGCAGGGTAGAAGGCTATGGAATCGTGCTCTTCCCGAAAAAATAAAAAGGCCTCTTGCGAGGCCTTCTTACGCTTGCCCCTGCGGGCAATCCACCTCCGCTATTGCGGATTAGCTCAAGTATGCACCAAGTTGGTAGCAGGCTCAACCCATAGGTTGAAATTGTCTCGATCCCGCAGGAGATCGGCTGGACGTTCGTGCCATGCGCGGCAGCCTTGTGGCACGCTGCCGCCGGCGCCGTGGTTTGCGCTATACTGCAAACTGGTTGACCAGTTCAGACGAGGCGCGCATGAAGACCGTCGGCGCATTCCAGGCCAAGACCCAGTTGTCGCAACTCCTCGACCAGGTCGAGAAGGGTGAGGCTGTCACGATCACCCGTCACGGCCGTCCGGTGGCGGTGCTCGCGCCCGTCGCGCCCGCCCGGCCCGCAAAAACCGGCGCGCAGTGGCTCGCCGAAATGAAGCGGCTGCGCAAAGGAGTCACGTTGGGCGGTACCGTTACGATCAGGCAGTTGATCGACGAAGGCCGCAGGTATTGAAGCGAGGTCCGCATGAAAACCGTCGGGGCGTTCGAAGCCAAGACCCATTTCTCGCAATTGCTCGATAAAGTGGCGAACGGTGAGAGCATCACCATCACCCGACACGGCGAGCCCGTGGCGCAATTGGTTCCCGCCAAGCCTGCGCGCGATCCCCAAGCTCTGGAGGCGCTGGTCGAGGAAATCAAGCGCACACGCAAAGGCCGCTCGCTCCGGGGGATCAAGATCAAGGATTTGATTCACGAAGGGCACAAATACTGATGCCGCGCCGCTCACTACGGGCGCGGCAGCAATCCGCCGCCTATCTGCCGCCGGCTCTGGTGCTGGATTGCTCGGTGGCGCTCGCGTGGTATCTCGAAGGCGAGAGTACTGATTTTACCGACAGCCTGCTGCACGCGATTCCGAAGCTGGAGATCTGGGTGCCGGCGCTTTGGATGATGGAATTTTCCAATGCGCTGTTTGCCGCCGAGCGGCGACGCCGCATCAGCGCCTCCGAACGCGCCCAGATTGTCGGGCAGGCAAGCCTGCACCTACTCAACGTAGACCCGCATGTCATGTCTCTGCGTCAGGCTGACGAAATGTCCGGGCAACACAACCTCACTCCCTACGACGCCGTTTACTTCGAACTCGCCCGCCGCCGCAAGCTGCCGCTCGCGACGCTCGACGCGGCGCTGGTCAAGGCCGCGCGCGCGGCGAAACTCCCGCTCATCACCGACCTCTCGGTTTTCCCGGAGCGTTAGGACATGCCCACGCCTGGCGAGCTTGAACATACCCAAATCGGGGTTTATGAAACCCAATATGGGAACGTCGCTTGAGAAGCCGCATGGATACTGGCTTTTCGGAAATTTTGATGCGCCGAGCGGGTCGTCCAACGCTTATTTGCCGCCTTGAGGCTTACGCCGCCAGCAGCCTGATTTGCGCCGGCTGGATGCCGAGATTGACCGCTTCGCCGGGTGCGAAGGTGTGCGCCTCGGTGTAATGCGCCTGGTCGGTGATGATTTCGGTGGTGCCGACCTTCACGACGTAGCGGATGAATTCGCCGAGGAATTCGCGCCCGGCGATGCTGCCTTTGAGCCAGATCAGGCCGCCGTCGAGCGCCGCGCCCGCTTCGGCGAGCGTCACCACGTGCGGCCGGAACGCGATCTCGACTTCACCGGCCGCAGCCGCCGGCGCGCCGCGCAGCGACAGCGCGCCGAGCGCCGCCGACTCGAACACCATTCCATCGGCGCCCGGCCTGAGCGTGCCGGCGAACATGTTGACGGTGCCGACGAAGTTGGCGATGAAGCGGTTCGCCGGCCGGTCGAATAATTCCAGCGGCGTGCCGACCTGCTGAATCACGCCGGCGTCCAGCACCGCGACGCGGTCGGAGATCGACAGCGCCTCTTCCTGGTCGTGGGTCACGAAAATGGTGGTGACGCCGAGCTTGCGCTGCAGCGCAAGCAGTTCGGTGCGCATGTGCACCCTGAGCTTCGCGTCGAGATTGGACAGCGGCTCGTCGAGCAGCAGCACCTTGGGCTCGATTGCGATGGTGCGGGCGAGCGCGACGCGCTGCTGCTGGCCGCCGGAGAGCTGGCTCGGCCGGCGCGCGGCGAACTCCTGCAAGCCCACCAGCTCGAGCGCGGCGGCGACTTTGCGCTTGATCATGTCCCGCGGCAGCCGGCGTTCCTCGAGCCCGAAGGCGACGTTGGCGCGCACCGACATGTGCGGCCACAGCGCGTAGTTCTGGAACACCATGCCGATGTCGCGCTGCCACGGCGGCACGGCGGAGATGTCCTTGCCGTCGACCAGCACGCGGCCTGCCTGCGGCCGGGCAAAGCCCGCGAGCACGCGCAGCAGCGTGGACTTGCCGGAACCGGACGGCCCGAGCAGCGCGAAGAACTCACCCGGCTCGATGACGAGATCGATATCGCGCAGCACCTGCGTTTTGCCGAACGCGAGCGCGATGTCCTGGAACTCGACTTTGACTTTGGCCATAGGCCGCTATTTCAGTGCCTGCAACGCCTCAAACCGCATGCTGCGCGCGCGCATGATGCGGTGCGAGAGATAAGTGCCGAGCCCGACCAGCGTCACCGCGATCACGCTGAGCGCGGCGCCGGGCCCGCGCCCGACAATCGATTGCATGTAAAGATAAATCCCGTAGGACACCGGCGCGTCCGAGGTCGCGGCGACGAGCATGATGGTCGCCGAGATTTCGACCGCCGCGGTGAGGAAGCTGGTGACGAAGCCGGCGAGGATGCCGCCCGCCATCAGCGGCACGACGACGCGCCAGATGGTGCGGCGGTTGTTGGCGCCGAGGTTCTGCGCCGCTTCCTCCATCGAGACGTGCACCTGCTGCAGACCCGCCACGCACGAGCGCAGCGCATAGGGCAGGCGCCGCACGGTGTAGGCAAACGCGAGGATCAGCCAGAACGAGACGAACGGCAGGTCGGTGAAGGGCATATTGAAATCGCGGAAGGTGCGCAGATAGCCGATGCCGAGCACCACGCCGGGAATCGCCACCGCGCCGGTGGCGATGAAATCGAGCACCTGGCGGCCCGGCAGCCGGGTGCGCAGCATCAGGTAGGCGATTGCCGTGCCGATCAGGACGTCGAGCCCGGCGGCGATGCCGCAGTAGAGCAGGGAATTCCACAGCATGAACGGCGAATCGCGGAATACCGTCGCATAGTTGTCGAGCGTGTAGGCCTCGGGGATCACCGAGAAACTCCACAGCTTGCTGAACGACAGGAGCAGGATGCCGAGGTGCGGCGACAGCACGAGCAGCAGCACGAACACGATCCAGCCGTAGGCGAGCACCGCCTGCCACGGCTTGAGCTTGCGGGTGGCGAGCGAACTGCCGCCGCGCTGCAGCGTCGCGTACTCCTTGCCGCGCATCGCCCAGGTCGAGCCCCACAGCGCCGCCATCGACGCCACGACCATGATCACGCTCGCGACGTAGCCGATCGGGTCGTCGATCCCGATCGAGGTGATGCGCAGGTAGGCCTGCGCGGCGAGGATGCTGGTGACGTTGAGCACGAGCGGCGTTGCGACGTCATCGAACACCTTGAGGAACACCAGCGCTGCGCCGGCCATGTAGCCGGGCATCGCCAGCGGAAACACGATGCGGCGGAACAGCCGAAAGCCGCTGGCGCCGAGATTTTGCGCGGACTCCTCCATTGCGCTGTCGATGTTGTTGAGCGCGACCGTGAGGTTGAGGAGGATGAACGGAAAGTAGTGCAGCGCCTCGACGAAGATGACTGCGTTCAACCCCTGCATGATCGGCAGGTTGATGCCGAACCAGTCGCCGAGTATCAGGTTGAGCGAGCCGCTGCGGCCGAATAGCAGCTGCATCGCGGTGGCGCCGACGAACGGCGGCATGATCAGCGGCAGCACGCCGAGCGTCTGGATCGCGAGCGCGCCGCGAAACTGGAAGCGCGTGATGAAATAAGCGAGCGGCAGCGCGAGGATCGAGGAGACCACGACGCTCATGCCGCCGACGTACAGGCTGTTATAGAACGCCTCGCGCATCAGCGTGAGGTGGAAGAACGACTGGAAGTGCGACAGCGTGAAGCTGCCATTGCTGGTGAACGCGACGTAAATGACGGTAAAGACCGGGACCATCAGGAAGACGCACAGGAACAGCGCGATGACGAGCGCGAGCGCGGCCTGGGGGAAGGTAAAGCGCCCGGCCAGTACCGAAACCGCCGATGAACGCCGATGAACGCCGATTGCAAAAAGGGACATTGACCAGCCTCAGAAGGCAGCCCGACTCCGGTTCGGGCCGTCAAAAACCAGACAGCCACAAAGATTACAGAGAGCGCGGAACAAGATCAATCAAGACGCGGTTCTCTGTATCGAATTTTCTCTGTGAACTCCGTGTTCTCTGCGGCCGAGGTGTGCGGTGTTCTTGATCCGCGTTCATCGGCGTTCATCGGCGGTTGCTTTATTTCGCCAGCGCCGCAGCCTGGTTCGCGAGCTCGATCGCTCTTGCGTAGTTCCTGCGCGCGGTGTTGCCCCAGTATTCCTCGAGCGCGGTGACCTGCTTGGTTTTCTCGGCGTCGCGCTTGGTGCTGCGGTAGAGCGCGAGGAATTCCTTGTCCTTCGATTTCTCCTCGCTCACCACCGGCGCGTAGGCGAGGTCGCGCGCTTCATCGAGCAGCCTCAAAGCCTGCGGGTTGCTCTTGTTGGCGAGCTTCGCGGCCGCGTTGTTGATGGCCTTTGCCGCCTGCGTGAGTTCCTTGTGCCGGAAAGTGATGGTCTGATCAAAGATCGAACTCACCACGTAGTAGCGTGATTCGGCGAGGTCCGAATCGAAGTTCACCTTGGGCTTGATCTTGCCGGTGAAGGGATTGGGGAACCCCGGCGGCGCTTTCTTATAGATGCTCGGCAGCACCGGCAGGCGGCTGATCTGCCGATCGAACAGCAGTTCCTGGCCCTCGGGCGAGAGCGTGTAGTTGATGAACTTCTTCGCGTTCTCGGTGTTCTTGGCGCCGGCGACCATCCCGATGTTGGCGGGAACGATCGCGGTCACGGACGGATAGACGAACTCGGTCGGAAAGCCGGAAGCCTTCGCGGCGAGACCGAAGAAGTCGATCACGAGTCCCAGCCCGTACTGGCCGCTGTTGACGCCGTCGGGGACGCCGAAGCTGCGCTCGGTGATGGCGGCGCAGTTGCCGGCGATCATCAGCATCTGCCGCCAGCCTTTGTCCCAGCCTTCTCCTTGCAGGATGGTCTCGACCGTCAGGTGCGTGGTGCCCGAGCGCGACGGCGACGACATTGCAACGTGGCTGAAATAAACCGGCTTGGCGAGATCGGCCCATTCCTTGGGATCGGGCAGCTTGTTGGCTTTCGTGTAGCGCGTGTTCCACATGATGCCGTAACCGGCGAGCGCCTGGCCGAGGTAATAGCCCTTCGGATCGTTGATCGGGTAGTTGCCGATCTTCGCCGGCACTTCCTTGGCGGGCGACTCGATTTTGGCGAGCAGTTTCTCGTTGGACAGCACTTCGAATGCGTCGGGCGCCGAAACCCAGAATACGTCGGGCTTGTTGGTTGCCGGCGCTTCGCGGATGTAGGAGACGCCCGCGGGGGTCGGCTTGTTGAGGATCTCGACCCGGATGCCGGGATTTTTCGCCTCGAACGCTTTCTTGTAGGCCTCGGTCAACTCCTTCGGAAACGAGGTCACGATCACGACCTGCTGCTGCGCCAGCACGGGCGTGGCAAAGGTAGTTGCAAGCGCCACGCACACCAGGCGCAGGATGTTCAGCACTGAGATTGTACGCATGGATGTTCTCCTCTGTTCGACGCATTATCGGCTCATGTCGATGTCGCGTCCGTAAAATTCTATATCAAGCCTGAGTTTACGCAATTGCAGGCCTTGATATAGCGCAAACGACCCCCAGATTTGAATGGGTTTCGATATGGGAGATTCTGCAGTGGATACCACGACCGGCAAGGAAACACTCGGATTTCAGGCCGAGGTCAAGCAACTGCTCGACCTCATGATCCACTCGTTATACAGCAACAAGGAGATCTTCCTGCGTGAGCTGATCTCCAATGCGTCCGACGCCTGCGACAAGCTGCGCTTCGAGGCGCTGACCGGCAAGGATCTGTTTGAAAACGATGCCGAGCTCAAAATCCGCGTCAGCTTCGACAAGCAGGCGCGCACCATCACGGTTGCCGACAACGGCATCGGCATGTCGCGCGACGAGGTGATTGCCAACATCGGCACCATCGCCAAATCCGGCACGCGCGAGTTCTTCAAGGCGCTCACCGGCGACCAGGCGAAGGACGCGCACCTGATCGGCCAATTCGGCGTCGGCTTCTATTCGTCGTTCATTGCGGCTGACAAGATAACGCTGGTCACGCGCCGCGCCGGACTCGGCGCCGGGCACGGCGTGCGCTGGGAATCGACCGGCAGCGGCGAGTATACGATCGAACCCGTGAGCCAAGCGGGCCGCGGCACCGAGGTGACGCTCCATCTGCGCGAAGGCGAAGACGACCTTTTGTCCGGCGCCCGGCTGCGCGCCATCATCCGTAAGTACTCCGATCACATCGTGCTGCCGATCGTGATGAAGAAAGAGGAATGGCAGAAAGACGAAAAGCGGGACAAGTCAGATAACACTTCAGTCAGCGGCGAAGACGAGACCGTCAACCAGGCCAACGCGCTGTGGGCGCGGCCGAAATCCGAAATCGCGCAGGAGCAGTATGACGAGTTCTACAAGCACGTCGCGCATGATTTCGAGGCGCCGCTCGCCCACGCCCACGCGAAGGTCGAGGGCACCAAGGAATACACGCAGCTGCTCTACCTCCCGGCACACGCGCCGTTCGATCTGTGGGACCGCGAGCATCGCCGCGGCATCAAGCTCTACGTGCGGCGCGTGTTCATCATGGACGACGCCGAACAGCTGCTGCCGCCCTATCTCCGTTTCGTGCGCGGCGTGATCGATTCCAACGACCTGCCGCTCAACGTGTCGCGCGAAATCCTGCAGGAGTCAAAGGACATCGAGGCGATCCGCGCCGGCTCCGTGCGGCGCGTGCTCGGCATGATCGAGGACCTGGCCGCCAACGACAAGGACAAATTCGCGAAATTCTGGAAAGAGTTCGGCCGCGCGTTCAAGGAAGGCGTCGGCGAGGACCACGCCAACCGCGAGCGCATCGCGAAACTGCTGCGTTTCGCATCGACGCACGCCGATACCGAGGCGCAGGACGTGGCGCTCGCCGATTACGTGGCGCGCATGAAGCCGGGGCAGGAGAAAATTTATTACGTCACCGCCGACACGTTTGCCGCGGCGAAGAACAGCCCGCATCTCGAGGTGTTCCGCAAGAAAGGCATCGAAGTGCTGCTGCTGCATGAGCGCGTCGACGAATGGGTGGTCAGCCACCTGCACGAGTTCGACAGCAAGCCGCTGCAATCGGTCGCCAAGGGCGAGCTCGACCTCGGCAAGCTCGAAGACGAGGCCGAAAAGAAGGAACAGGAGAAAGAAGCGGGCGAATACAAGGAGCTCACGGAGAAGATCAAACAGTCGCTCGGCGAGCGGGTGAAGGACGTGCGCGTGACGCTGCGGCTCACTGATTCACCGGCGTGTCTGGTCGCAGGACAGCACGACCTCGGCGCCAACCTCGAGCGGCTATTGAAGGAAGCGGGACAGAAAGTGCCGCCGTCGAAGCCGATCCTCGAGATCAATCCGCGGCATCCGCTGCTGCTGCGCCTCAAAGACGAGGCGGACGCGCAGCGCTTCAACGACTGGAGCTGGGTGCTGTTCGATCAGGCGCTGCTCTCGGAAGGCGGCCAGCTCGAAGACCCGGCTGCATTTGTAAAACGCTTGAACCAGTTGATGCTGGCGATCGGCAAGCAGGACTAGAATTATTCGACCACACCAAGCCGGCCGTTGTGGCTGCCCATGTACCACAGCCTGCCATCGGCAGCGACGCTCATTTTGCGGATGCCGGTGTTTTTCGAGGGCAGCTGCACCACGCGCATTTCGTTGTTCGCGGGATTCAGCCGCACCACGGTATCGGTGTTGATTTCGTTCGCCCACACCATGCCGCCGCCGTCGACGGTGACCGCGTAGGGCCCGGCATCGCCTCCCGGCAGCTGGTACTCCTTGACCACTTTCAGCGCTGCCGGATCGACCTTGACGAGCCTGCCGTTGCCGTAAAGCGTGACCCACAGCATACCGTCCGGCGCGGTCGCGATGCGTCGCGGGCGCGAGCCGCGTCCAGTACTAAGTTCGCTCATCTGTCCGGTCTTCGGATCCAGCTTGCCGAGCTTGTCGTCGCCCATGCGGCAGAACCAGACGATGCCCGCCTTGTCGAGCGCAAGGCCATACGGCCCGCCCGACGTCGGGTATTCCTTGATCGCGCCGGTTTTGGTGTCGAGGCTCGCGATCTTGTCGCCGCTTTGCAGGGTGAACCAGATCGTGGAGCCGTCATCGGTGATGACCAGGGTGTGCGGCCCACCGCCGCCCGAAGGCGTCTTGTACTCGGCCATCTTCCCGGTCGCCGGATCGAGCCGGCCGATGGTGCCGTTACCGTTGCCGGTGGTCCACACGATGCCCTGCCTGTCGACCAGCAGCCCGTGCGGGTGGTGGCCGGACGGCATATCCCATTCCTTGAACGTCCGGGTCCTGGTGTCGAAGCGCGCGACCTTGTTGCCGCTCATGACCGAGATGTAAATGTTGCCGTCGGGGCCGGGCGCGGGGTCGCGCGCGAACCGCGGCGTCGGCACCGGCCATTCGGCTACCTTGCCGGCGAGGTTAGGGTGTGCGCCCGGCGCAATGCCGTAGTTGGAGCCGCCGGCATTTGCCAAGAGTGGGGCAACGACCAGAAGAATCGCGCAGACTTTCATTGCAATCGCTTCAATGGGTAACAGGGAATAGGAAATGGGTGATCCACCCCATCTGAACATTCCCCATGATGGGGAAGGACCTGCTTTTACCATTTCCTATTTACCATTCACCATTCACTTGTTTTTCCATCGCGGTTTGCGTTTCTCGACGAAAGCGCCGACACCTTCGAGCGCGTCGGGACCGAGCATGTTGTCGGTGATGACCTGGCTCGCGAGCTTGTACGCGGGCTCCAGGTCCATTTCGATCTGGCGATAGAAAAATTTCTTGCCGGCGGCGAGTACTGCCGGGGGCTTGGACAGCAGCAAATCCGCGAGCTCGCGCACCGCGTTGTCGAGCTGCTCCGGAGGCACGACGCGGTTGACGAGACCCCACTTAAGCGCGGTGGCGGCATCGATGAATTCACCGGTCATCATCATTTCCAGCG